>DESS01000078.1 GCA_002361335.1 Richelia sp. UBA3308
CGCAGTTAAGAAGCTAGTGATAGTAGGACTTTGATTGTTTCCGGAGATGTCTATTACTCGTTACTCGTTACTCGTTACTCGTTACTCGTTACTCATTGACCCCTACAGATATGATAACTGTTTAACCGGACATTATATTAATCGTTGGTTTCTAAATAATTTTCCCTCAACTTAAATAGTTTCGGTAAGATTACCATAATGGGAATTGCAAATATTCAACAAGAAGACAATCCAAAATCCAAAATCGAATGACTGAATCAGGAAGCTACAAAAATACAGTAAATTTACCTAAAACTAAGTTTGATATGCGGGCAAATGCTACAAAGCGAGAACCCGAAATCCAAAAGTTTTGGGCGGAAAATAAAATCTACCAACGCCTTTCCCAAGAGAACAGCGGGGAATTATTTATATTGCATGATGGACCGCCTTACGCAAACGGTTCGCTACATATTGGTCACGCTTTAAATAAAATTCTTAAAGATATTATTAATCGTTATAAAATTTTACAAGGACATAAAATTCATTATGTACCTGGTTGGGACTGTCACGGTTTGCCGATTGAATTGAAGGTTTTGCAAGCTATGAAGTCGGCAGAAAGGCAGAGTTTAACGCCTTTGAAGCTGCGACATAAGGCAAGAGAGTTTGCCATGGAGGCAGTTAATGAACAAAGAGAAGGTTTTAAGCGTTATGGGGTTTGGGGAGATTGGAATAATCCTTATTTAACTTTAAATCCCCAATATGAAGCGGCACAAATTGCTGTTTTCGGCGATATGTTTTTCAAGGGTTATATTTATCGCGGTTTGAAACCGGTGCATTGGAGTCCCAGTTCTAAAACTGCTTTGGCGGAAGCTGAGTTGGAATACCCCGAAGGACATACTTCACCCAGTATTTACGCTGCTTTTGCGATCGCCAATTTATCGGATGCTCTCAAACAAGATTTATCCGAGTTTTTACCGGAGTTGGGTGTAGCTATTTGGACGACGACTCCTTGGACGATTCCAGGTAATTTGGCGGTAGCTGTAAATCCGGAGCTTAATTATGCTGTGGTGGAAGTTGATAATTTAGAAGCAGTAAAGGAAGCAGTAAAGGAAGCAGTAAAGTTTAAATATCTCATTGTTGCTGCTGATTTAGCGGAACGTCTTTCGGAAACTTTTGCGGCTAAGTTAACTGTAAAAACCACTTTTAAAGGTAAAGATTTAGAAAATTCTACTTACCGTCATCCTTTATTTGACAGAGAATCTCCGGTGATTATCGGTGGGGATTATATTACTACGGAATCCGGTACAGGTTTAGTTCATACGGCACCTGGTCACGGTCAAGAAGATTACATTGTCGGTCAGCGTTATAATTTACCAATTCTTGCGCCGGTGGATGGAGATGGTAAGTTTACTGAGGAAGCCGGAAAGTTTGTCGGATTGAAGGTTGTCGGTGGAAAGGACCAAATTAGTGAAGGTAATCAAGCAATAATTGATGCTTTGACAGAAGCCAATTCACTGATTAAACACGAACCCTATGCTCACAAATATCCTTACGATTGGCGGACTAAAAAACCAACGATTTTCCGTGCTACGGAGCAATGGTTTGCTTCGGTGGAGAAGTTTCGTGAAACTGCACTCAAAGAAATTCAATCGGTACAGTGGATTCCTGCCCAAGGGCAAAACCGGATAACGCCAATGGTAGCAGATAGAAGCGATTGGTGTATTTCTCGTCAAAGGAGTTGGGGAGTACCGATTCCGGTATTTTACGATGAGGAAACCAACGAAGTAGTGTTGAATGAAGACACTATTAAGCATGTGCAAGCAATTATCGCTGAAAAAGGTTCCGACGCTTGGTGGGAATTGTCGGTAGAAGATTTAATGCCGGAGAAATACCGAAATGACGGCAGAAAATACCGTAAAGGTATGGATACCATGGATGTATGGTTTGATTCCGGTTCTTCCTGGGCATCCGTAGTTGAACAGCGTCCGGAATTGCGCTATCCTGCTGATGTATATTTAGAAGGTTCTGACCAGCATAGGGGTTGGTTCCAATCGAGTTTGCTTACCAGCGTCGCGATAAACAGCGTTGCACCTTATAAAATAGTGTTGACTCACGGTTATACTTTAGACGAAAAAGGATTTAAGCAAAGTAAATCCTTAGGTAATGTAATTGATCCTAGAATAGTTATTGAAGGTGGGAAAAATCAAAAGCAAGATCCTGCTTACGGTGCCGATGTCTTGCGCTTGTGGGTGTCATCGGTAGACTACACTAACGATGTAGGTATTGGTAAAAATACCTTGAAGCAAATCATGGATATCCGTAACAAGATTCGCAATACAGCGCGTTTCTTATTGGGTAATTTGCATGATTTTAATCCTCAAACTGATGCAGTGGCTTTTGAGGATTTAGCAGAAATTGATAAATATATGCTGCATCGGATAATGGAGGTATTTACAGAAGTTACTCAAGCTTACGAGACATTTCAATTTTCTAGATTTTTCCAAACAGTACAAAACTTCTGCATCGTCGATTTATCCAACTTCTACTTAGATGTGGGTAAAGATCGATTGTACATCAGTAGCTTGAATGGCGATCGCCGTCGTAGCTGTCAAACAGTAATGCAAATTGCCTTGGAGAATTTAACAAAGGCGATCGCTCCAGTATTATCTCACATGGCGGAAGATATTTGGCAATTTCTACCTTACGAAACACCTTACAAATCCGTATTTGAAGCCGGTTGGGTACAGTTAGAAGATAAATGGAAAAATCCCGAATCAGTCAAATTTTGGGATAAAATCCGTCAAATTCGCAATGATGTGAATAAAGTCTTGGAAGAAGCCAGAATTGATAAAATGATTGGTTCTTCCTTGGAAGCAAAAGTTTTACTCTACATCAAAGATGAAGAATTGCGTAATTCAGTGAAATTGCTGAATGATAACAATAAAAATGGTGTAGATGAACTTCGGTATTTCTTCCTGACTTCCCAAGCAGAAATGTTAGATTCTTCCCAAATAGAAGATTGTCAGCATAAATTGCGATCGGATAACTGGGATATTGGTGTCACAAAAGCAGATGGCGAAAAATGTGATAGATGCTGGAATTACTCTACTAAAGTCGGAGAATCAAAAGAACATCCGCTGCTGTGTGAAAGGTGTGTTTCGGCATTAGCAGAAGAATTTTGATAGTGGATAGTGGATAGTGGATAGTGGATAGTGAAGAATTTTACTACTAACTACCATCAACTAACCACTAAAAAATAACAACTAACTACTAACAACTAACCACTAACAAATAACCACTAACAAATAACAACTAACCACTCTTAAAGCTTTTGCAACAATTCCTGAGTCAATTGAAGAAAAGCTTTTGAACCTGCTGATTGAGGATTATTTAAAACAACAGGCATAAAACTATCAACAGCTTTGGCCACATTTACATCAACCGGTATTTGCGTCTGACAGATTTTTTGAGCACCATAATCTTGATAAACGCGGTTAATGACTTGTTTATAATATCTACCAGTTAAGATATTATTATTAGACATTGTAAACACAATTCCTAACATTGAGATATCTATTTTTTCTTCGTGTTCGTGACTTTCCTTTAACTGAGCAATGCGTCTTTCTAACAACTGAATACCCACCACAGATAAAGGCTCCGGCTTAGCAGGAAGAATATAATAATTACTAGTAGCTAAAGCACTGCGAGTTAAAAGATTGTAACCGGGAGCGCAATCAAGAAGAATGAAATCATAATCAGCGCGAATTGGTTCTAATATCTTACCGAGCAAAACTCTTTCAAAACGATTCCAAATCGTTTCAAAATTATTTTCACCCAGATTTACTGCTTGTTCATGCAGCATTTGTGAGACAACAAATTCATCATAAAGGTCAATATCTCCCGGTAACAAATCAAGTCTAGGAAGATTACTAACATTTTGTTGAATAATCTCTTCAATTGTTAATTTTGCCTTATTTGATGATTTTACAATATCATCGATCAAATATCTTAAAGTCCGTCTGTTTTTCCGTAGTTTGGCAAAATCTATCGGCGACATCAAACTAAGGGTAGCGCTGATTTGGGTATCCAAATCCAATACCAATACTCGTTTACCACTTTTAGCCAAACAAGTCGCCAAATTGACGGTAAGAGTAGTTTTACCCACCCCGCCCTTCATGTTTGCAGTACTAATTACATATCCCATACTTAAATTCCTCTGTTAGCACATTGCCAATGGTGGCAAGGTATACATTTCTATAAAAGTGAAAATTACAGCTAAATTTAATATTTCTACAACTCCAAATCAGTGTTGACAATGTTTTTTTATTTAAAGCAGTCAGATTATACCGTGATAACTGATAAAATTATTCGCACATCGGATACCGCTGCATCATTTTCTCAATCTTTACAGCTTCCCCATCGGGCGTATAAACCACCCCAGAAGACATCGCAATTACAATCCTTTCCCTCCGCGCCCATTCAAACCAAGTACTTACCTCAGAAGTAAGCGTATTTTTCGGCTTTTCTCCATTTTTACAACTAGCAATAAATAAACCCGTGGGATTATCACACCAGCCTTCATGAATTGCTTCTTTAACCCGAGCTTGATTACTCCCAAACAAGGGTCTGGGTTAATTCGTAATCTTTTTAACTCGGTACAAACTTCTTTCAACTCATGTTTTTGAGGTTTTTCTGAATTCGTAACCACTTCGACTTGCTCGATCCGAAATTCATCCCCATTAGAATCTGTGCTTTCTTCGATAACTTCTTTTGATTCGGAGACGGCTTGCTCCCATGTTTCTGCTTCAGATGCGATGTTATTCCAATCTGGTTCCCCAATATGCTCTTCCTCACCAACGTTGTTGTTTTCAAAAAGCTCTAGGGAAGTTTTACTATATGTTGACGAATTTTTCGCGCATTCGGGTGGAATATCTGGCGCTTCTATATCAATTTTTTGGCATCGAGAAGACTCTATGGTTTCCAGAATTTTTTTTAGGTTTAATCTATATTCCGATGCGGTGTCTTTGGGGAATCGATGGGATGGTTTATCTTCTACCAATCCATCAAATATCAACTCCTTCATGTGTTTGCTGATAGTTTCTCGACAATAACCCAAAATATCAGCTAGATTTTCAAAGGTAATCCTAACCCAAG
This sequence comes from Richelia sp. UBA3308, assembly GCA_002361335.1. Taxonomy (GTDB): domain Bacteria; phylum Cyanobacteriota; class Cyanobacteriia; order Cyanobacteriales; family Nostocaceae; genus Rivularia. The sequence continues at coordinate 5,134 of DESS01000078.1, forward strand.
AATTACCGTAATAATGTTTACCATCCAACCATGAAAGAATCGCAGCTTTGCACTTTTGACGGCGGTTGAATGTAGCAAGAAATTCCTTGAGGATGTTGAGTGGGGGACGAATTTCCCCCAGTGTTGCGGAAGTGAAACTAGTCATTATTTTCTTCCTCATCCCAGAATCGCTTTAATACCTCTTTTTTGGCGGCTTCGAGTCTCTTGAATTCTTCAGGAGATACCTCCTTAGTTCATCCTTCTGCTTCTGTTTAACTTGTAGTGTGAGGGTTTCTATTGATACTGATTCATCTTCTGTTTGATAGTTAGGTATGAAACTACAACGATGATACAGAAACATTTCTCCCATATTTCTTTATTCCATCCAGGAGCAATGTAGTTTGATTTTGTGTAGGAGTAAGTTTTGTACTTGAGATTGAAGTTGGGCGTTAGCGGAGCTTAAAGAGGTTATCGCACGAAGAGCTGCTTCTAGCTTATTTTCTATTTCTGTAATTCGTAAGTTTAGTTCAGAGCTTTGTATCTCCTTAGCTTTATCAAATGCTTTAACTAATTGACGTTTACACAGTCTGACTTGAAAAGTATTTCGGCTATAAGTCATCAATAGTGTTGCTTGTTGCTCCGTCAAAAGGGCGTACTTTACACAATTGCTTGCCCCGACTGAATTTATGACAGTCTCTGTTTCAAACGCGACGTGTCCCCAATCAGCTTCAATCTCATCAATATACTTATTTAATGTTGCCAAAAAGTTTTTATGCTTGATGCCTAACTCTTGAGCAATCAACCGAGAGTCAACAACCAAGACTCCTTCATATTTAGTGACATTAAGATTTGACATATATTCTCCAATGCAGGGGACATAACGATATCATGGCAAACAAAACTTATGCCGCTCCTCAGAATTTCTTATTGTATGGCTGTTTTAGTTTTGCTGTAGAATTTATTGTAACGCAAAGCATTGCATTGCGTTACTAATAGGATAATAAAATTTAACCCGCCTTGTCGTTTGTCGGAGGCGGGGTTTCTTTCATGATTTGTAAGACGCGATCGCGTTGTTGCCTGAGAGATTGATTTTCTTCTCTCAGGCAGCTGATTTTTTTCCCATTTCTTGCTGTTGCTTCTCTAATAGCTCCAGCCGTTGCCCTTGCTGCGAAAGCAATTCATAGATTTTATCAAGGTTAAGTTTTTCTGATTTCTCCGAATCTTGCTGCTTAACGAAATTCGCTACTATTTCGTTAAGTAGCTGTGATGGCTTTACACCTCTACTCTTGGCTATATTTTCTATTTCTTCTTTAATTTCGCTGCTAGTGCGAAAGTTTATCTGTGTATCAAGCTTCATTTTCCTCAACACTTTGCGTTGCAATGATTTTACTGAATTATAATCCCCCATTTTATCAAAAGGATATTTAAGACAATTTTGCGTTACAAATAAGCTTTTTGAAATGCTTTGTGATACAATAATTTTATGAGAGAAAATTAAAAGGCAAACGCCCCGTCTACCAAACTAGTGCGTTGCCTTTCATCCCCCATGAAGGAGATATTATGACGCATAAAGCTTACGCATTGCAAGCATTTCCTGGTTCAGAATTAAATGAAGCTGTTCAGGAGCAAACTGAAGCACAAGCAGAACTCGAAAGTGGTTTAGAACAAAATGTTCAGGCTATAGTACCAGAAATTTTTAAGACAGTAGAAATAAGTTATTACGGCCACAATATTTACGCTAGCGATAAATTGATAGCTAGCATCACCCACGACTCGGATGACTTTGTAACGCAACCCTGGATAGTAGCCATAAACAATGTTGAAATTCATAGAGCCAATACCTGGGCAAAGTGCTACCACTACATCACATGGCACTATAAGAAAGGAACATTGCCTATACAACGAGAAAAAACAGAGTCAGTTACCACCACTAATGTTGAAAAAGGCGCAAGTCATTTTATCAAGTCGCAAGCGTTGAATTTCTTAACCAACGACGAATCCAGTTGCAGCATTAAATATGAAGCTACCCTCAATCCAAACCCTGAACGAGAAACCCCGGCCGCATATGTTAATTGGTTCATCAAAAGCCGTGATGGGTACAATTCAGGTTTTACATCAACTGGGTTATGCTCAAGTGGGTGATGGTCGTCCATTATTACCTAGCCCCACTAATCCAGGGGAAGTGATGAGTGTTTTAGTTAGGCAAATTGTGGTGCAGTAAAAACCTCACCCCGCCCGACCGGCACCCCTCTCCTTAGTAAGGAGAGGGGATGGGGGTAAAATTTACCCGGTAGTGAGTTTAAAAATCAAAAACTTCAGGGGTTATTCTATCTCCATTCTCAAATAATACAACTTTATTAATATTTAGCTGAGAATTTCTGGTTAATGTTGCATTCAAGCTTTCTAGTTTGTCTATCTCACTGCTTGCAGCAGAACCAATTGATCTTGCATTGGGATCTACTATAAAATAAATTCTCGCAATACGGTTTCTTACTGTAACTTTATAATCTATAAGACGAACACCACTAGGAAGGATGTATTTTTCTTTTAGCACCTTTCCTACGATATCTGTAACAGGTCTTGTTGCTGATACATATACTGTCTTAGTTCTGTATACCCCGTCATACATATTGATATACATGGTGAGTCTTATTTTGTTCCTAGAATTGGATTGTGAAGTTCGAGGTGAGTTACCTCTACAAACAAAATCTCTACTTACCCAACCAATTTGACCTCGGTACCTAACATTATGCCAATTGCCCCTTGACCTTAATATATTCAAATATTGTCCATTATTAACTCTTCCAATTATCCGGCTTCTCAGGCTTGGGTAAGCTCTTAGGCGGACATAACCGTTTCTATCGCGAGTACATACATAAGCATCTCTTCTAGAAGGATATCTAGATTGATTTCCTCTACAAACAAAATCTCTACTTACCCAACCGGTTCTACCTCTGTAGTTAACCCTATACCAATTGTTTCTTGACCTTAATATAGTCAAATATTGTCGATTATTAATTCTTCCAATTACACGGCTTCTTAGGCTTGGGTAAGCTCTTAGGCGCACATAACCGTTTCGATCGCGAGTACATACATAAGCTTGTGAACCTCTTCTTTGAGCTAATAATGTTTGTGACTCTGATTTTTGTATGGTTTCTTGAGGTGCAGTAGCAGAAAATGCGCTAGGAATAAAACTTGCAGAAATTAAGCAAGACAAAACAATTACTTGCGCGATTTTTTGTTTCAAAGACATGAAATTACACCTAGTGTGTGAAGATTATTGAAGCGAAAAAAATCCATCATCTGCGTCTCACTTTTTTAAGGTAACAATTTCACACCGACTCCCAACGTTTTTTATTTGACTTAAAACAATGCTTTCATATTAGAATTTAATTATTTGCTAATTATAAATAATAGTAAATCTAATATCGTATAAATAATATTAATGACCGCTGCACCGGAATGATATAATTGCTTTGAGAATTTCAAGGATGTCTTCGCAAAAATTTACGCCTAAACCCATAAATTTACAATTTTACTTTTCGGTAGAAAGTCGGAAATAGAACAAGCACAACTGTTACAAGCTTTACAAAAAAGGCAGATGGCAGA
>DESS01000079.1:0-16503 GCA_002361335.1 Richelia sp. UBA3308
CCTAACACCCAACCCCTTTCATTAAAATTACTAGCCATTGCTTTCGGCGACAGCATAAATGAGAAAAGAACAAATCCTGCCGCTGTTAATGCTTTTTTCATGGTACCTTTATTAATGGAAATATTTTCTTTAGAGAGAATTACTTACAAGGGATTGAATCTAAATATAAATACTTATGTAACTACAGCATATTTCATCTTTATGAAGTACATTTGCACGGGCTTTCTCTGCCCGTACCACAAGATTTTTAGACAATTTTTGCGGTACTCGAACTTCTCCTAAGTGCTGTATGTGATTTTCTGATAAACGAGTGGTTCAAGGATATTTATTTTATGACTTATAACTCACCCAAAGCTGTTGTAAAAAGAGATATTTACAAGGGCATCTAATTTAGGATTTTAAGTATTTACAACTTTTGTTATTAATATCATAAAATCACTGTAAAATTACTCAGAAATGATATCCTTATCTGGTTTTTATATTCAACAAAGGATTCATGAAGATATAGTTAAATATTCATATTATCTGCATAAATTACGAAATTTAGATAAAACCCCCTGTTTTCAGGGGGTTGGCTTATATAAAAATCTATAGCGCTATAGTTTCCTTTCTTGAATAATTCCGATTCAAATTTTGAATTACTTTAAATTACTTTAAATTATTTTAAATTACTAATTATTGCTTTAACTTCAAAGCTTCTTTTGCCGATATTCCTTCGCTTTGTGTACCGAAATACCATAAAGCAGCAGCGGCTTCGGCACGAGTTACAGCTTTTTTAGGTTGAAATAAGGTTGTATAGCCAAATACACGACGAATGTTAGATCGATCGCCATTTTGGTAATCTGCTAATACTGCTCGTAAGGCTTTGGGATCGATTTTTCCTGCATCTTGAAAACCCCAAGTTTGTTTGACTGCATCTAAAGAAGCATTGGGTAAACTTTGACGAGTATCAAGGGGAATTTTCCATAAAAGCATTTGCTCTCGGGTTAATGGTGCATTTGGACGGAATAAAACTTGTGTAGAATCACCAGATAAGGAACTAGGAATTAATCCAGCTTCGGCTAATCCTTGAATTACAGGAAAATCGGGATCTGTTTTTGGAATGTCGGTAAAAGCACTTTTATTGCCTTCTCCAGCCAAGCGAATTTGCTTAGAAGGTGAGTAGGCGTGCATTGCGTTATTAGCAGCAATTAACCAACGTGCGTATTCTCGACGGGTAGTATTTGTATTCGGTTGAAATTCGTTTTTAGGGCTGTTAGTTTTTTTGGTATTGGTTGGAACTGATAAAACACCCAAACTTGCTACATCTTGGATATATGGCTGTAATTCTTGGGGCGCTTTATTTAAATCGTCAAATTCTGGTGAGGAGATAGTTGTTTGAGGTGTGTTTTGCGATCGCAAAGCTGTATTATCAGGTTCTAAGGGACCAATAAAATCTGGATTGTTGTTATTGGAATTATTAGAATTGGAATTATTAGAATTGGAATTATTAGAAGCATTGGGAGTTGGAGTAGTTTGGGAAACAGTAGTAGTAGGAGAATAGTCGATAATTAATTCAGTAGTTGTTTGGGATTGATTTGGTTGTGGATTAGTGACAGTTTTTGGCTTGATAGAAACTTTCACTTCTGAATTATTACGCTGTGCTTTAAATTCTCCTTGTTGCCCGTCTTCTGGTTGTGTGATAACTTCCCATTTATTAGCCCTAAATTCTTTACTGTAAAAATTAACTATAAAATTACTGGGTTCGGAACTAAGCCAGCGAGCTTGAAACTCTGTATTATTAGCATTTGGAGTAACTGATTGTAATACAGCATTCGGATATATGGGTATATCTTTAGGGAAATCAGTGGGTAGGCTTTTTGCAGGTTGTTTTTGACTATCATTTACTGGCTTGGCACCGAAAACACCTGGGTTATCTTTTAGTCTGGAATCAGCTTGTAAAGATTTCTCCAGATTTTCTGCAAAGGGAGTATTTGCACAACCCGTCAAAGTTGAGATTAAAATAGCAAAACTTAAACATACACCTGGATATTTACAGTGCAACACGGGAGTTTATCAATAAGACTTCAACTATTACACTAGCGCACACGTTGCTTTAGTAGTCTTTTTCATTAGTTTTGACTGGTTCGTTTTTCCCGAAATTGTGTAGAGACGTTATATATAACGTCTCTACAAGCCGTCAGAATTAATGAAATCGACAACTAGATAGCATTCTTTACGGTTGTTTGGTGCGAGGAATCGCAGCGCCCTTGTGTATTAAAGTTAGCTCCCTGCCTTGTCTGAAGAATAATTTTTCCTACTTACCTAACAATAATTAACCTTCAGACATATTGACTTCGACAACATTTTTTGCATAGCTTTCATACGCACTGCCAATCTGCTTTGCCATTGAGCCAGGATAAACATGAAAATCCCCATTATCTAAGGCTTCAATAATAGCTTCAGCGACTAAAGTCGGAGGCTCTGCAATCTCAGTTAATCCTGCTTCATCACCCATATCTGTGGCAATGGGGCCGGGATGAACGCTCAACACGGTTGTCCCCTGCTCGCTCAATAGTTCCCGCAAGGCCTGGGTAATGGAATAGGCCGCAGCTTTGGAAGCAGAGTAGGTGGCAAAGTTGGAGAATGTCTTCATGGAAACCACAGAATTGAGTTGGGCAAACACACCACCACCGTTAGCTTTGAGTATTGGCGCAAAGGCTTGAGCCATGTGAATTAGACCGTACACGTTGATATTTATCTCAAATTCAAGGGATTCTACTGCATCTGATGCTAAAGGAGTAGTTCCTTTAAAAGCTCCAGCATTGTTAACAACCACCTCCACGTCAGAAGCAGTTTCAGCCGCAGCAGTAATAGATTGGGGATTGCCTAAATCAATCTGAACCGGAACTACCTTATCACCATATTTTTCAACCAGTTGGGAAACACTTTCGAGTTTACGAACGGCAGCATATACCTTGGCGGCTCCACGTTCGATAAATGTCTCAACCAGTACTTTACCAATGCCGCGATTTGCACCTGTAACCAGAACGGTTTTGTTGCTGATATCGTAAGCCATTTGATTTTCTCCTAATTTGTTTGTAATTAAAAACTTTGAACAATCGGTTTAAGTTAGACCAAAAAAAATTAGCTGTGTTCTAAAAGGGAAATCGTAGTTTCCACCGCCCCTTCTAAGGTAGTTTCGTCATCCATTACCCTACCTATTAACGCCATACCCTGAGTCGTACAGAGCAACAAACGAGCTAGGTTTCGGGGATTTGCCTTAGAACTCAATTCTCCCGCTGATTGGGCGCGTTTTAGGACTGCCGTAAAAGTATCTTCTACCTGCTGTAAATAGCTACGCATGATGGAAGCTATTTCTTTGTCGTCTGTATTGAAATCGGCAATATTGGTACCGAGCATACAGCCGCAACTACCAGGTTGGCTATGCATCTCCTGCCATTGTGACAGTAATTGCTTCAGATTCCCTAAAGGAGAACCTTCTGCTAAAAGGCGATCGCGTATATCCCGGATATTGGTGCGAGCGTAGTAATCCAACGCTTTGAGAAACAGCGACTGCTTGTTACCAAAGGTGTCATACAAGCTTTTTTTGCCAATCCCCATCTGTTTGAGCAATTCAGAAAGACTTGCGGCTTCGTAGCCATGGGCCCAAAACACCTCCATTGCCTTGCTTAAGGCTATTTCTGTGTTAAATTGCTTATCGGGTCCGCGAGTCATTGGAAGTCCGCCTGTTGTTTAACCATAATCTAAAACTAACATAACTTAAACCAAGTGGTCAAGGTTTAGAATGAAAATATTTTTGGGGGGTATATATAGCGAATTTCACTTGGGCGCAATACAGTCTCAACCTCACCCCTTCCCCTCTCCAAAGCATCGGAGAGGGGTGTCCGAAGGACGGGTGTAGTTACCTGTTGTATGGCACGAGACTGAAAACAGTACTCCTCACCCTATAAGGGTGAGGCTATACCTACCTTCGTCCGCCTGCGCGGACTAGAAAAATCTGGGTTTTTAGTCCTTTGGGGGATAGTGCAGTAGCTCCAGGCTTTAGCCGCAAGGGGGGTTAGGGTTTGAAAACACGCCCTAGGCGCTTCATAATTTGCAATACTTGACCTAACTCATGCCTGCACCAAAATTTGTTTGCTCAAAATACTCATCACTTCTCCTGGATTGACGGTTGGTAAAAGCGGACTCCAATCACCCACTTGAGCATAGCCGAGTTGATGAAAATAACGAATCGTGCTGGTTACGGCTTTGGGCGAACCTATTAGCAGGTGTTTGAGGGGTTCTCTTATAGGTAGTTCGGAAGCTGCTTGAATCGGAATTGGTGCATCTGGGTTATCGTTACTCGGTAAAAAGTTCAACGCTTGCGACTTGATGGAATAATTTCCACTTTGTTCAAATGATACCGGGCTTTGAGTAAGTCCATTTGAAACTTCTGCCATCCACAACGACCAAACTGCATCATATACTGAATTACAAGGTATTTGTAGTTGATGTTCAGAGGATGCTCTATATACCCACCATCTGTCGTCTGTACAACCAACTTCACCAAGCTTTACATCGTTGTAGTAAATACCATCGTGGTCGAGTTTAAATCCAAAGTTTTCGCACTCAGCAGCGATTTGGTAACTAGTGTCATTAGTGGTGGTAGCTGACTCTGTTTTTTCTCGTTGTATAGGCAATGTTCTTTGGTTGTAGTGCAATTTGATGTAGTGGTAGCACTTCGCCCAGGTATTGGCTCTATGAATTTCAATGTTGTTTATGATTACTATCGAGCGTTGCGTTACGAAGTCATGCGAGTCGTGGGTGATGCTGGCTATCAATTTATCGCTAGCGTAAATATTGTGGTGATAAGGACTAATTTCTACTGCTCTAATATCAGTCAGGGGTATTTCAATTGAGTCTACAGCAATAAGCTGTTCCCTCTTATTACTATCAAGGGCTTGTTGTTTGAAGGCTGAATGCGTCATAATTTAGATATCCTACTTTTAAAAAGTTGGGTTTTACCTCCATGGGGAAGGACTGTCCTGAGAAAACTAGTGCCTTCCCCATGGTTGTATTTATTTAAGATTGCTTGAAAGTCATCAAGAATAATCTTGCTTACCTACATGTTAGTACTTTGTTAGTACTTAAGTCAACTCGTTAGTACAATCAAAATCTTAAACCTCTAGAAATTGGTGAAAGTGGCGCTATATTTGTTAGTACCGGCACTAACTAAGGAAATAGAATGGCAGAACAAGCAAGACTTACTATAAGAATCGATCCTGAAAAAAGGGAAGCCTTGAGCAGGAAGGCGAAACAAGAAGGCAAGAATACCACTGAGGTACTTACAGCTTTTATTGACCAGTACCTTGGCATAAACATAGAAATGACCATTGAACAACGATTAAGCCGAGTAGAGAGGATTATTGAAGAAAGCTTGGGGGAATTGCTCGCCTGAGAGCAGAAAATGAATCTCTCAGGCAGATGAAAGAAAAAATGATTGATGTTGTTTCCCATGAAGAAACCGCCAGCCACGAGGCGGGTTTTTGATTTCATTTTTAACTCTTGTGCTAACAAGAGCATGACGGTATACTAACGAATAGTCAGATAAAAGTCAATTCGTTAGTCTTCTATTGTGGACACCTTCTAATTAGAAGGTGTACCAATACACATGCTACAAATTCTGTTCTACTGTAGGTTCCTGCGGATGGGTACCGGCGGATTTAGTTTTCCTGGTACTGACTGTTGGGCTTTTTTTGCCTGCTTGAATCAATGTTAGTGCAATGCACTACTAATGTCAATGCGAAAACTGTAAAAGCACTACAATGCTTAACTGGTGCAGGTGTTACACTTGTTAGTGCAGTGAAAGCCCTTTAAATATGAAGACATCCAACTTAACGATAAGAATTCCCCTTGAGTTGAAGGAAGCTTTTAAAAAGAAAGCAGAAAATGAAGGCAAAAATGCCAGTGAAGTGTTAATGCAGTTTATAAGCGAATACGTGGACATCCGGAAACCAGTTGAACAAATTGCATTAGAAAAAAGAGTTGAGAGGATAGAAAGCATATTAGAGAAAAAATTGGAAGCAAGCTTGGGGGAATTAGCCGCCTGAGAGAGGAAAACGAATCTCTTAGGCAGGCTCACGAAAAAGTTATAGAAACGATTCTCAAGGAAAAACCCGCCAGCCAAAAGGCGGGTTTTTAAATTAATAGGCGTGGTGCTTGCACTAACAAAAGCACTACAGTAAACTATCAAATGTATAGTTAAAAATCAATTCGGCAGACGGCTGCCGAATTAACCTTCTAATTAGAAGGTTGCACAACTACACATAATACAAATTCAGTTAAAAAGCGTTCGGTACGCCTCTAATTGGCGATTACCTGTAAAAACTGAAAATTACTGACTTTTGCTTGGTGTATAGCATAAAGTCAATCGTTATCAATCATCCGAACCAGGAAAATTAAATACTGAAAATCCCTGTAAGTCGCTCTTGCAATTGCTTTTGCTTACTAGGCGAGAAGGCGATTGCATGAGTTCTTGTATATCATTAGCATATACAAAACCTAGTCTTTTTGTCAATGCATTTCTATAATTTGTATATACAATAATATGTGAAAGCCTTACCTGTCATGCAATAAGTAAGTATATGCATTGCATACACATAAAAACGAAGCTAGTCTATGTATAGACTAATAAAATATAGGAAAGATTATGGGTCAATTGAACATCCGTATTGATGATGAGCTGAAAGAAGCTTTTATCAAGAAAGCAAGAGAACATAATACCTCTGCTACGGAATTAATAATTGAATATATGAGGCAATATCTAAAAACCCCTCACAAAAACGAATCTCAGAAGATTGAAGAACTGGAGAAAAGATTAGTAAAAGTAGAGCAAGTCCTGGGGGAATTAGCAGCCTGAGAGGCGAACTTCTGTTTCTCAGGCAATGGCGCAATCGCGTTCGTAAATCTTTAAAAGTTAATTCTGAATCCCCTGATGATGAATCGGGGGATTTTGCATAGTAGTCCTGTATATACTTTTTTAGATTATGCATTGACAAAAAAATCATTAGCCTATACATTGTATAGATAAGATATTTATTGTTCCTGCATATCAAATAAGTGTGGGAACACCTTAATAAATGATTTCTTAACTAGTTTTCTTTGACGGTGGCTTGTATTAACAGCGTCGCCGTACTTTTTCGCGTGTTTGCTTGGGAGGAATAATGAATTCGATTACCGCAGGTGATAAAACCAGCCCATTTGACCAAATTAAACAAATTGATGAAGACGGAACTGAATATTGGTTAGCAACAGAATTATTAGCATCAATGGGATATCGAACTTGGAAGAGAATAAAAGATGCTGTAGCAAGAGCAAAAATTAGCGCTCAGAATTCTGGGGTAAATGTATCCTACCATTTTGACGACGTTGTCCAAATGGCGCAAATTGGGGCTTCTCAGGCATTTAGGGAAGTGCTGAAAGATTATAAATTATCTAGATACGCTTGCTATATTACAGCGATGAATGGCGATCCACGTAAACCAGAAATTGCAGCAGCACAGAGTTATTTTGCTGCTAAAACTCATGAAGCAGAATTAGCATCGCAAAATCAAGAACTGCTGTCAAGTGTGCCAGAAATACTTGAACAGCAGAATAGGAAACTCATGAAGCAAGAAGAACAAATACGATTACTCCAATCTCAAGTACAAAACTTACTCTCAGCTTCAGATGATTACTCCTATAAAAAATTCAACTATATTCCCCCTGGATGGAATAAAGAAATATGGGAAAAATTACCCCCGCAAGACAAGCGCCACTTCCGGTTTCTGTACCATTGTTGTAGTTTCATACCTAATTATCAAACAGAAGATGAATCAGTATCAATAGAAACCCTCACACTACAAGTTAAACAGAAACAGAAAGACGAACTAAAAACTGCTGTTGGGGAGCTATCTCCTGAAGAATTCGAGAGACTCGAAGCCACCAAAGAAGATCTATTAAAGCGACTCTGGGAAGGAAGTGAGATAAATGACTAGTTTCATTTCCGCAACACTGGGGGAAATTCGTCCCCCACTCAACATCCTCAAGGAATTCCTTGCTACATTCAATCGCCGTCAAAAGTGCAAAGCTGCGATTCTTTCATGGTTGGATGGTAAACATTATTACGGTAATTATTGGGTGAGAATTACTTTCGAGAACTTGGCTGATATTTTGGGTTATTGTCGAGAAACTATTAGCAAACACATGAGGGAATTATTGTTTGACGGGTTGGTAGAAGATAAACCATCTCATCGATTCCCCAAAGACACTGCATCGGAATATAGATTAAACCTAGAAAAAATTCTGGAAACCATAGATTATTCTCGATGCCAAAAAATTAGTGTGAAAGCGCCAGATATTCCACCCGAATGCCCGAAAAATTCGCCAACATATAATAAAACTTCCCTAGAGCTTTTTGAAAACAACAACGTTGGTGGGAAAGAAAAAGATGGGGAGCCAGATTGGGATACCATTACATCTGAAGCCCAAGGGTGGAAGCCGCAAAAAACTGGCTACGTTGAAGAATCAGAAGAAGTTATCGAACAAAGCACAGATTGTAATGGGGATGAATTTCGGACCGAGCAAGTCGAAGTCGTTACGAGTTCAGAAAAACCTCAAAAACATGAGTTGAAAGAAGTTTGTACCGAGCTAAAGCGATTGCGAATTAACCCAGATCCTTGTTTGGGAGTAATCAAGAAGTATTATCGTAATGTTGCTGGTGCGATCGCTCGGGTTAAAGAAGCGATTGATGAAGGTTGGTGCGATAATCCCACGGGTTTGTTTATTGCTAGTTGTAAAAATGGAGAGAAGCCGAAAAATACACCTAACGATGAGGTTAGTGCTTGGTTTGAGTGGGCTAGAAAAAAAAGGATTGCGATCGCGATGTCAGGAGGGGTGGTTTATACGACCGATGGGGAGGCTGTAAAGATTGAGGAAATGATGCGGCGGTATCCGATGTGCTAAAGCTTTGTAGAGACCAGTTATAATAGCAAGTATTGTCCCAGCAGTAAACCCCTAAGCTTATTTTTACCAAAAAATTCGAGTCCCCAAAAGGCGACAAAAATAAGAAAAAATGAAAAAGAACAAAGGGTAATAGATAGAAAGTATAAAAGGCTACTTAATAGGTCCCCCGACGGCACACACCACACGAAAACCAATAAGATTGAGGTTGTCGGGGCGGACGGCCCTAAAGAGGTCGAAGCGAGACGCAGAACGGCAGTCCTGAGGATGGCCGCCCCAGGAACCGCCCCGCAGCACGCCTCTTGGTTTTTTTTGAAAAAGATTATTATTATCATTATCATCAAACCAAGCGCTACCATCTGTCGGCGCATGTTCATAATTATCATGCCAATCATCAAGACACCATTCCCAGACATTGCCGTGCATATCAAATAGCCCAAAGGCGTTGGCAGGAAATTGTCCTACTGCGGTAGTTCGATTCGATTGTTTTCCTTTGGGTTCTTCAGCATAGGTTTGTAAAGCACGATAATTAGCTAACTCACCAGTAATAGTCTCACCAAAATGAAAGGGTGTAGTAGTTCCTGCACGACAGGCATATTCCCATTTCGCTTCACTGGGAAGACGGTATTTTTTACCTGTATACTTCGATAATCTGGAGCAAAATTCAACCGCATCATACCAAGATACTTTTTCTACCGGTAAATTATCTCCTTTTAAATTAGAAGGTTCTGGATTTAGCTTATGGTTAATTTTGGGTAGTGCAGCTACTGCTCTCCATTGCTGTTGGGTGATGGGATATTTAGCCATGAAAAAAGGTTGAACAGTTACTTGATGTTGGGGGCGTTGATAATCCTCGCTACCTTTTTCATCTTTTGGAGCCCCCATAGTAAAAGTACCAGCAGGAATAGCAACCATATTCAAAATGATGGTATTTCCTAAATCTTCGGTAAAATATCTGGCTTGACACTGTTGTCGTTGAATTTCTTTTCCTTGTATATTAACAGTGACAACATCAAATTTAAACAAAGGTTGGGGAAGCTCTATTCCACAGGCAATTAATTTTTGTGCCAGTGCTGTGAGGATATTTATTTTTTCAGTGTTTCCAGCAATGTTCAGGCACCAAATACAAGGTAAATGTCCTGGTGGGGCATCTAATTTAAAAGTTATTTTTTCATGGCTAAGTAAAGATTGATTGCGAGTATCACGCCAACCAACAATTTTAGTAAAGCGTTCAAATTTTTGACTTTGATTTCCTGGAATATTCTCCCAAATACTGCTTTGCATACCCAGACCAAAGCACCCATTCGAGTATATCAACCAAAGTTGATCTAAATTAATTAGGGTTTGACAAGGGATTCTTGCAATAGAATTACTATCAAGCTCACCTTCAGTTTCTTGATTAGCAAACTTGAGCATTATAGCTGCTGTTTCATTGTCAGCTTTCTGCCAATCTTTTTGTGCGAGGTAATTTACAAGCCTGCCATAATCTTGAGAAACTTTGACTTTAACTATACGAATACCTGTTTCTGTCGCAATGCATTCTCCTATCGTCCAACATCTAAGTTTTGTATATTCTTTAGCCCTATAATTTTCGGATTCAATTGCACTTGGTAATCTGTAATAATAAATTTCCTCGCTTTCAGCTTCTCCTAAAGTATTTGACCTTGTTTTTAAACTCAACCACCTACAAAAACCCAGAGCATTTTCACAGCTAATATTAGTGACAGGCTTTTTAGCACTTCCAGAAGAAAAACGTTGCGGTGAATTTAATTGCTCGTCAACAAATAGTTGATATTCTGCATGAGTAATATAACTTTGGTCAATTTGAATATTCTCATCAACTCGTAATAGCTTGTTCAATCTCCTTGCTAACTTCACCTCTGCTGCTAGTTTAGCAATTTCTGGCTCTGGAGATTCCAAACTCATGGTTTCGAGTTGCTGTCGTACTTCTTGGGAAACACTTTTACTTTCTTCTAAACAATCATAGGCAAGAGTTAAAGATTTAACATTAGGATTATCCATAGCCGCACGAATGAGTTCAGTAGTGTTACTACCAGCAGCATAAAGACGGATGGTTTCATACCACCAAGAATCCTTAATTTTTTCAATTAGAAGTTGTTCTTGATTAATTTCCTTTACCTGAGATGCTGCTAAATATTCCTGAAAACTCAAGTGAGCAAATTCATAAACGCCTACATCTTTTTCAACTAACAAACCACTAACATTTGTAATATGCTCTAAAAAAGACTTTGGTTTTACCTCTTCGCTTGCTACATCTAATAATGGCTGTTCAATAATTTCTTTTCCTTGATCAAGTTTAAACGCACGAACTTCCTTACGCATCAATTCCAACGCCAACACTTGTAAAACCAATTGTTTTTGCGATGCTTTAAGTTGAAGTGTTTCAGAAATACCTTTCGCCTCCTGTCGGCGTACTAATAGAACTTCACAAATTTCAGCATAAAGCTCTACTCTGTTTCCTGGAAGTGCCCCTCGATTATCATGGACGGTAGCAATCATCGTTAGTAGCAAAGGGTTGAGTGCCATTGCTGCTAAAGGTGGATAATTTTTAATCCGCCCAATTAAGTCATTTGCTTTTCTTTGGGCATCAGCGCGCACTCCTGGATCTTCTTTTCGTGCTTGCTTAATAACTTCGTTTTGCAAGTACCAATTATAGATAAACTTCTCCATTTGTTGGAGATTAAAATTTTGTATCCCTAAGACAATTCCAACATTTTGAAGTTCAGCGTTTTGATAACCAAAAGGACGAGATGTTAAGATAAAAAACGTTTTCGGGTAAGCCCGCATCTGAGCGTCTACCCACCCACTAACCTTACGTCGTTGAATTTCGTCTGCGACTTCGTCCAAACCATCTAGCATCACCAAGCATTTTCCTTGCTTCTCCTCAAACCATTGCGGTGGAGGTTCCAAGTTTAAGCTAGATTCTTGATTCTGAACCTCATCATTAACTATAGTTGCTAGATTGGGAGGATTTTCAGTAATAATCTTTTCCCGAATCTTGTGTAGATATAGTAATACTGGAATCAGCTTTGGTGCTTTCCGATGCTGCCGACGTTGCTTCTGTTGAGCATAAGTTAAAGCTAAATATTTCAACAGCGTAGTTTTTCCCGAACCTGGAGCGCCAATTACAACTATACGCTTATAAACAGGACTTTCCTTGGCTTCAGCCAAAAAATCCCAAATTCTGAGATTACCATCTGAGTTTTGTTTCTGAATGATTCTTGAAGATATCAGTGCTGGGCTTTTTGAACTTACCCGCAATGTTACAAATACCTTCTCCAAATCTGGCGTAACCGCACCGGGTGTTTTTAACCCTTGGGTTTGATAAGTACGATAAATATAAACTAGATTTTTGTAGTATTTGCCTTGAAACCGTGAAGTTAGCTTCCACCACAATCCAACAACAAAATTTTCAACAGCCTCAACAATCTTATCTGCTAGCCATTCTTCTGATTTCTCTAACCTTTCTTCAATTTTGTCTAAAACTCGGTTGGTAAAACCTGAAGCGAACTTATGAGCAATTACCAAAAATAAAACTAATAAAAATGCAGCTTGATAATTCCCAGCTAGCACTAAATTAATAGTTCCGAATCCTCCGGCTCCAAATCCAAAAAAACCAAAGTATCGAATAGTCTTTTCAAGGCTTTTTTTCCTAGCTTCCTTCGTCTCAGGAGCCAGTTTTTCTTGTTGCTTTAGAACTGGAGTACTGTCTTCTTGTAACCCAACAAGTTGAGCGCAACCCAAATTATAAGCAAACGGCACATCTTCCCCCGCGCCTAATGCATCGTAAAAGGCGACAGCAAAGTTAATTGCAGCTTTATCCCCAATTGCTTTATTCATGCCAACCACATATTTAATGTACTGGCTGATAGCTTGGGCTTGTTCCTCCGAATAGCAAGCATTGAGAACAACACACTCAACGCCTTTGTCAGCAAATAACTTAAACATCTGAGACAGGGCTTTTGTTTTCACCGGCGCGGATTGTCCCAGTTCATCTTCTAGAAAAATTCCATCATTTTCCGTACTATGCCCGCAAAAGTGAACGATTTGGGGCTCATATTTTAGAATCGCTTGGTAAAAATCACGCTGACGCACAGCCGATTTTTGCACTAACCGAAACTGTTCGCGCTTCTTAGCAGCTTGCAACCCGTTATCAATTTCCCGTATTTCTTCATCCAAGCGCAACCGAGAGGTAGTTTTGGGATTTGCGGCCAGAATCAAAATGGTTTTGATAGAGGTTTTATTAATCACGAGTTTCTTTAGCAGGAGGTGGCGGGCTTGCAGTTTGACGGTTAAAAATATTATTGCAGAAAAAAACTTGAGGGAATTTTCAACCTTTTAAGTAGTTGAGCATAATTAATTACACTGCGAAGGATAAATATTATTGTTCATTCCATTTAAAAAAATAATTACTCATTACTCATTACTCATTACTCATTAACTCCTTCTAATTCCTCATCAACCAACTCATACAACTCCCGTAATTTCTGCAACTTCTCGTCACTAGCATCCCAAAAACCTCTTCCATGGGCTTCCAACATCCTTCCGACTATATTCTTAAAGGCTTCTGGATTCGTATTTCTCAATTTCTCTGCCATTTCGGCATCCAAAGCATAAGTATCAGCGGCTTGTTCATATACCCAATCATCAGTAAAATCCGCAGTGCCGCCCCAACCAATCAATGCCGTCATTCGTTGAGATACTTCAAAGGCACCACCGCTTCCTTGATTTACCATGGCTTCCGCCCATTTGGGATTAAGTAATTTAGTACGATATTCCATCCGCAATAAATCATCTAAATCGCGGGGGGTAGTATCCTTAGAAAAACTTTCCACAAAGCTAGCTTTTATTTTCTTACCACCTTGTTTTTCAGCAGCTTTTTTCAAACCACCAGTATTCCCGTAATATTCTTGAATATCAGTTAAACCGTATTCCACGGAGTCAATTTCTTGGACAATTCTACTAGTACTTCCTAAAAGTTGATTTAAAACTTCGGGGCGTGCTTGTCCCTTATCTTGTCTACCATAACTAAACACATTGCGACTTTGCCAAGTATTCGCCAACTCGTCGGATGATTCCCAATTACCATCAACGACTTGATCGTTTACCAAAGAACCAAAATCACCAGCAGGATTAGAAAATAATCTGGCACAACTATTCTCGATACCTTTTTCTTTTAACTCTAAAGCGTGTTTACGAATAAAATTTTGGTCTAAAGGTTCATCTATATCAGCAGCACGTTGAAATAAATCATCCAACAATTCAATAATATTCACAAAACTATCGCGAAAAATCCCCGAAAGATTTCCCAAAACATCAATCCGGGGATGTTCGACTTCTGGTAAAGGCTTTAATTCATAACGAACAATTCTTCCCGTACCTTCTTTAACGGGTTGAGCGCCTACCAATTCTAATAAAATGCCTAAAGACTCGCCTCTAGTTTTAATTGCATCCAAACCCCACAACATTACCGCCACAGTTTCCGGATAGCTGCCATTTTCTTGCAAATGCTGCTGAATAATCTTTTTTGCAATTTCTCTTCCTCTTTCATAAGCTCCAGGAGAAGGCATTCTATAGGGATCTAAAGCATGAATATTCCTTCCCGTCGGCAACACACCAGCACCATCTCGTAATAAATCGCCACCTGGTGCAGGAGGAATATATTCACCATTCAAACCCCTTAATAAATTCCTCAATTCATCGGTACTTTGCATCAATAAATCTTGAATAAATTTCTGCTCGTCTTCTGGATGATTTTCTTCCTGCTCATCCCCAAAATAAGCATTTAAATAAGAATTCATCTGCTCCTGATTCGGCGCTTCTCCTAAAATATGTAACCCAGAAGAAAACAATCGATTTTCTAAAACTTGTAAATACTCGTACAAAATTACTAGATAATCATTAAAAACGCGATCGCTAAACATGCCGATATTTTGCGGAGTAAACTCAATTCCCAACTTTTTCCCTTCCTCAAAAGGACAATCGGCATCCAAACCGGTATCAATAATCTTTTTACAAATTCCTTCCTTGAGTGCATAATTCTTTTGCGGATCTTCCCGATACTCCGAGATTAAATCCCGCAGCGCCATCAACTCTTTATATAAACCAGCACGACCATAAGGGGGTACATTATGAGAAATTAACACTCCATAACCGCGACGCTTCGCCAAAATTGACTCCGAAGGATTATTCGCGGCATAAATATATAAATTGGGTAAATCTCCAAGTAAAATATCAGACCAAGAATAACCAGTATTACCCAAAGGAGAACCAGGAAGCCATTCTACAGTGCCATGCATACCAAAATGAACGATCGCATCACTCATAAATTCATTTTGTAACCACTTATAATAAGCAGCATACTGGGGATGAGGCGTTAAATCCCTCTCAAACATCAACCGCATTGGATCGCCTTGAATTCCTAATGGAGGTTGAACTCCAATCCAAACATTACCGAATTGAATACCACCAACATGAAAGCGATCGCCATAAGTTTTGATACCAGAGCCACTAAGAGATTTCCACTGCTTTTCAATGCGAGTTGTCTGGAGGTATCCCAACCATTTTTCCAAAGTTCTGGCATTTACAAAATTTTCCTGTTGTAGAGACGCGATATATCGCGTCTCTACATTTTCATTTACAGACGGGATATATCGCGTTTCTAGATTATTTTCGGGGTAGAATTCATCAGCTTCTTTCACTAAACGAATCAACTCTTCCCCATCTGATGGTAATTCTCCAACGTTGTAACCTTGTGATTTCAAAGCCTGGAGAAATTTTAATAAACTGCGGGGTACATTTAATAAAGCAGCCGTACCCGTCGCACCATATCCCGGCGGAAAACCGTAAAGAATAACAGCAATTTTTCGCTCAGAGACAGGTTTTTGTTTAAGATTTACCCAACTTTTTACCCTACCAATTAACCGCTGTACCCTTTCCGGAATTAAATAAATATCTTCTCCCACCAAACCGCCGAGAGCAACGGTGTCGATCGCACCATCAAGTTCGGGCAAAGCATATAAAACCACACTTTGTAAACCACCAATACCTTGACGAGTCCAAGAATGAATATCTTGAATTAACAAAGGAGCAGCGACAATATAAGGTATATTTTTGGCAGCGAGAATACCTTTGGCAATATCAACTTGTCTTCCTGCTTCCATTGAACCAGCAGGCCCTCCCACTAAAGGAAATCCAATAGTAGAAACAATAATATCTACTTTAGCTGATTCCGGGGAAAGAGAAAGAATTTCTAAATTACCTTGTTGGCGTTGTTGAGTTTCATAATCCGTTGTCATCCAATCACGCACAGCCACATGTCCTTCAACACCATTGATAAAAATGGGTAAAGGAATTAAACCAGCTTTCTCAAAATCTTTAATTAACTGAGGAATATAAGGTTGTTTAGTAATGACGTGTTTTCTATATAAAAGAATTCCCACCACCGTTGTAGAGACGCGATATATCGCGTCTCTACATATCGCGTCACCAGATATCGCG
>DESS01000079.1:16564-20926 GCA_002361335.1 Richelia sp. UBA3308
TATCGCGTCACCAGATATCGCGTTTCTACGGTTTTGATACCATTCTAAATATGCTTTTGGTGATTCAAAATAACCATTGTAATCGGGATGTAACAACCCCATATTTGGCGTTTCTACAGGTGTAGGAATATCGCCAACCTTTAAATCTAAATATTTTTCTGCTAACGTCCAAAATAATGAAGCGACATTTTGAGAACCGCCAGCATTCCAGTAACCGTAAATAATTAACCAATTGCGTAAATCTTGTACCTTCTGTACTGGTACAAATTTTAAGAGTTTAGGACCAATTTTTAAAAAGCTAATATAACCAGCGAGTTTATCTTCTTCCCTTCCATTACTAAATTTATCCAAAATGAATTTTACTGGTTTCGGCATTCCCTTGGGTTTGTCGCCAATTACAAAACTACCGATTTTGTTGCAACTCATCAACTCCAAAGCTGATTCAAACACCAAGCGAATGGGAATATTGCTAACTCGTTCCCTCAGCCATAAAACTTGGTCATAGTCGAATAGTAAACTACCGAAAAACACGTCAGCATCTTGAAGTGCGGTTTCCACTGTACTCGATTTGCTATTGATATCGCGATCGCTAAACACACGAATATCCAAATCCGAACAACGAGATACAGCCATATCCGCTGCTTTGCGGTATAAACCAGCATTGAAAGATTCAAACCCTGCAATCAAGACGATGCGCTTCATTTCCCAAAACCACAAAATGCTTCATTCTATCACTTTAGTTTGTTTATCTGTATTAGAGACACAGCGTTGTAGATTGTTTTAACCTATGGTTGAGAAGTTGAAAACTCTTGAAATTTGTCAATACGTCTAAATATAGAAATTAATTGCCATCGACCCCAGTTAATTAATGGTTCCTTCTAAAATTTTTTTTCAAGGAAATTGGTTACAAATCCAATTTATATAATATGGGTTTTTTCTGAATAAAAATACTGATTAACTCTTTTGAGAGTATTTTGAAATACTTAATATACTTAATTTTCGATAATTAACTTAACATTGAATCAGTAATTTGTAATAAAAAAATACAAAAATGGTCTCAATTGAGAAAAATCTCATTTATTATTGAGAATTTTGTCATTTAAGTCACGAAATTACGTTGTTTTTTAGACGTGATCTAAGTCACTTTTTCAACTAAAATAAATTTATATAAAATCTGTTTGGACCTATTGGTGCTAATTTAAATAGGAAATTAAATAGTACATACAGAAAAAATTTGAAATAAGCAAGGGATTTTACAAAAATTTATAAGCTCGGCAACCCAAAGTGTTATATCAAATCCGTTGGCATGGGGATTATATATTTTAGAACGCAGAGGGGCGCGGAGGTATACGCAAAGGAACGCAGAGTTTTTTTAGATAATTTTTTTAATAATTCCGATGTATGCCGATATTTTCCTGTTTACTTGATATTTTTCTCAAAAAAATATAGCATTAATATTTATTTTTGAATTTTCATTGGAATTTGAGTCAAAAATAAGCATAAATACAATAGGTTAAAAAATAGATTTTTTGCAAATTAGAAATAATTAAATCTAATTGATTGTCATGTAATTCACTTATCTTGACAAGTACTATATTCAGTGTTTTAAAAATAGTATTTAATATTTGAGGTAAGTATATGAGATTTGGCATTGATATTGGACATAATTGTTATGGGGATATTGGAGTAGAAGGAATTAAATATGAAGACAATTTAACTTTGGATGTCGGAAAAAGAGTTATAGGTAAATTAAAAGATTTGGGACACCAAGTTATTGATTGCAAACCCTCAAAATCGATTAGCGTAGAGGATTCTTTCAGAAAAAGATGCGCCAAAGCCAATGAGAGTAAAATTGATATTTTTGTCTCTATACATTTTAATGATTTTAACGGGTTTGCAAACGGTACAGAAATATTTGCTATTAGCGATACAGGGAAAAAGATTGCTAAATCAGTATTAGATGAAATTATCAAAATGGGATTTTTTAATCGTGGTGTCAAAAATGGTTCCCATTTATTTGTTTTGAAGAATACAAATATGCCTGCAATTTTAATAGAATGTTGTTTTATTGATTCTGAAAAAGATATGAAATTGTTTAATTCTGAAGCAATGGCAAATGCGATTGTTAGAGGATTAACAGGTAAATTAACTTCTGGTAAAATTATCACTGTTCCAGATGAATTGTTCAATCCAGATATATCTATATTAAGATTACAAAAAGCTTTAAATCGTCTCAGAATTACAGATTCAAGCAATAGAATTTTAAATCAAGATAATATAATTGGACCAGCAACTGTATCTGCAATCAAAAAATTTCAGCAAATTGTTGATATTCAACAAACGGGAATTGCTGGTACTGCTACATGGGGTGCAATTAATCAAGTTTTAGCAAAACCAGTAATTAGAAAAAACCATGCTGCTGGTATAGTAATGAAATATTTACAATACCGTGTAGGTGCCGAAACAGATGGTGTATATAGCTTTTTAACAGAAGCTGCAGTTAAGCAATTTCAACAAGCAAATGGTTTATATGCTGATGGAATTGTCGGAAATCTTACTTGGAGGGAATTGATTGGTTAGTTAGTAGTTAGTAGTTAGTAGTTAGTTATTAATTCTAAATTCTAAATTCTAAATTCTAAATTCTAATTACTTTGCCCCATGCCCTAATTTATTTTGCTCATGTAGGTGGTAATTATGCCCAGCTAAAGCCATAGCTAAAAAACCCCACAACACCATACCCGCGACTCCTAACATGCCGCTATTACCTGCTAAAGTGGATATCATGGCGATACCAATACCCCGCGATGCAGCCATAAAAGAATCGAAACGACATTCACTAAATTGAAATACTTGATAAACCAACAACAGCATTCCGCCTAAATAAAATACTGCCCCAAACCAACCTAATGTAAAAAAGCTATCGAGAAATCCACTGTCAATAACAATTGGTTCTAAGATACCTTGATCGTTGACAACAAAGGTATTTCCAACTCCATTTCCAAAACCGTTGGTAAGGGCTTTATTTAAACCTTCTTCGTAAATTTTTTGTCTAACTTGGGCGCTATCATCTTTTTGTAGGTTAGAAAAAGTTTCAAAGCGTTGTGTAATAGTTTCTGAAAATGGTTCAATTGTCGTCAAGGGTACAACGCAAAGTATAACCAAGAAAATAACCATTATCAAACGCATTTGAGAGTGTGCTTTGAGGGAACCAAATAAAGTTACTAATCCTACTAGCCAAGCACCCCACAAAGTACGTACTGATGTTAGCAAAAATGACAAATAACCCACAGCTGTAGCAGGGATATTTAAATAATGTTTGTGAGTTAGCAGTAATAACAAACCAGCCATTATTACACCTGAAAATGGTGCCGGAGAAGCCATAGTACTCCAGACACGCAATCCCAAAGGTTCTGGATCACCCATGCTTTTAAGTTGGGTTTCTACAAGCCAAAATACATCCCATTCAGGTGCTACTATAAATTGCCAAACACCATAAGCCCCCATTACTAATACACCCCAGGCAAAGGTACGCTGAATTACCTGACGATATTGGGGATATTCCCGCCATTTGATAAATAAAAAGAAAGCAAAAACAATCGGGGGTAGCCAGTCAAAAAGTCCTCTAGCCGCAGTCATTGGTGAAGTTTTTATCAGTCCAATAAGAGAACCGTAAAAAACACCCAAAAATGCCATCACAAACGGTAAACCGCCTTGACGTAAGGATTTGGGAAGATATATTAAAAAGGTATGTAAAGTTAATAAGGTTACTAAATATTGGGATACGAGCATAAAACGGCTGGGATCGAAACCGCTTTTTAAATCAACTAAACGAGTGATAAATGGTGTAACGAACCACATCCACCATGTAAAACCGATGTAGAGGATAGGATATCTGAAATACAGAAAAACGCCTACAGCAAAAGAAACAACTATATACCCATTACGAAGAATAGCTGTAGCGCCAGAAAAAATACATGCTGCTGTAAAAAATACGAAAGCAAGTATTGCTGTCCAACCTAAAGGTGGTTCTAAACCAAAGGAAAATCCTTTTTTAGGAGTGTTATTGGGCATGGGGGATTGGAGATTGGGCATGGGGCATTGGGCATGGGGCATTGGGCTTTGGATTTAAACAGATTTTATAAAGTTAGAAATACTTTCAATTTAGTAGGAGATTATTCGTGTTCTTACTAATATAAATCCCGTTGATTAAATGCTATTTATAAGGGAAATTTTTAGTTGCCTTTTAGTTTTTTGTAAATCTATTTTTTTTAATCAAATAAAAACTTCCTTCAAAGGCTAAAATATTTCAAATTCAATAGAAATAAACTTGGTTTATTAGATATTAACGTTTACTTGATAAAT
>DESS01000358.1 GCA_002361335.1 Richelia sp. UBA3308
TACTCATTACTCATTACTCAACCTCCAAAGAATGCTAGTTGAACCCGACATGATATCATCAACCACCAGTAGAACCCTCTCCGATATTTTGGAGAGGGATGTCCCTTTCGGACAGGGTGAGGTTTTAAATGTATTGCACTAAAGCAAAAATTGCTATAGTAACTCCTTTCCTGTTAACTATTAATCAACCTTTCCCCCTGTTGATAAATTTCTCTTGCATAATCAGTCCAAGTACCTTGTCCCCAATAACGAAAACAACTTGTTTGTAATAAGAAATTATGCAATAAAGCGTTGCGATATTCTGTTTTTTGAGTAACGGATTCATCAGCTTGCAATAATGAATCAAATTTTTGATGAAATAAGACACTAAGTTGATTCATGGGATTTAATACGTTTTCATATCCCTCTACCCAACTAATATTATTTGTCCATGAAGCACCATCCATATGAAAGTTGGAATTTTCTTGTTTCAATTGTTCTATTACTTGCTCTACTGTTTGCGAATCCGATACTCGTTCCCAAATTAAATGTTGTCCCACTGCTTGACAAGCTGGGTACTCTTCAGGATTTGCGCCAGCATTTTCAATTAATTCTAAATATTCCGTTCCGTTAACTCCAACAACTCCTTTTGTTCCTCCACCATTTTGCTTCATATCTTGCCAAGCTTGCTTATATCCTGGTGGAAATTCGTTCATCATTACACCACCATTTTCACCGTCACCGATTTGAGTAACTATTGGTGGAAATTTTCCTTGGTGGTTTAAAGATTTCGCTTCATAATAAGGCTGCATTTGAGCAACTAATTTAGTATCGGAGCCTTGAGTTTTAATCAAAGCGGTAATGCTTACGGTTTCACCTTGAGAATTTCTAGCCACAAGTTTATGTGGTGTATGTTTATTCTTTAATTCTTCACCGTTAAGTGTTTGTACTGAATGCTCTTGCACCATCAACCACTTATAACCGCATTCTTTGAGGGCTTTGACATACTCATATAAAGTATCAGGATGGTTAGGAAGATGCATTTCCGGAGGAGAAAAACCTTTGACTCGCGCCAGAGCATCCCAACCGAACATTGAGGCAAAATGATGTTGCCATGCCTGGATATGTAATTTTATATCAGGTATGGGGGTAGAAGGAACCACAGCATGACCCCACATTGTACCCAACCACTCTACATTAGGTTGATATGTAGGATCACAAGTGATACGTTTGAGATTATCAATAATATCGTTGCGCCCCATCTGATGGAATCCCCACAAAAGATTACCAGAGTAATCCAACATCACCCGAGGGTTGCAACCTTGGCTGACTAGTTCGGGAATAATATCACCCAAACGCTTGTAGCAATCAGCAAAAGGGCCAGCATTATGATTGTCACCTTCATCTTGGTGTTCAAACATATATTGTAGATGACTGATTAATTGGCCATTGGCACCAGCGGGGATTGTCGGTTGGTGCATGTGTAGCGCTACAGTAAAAGTCGCGGTGATGTCTTCTAGGCGGAGATTCGTTTTAGGTAGGAAAACTGGTGATTTTTGGTTTGTGACTTCTAGAACTTGTTTTTCCCAACCAGAAATATTTGGTAAGCCATCGATGCTTTCTGGTAAGGCAGGTAAGGAAGTTGTTAAGGTAGGCATTCGGTTATCGATGAATAATTACAATTATCAATGTTTAATTATCTGTTGCTCTGGGGTGTATAGGTATATTCATTATCAATTATTAATTATTATCAAAATTACGTAACTAGCACATTTATTTTTCTACGGTGTGTGACGGTTTAATAATTTTTGTACGTGGTTACAGCATATTTCATGGAGCCGCCGGTATATTCTCACGGGCTTTCTCTGCTCGTACCACAAGAGTTTCCGCAACTGTATAAGTATTAAGTATGTCACGCAGCATCTATAAAGGGTTTTTTTGCAACAACTGCGTAAATACTTTGGTTTAAATCTCTACGAATTTCGGGTGCTTGCTTATGTAGCACGTCGGAAAAGTCGGGAACGGATCTCAGCGAGATATACGGTGTACATAGGAATCAACCCAGTTAGGGTGATCTTGGATTCATATGATTCAAATGACAAATAATGCAATAAAAATAAGGTTATAGTAGTATTTGCCCATAATTTTATGTAATTCATTATATTAATTTGAGAGAAAAAAAATGGCTGATAGAAAAACAGCATGGCATATCGATCAAGTTGAATCTGAAATTAAAGAAATTTTTACAGACTTGATAGATATGTCAGATTCTGAAAATAAAAAAGCGAATCATAAAAAGAATGCTTTTAACAGTCGAGCATTAGCTGCTTATTCATTACATATGTTGGCTGACGTAAGTGCGAATATCAATCATCACGTTTGAAATTTAAAGATACCTAATCGATTTTAAGAGTGCTGATTTCAAAGCAAGCGCTTCACCAACGCGATCGCATTTTTTTTCATGGGGTGGCGATCGCCAATTCAGAAATACTTACCCCTAAATCACCAACTCTTCCAACAGAGCATCGTTTATTCGTTTCACTTCCTCAAAGCTTTTTTTATAGATTTTCATTTAATAATGTCTTACTTTTCCCAGGGTTCATCAACCCAAATGGATCAACATACTGTTTAAATTGTAAATGTTCCGGGTCAAGCGCACGCTTCCAACCTTCTTCAATATAATAACTGTGGGGATTTGCTATAAAAACTCCCTTTTCTTCGTGATAGCGAATGATTTCGTTTAATCTTTCTTCGCTACTAAATTTAACTAATTGCAATCCAGGAGTACTAACTATTCCTTTGAAACGAATTACTTCTAAATGCATCATCACTTCTAAACCGAAATGATTGTACATATGCTCGATTAATTCCAAGTTATTTTCTACAGGAAAAACGCTTTGTAAATATGTAAATGAACTATCTAAACTACGAGCGTGTAAAGTTGTATGATTCCAGGTATATTCTCCTAAACTAAAACCTTTTCCTGAATCCTGAGTTGATTTAGTATAAGTTATTTTACCGCCGTATTCTTCCACCAACTCCTTCAATGATTCCAAACTAGTTTCGGCAACAATTAATAAAGCAGCATGAGAGCCTTCAGAAATATACTCTTTTAAAGCATTAAAATATTGCGGAATTGATGAGGCAAAAATACCAACCTCTTTTTTAATTATCCCATCAGCATAGGCAAGGGCTTTTCCAAATTTCACCGTCGTCATAAAGTCTTCAAAGGTGATAATCAATTCTGCCCAAGTATAAGCTGGTGCTAAAGGAATTTCTACTTCCGTAATAATACCGTTAATCCCCCAAGCATGATTAACTTTTTGTATATCATCGCCACGTAATTCAATGATCTGGGGTTCTTCTTCTAAAGTAACTACCTCCAAAGCGATAATATTTCCCCGATCGCAATAATGCATCAATATCAAATGATTTTGTTGATGGTGCGGGTGTAGATGTCATAATTGATTATTTGGAAAACAGGTTTGTACAGACGAGATATATCGCCTCTCTACATACAGCATATTGCAGATGAGAGTGAGGTACAGTTTTATATTTAAAAACTCTTGTGGTACGGAGAGCAGCGCGGTCTTGGGGGTCTCCCCCATGAGCGACTGCGGAGCATCCTTGCCCGTCAGAATGTACTACATTAAAATAAAATCTGCTGTATATCCTGGTTTTAAACTTCTAATAATTCTTCTGGCATGGGCGCCACTTTTAGGTTCAAATATACCCCCATTAAGATCAAACTTGCTCTATATCCTGTTTCTAAATATATCGCGTTTCTACCAAAATTTTACCCATTACCCAAAAAAATTACGCTGTTGGTTGTTGAAATGCATAAATATCCCTAATTACTTCTACCCAACCATTGGCAACTGATTCTAGTATCTGCTGGCCTTTTTCCAAGGTTGCTGTAGTGGCATCACCAATTACTCCGCTTTGACTCAAATCTTTAGTTGTCCAAGCAAAAGGTAATTTCCCTTCTGGAGTGAGTAAAGTTGTATTTGGTATTTCTGGTGGATATTCTGCCACAGCTTTGTCCATTTTGACTTGCTCGGGTAAGAGCGCCAACAGAATACTGGTTTCTGCATCTCCTGCGTGCATGCCCTTTTGTGCTTCTTTGGGCGTAAGTAAATCCTTAGTTATATTTGGCACCCGCCAAGTAAACAAGGGAAACACCATAAAGTCATGATATTTAACATGTAAATCCCGTGCAACCATTTGCATTATTTGTGGTTGTCCACCGTGAGAGTTCATTAATACAAGTTTTCTGAATCCGGCACGGTAAATACTTTCTCCGACTTCCATAATTGTGGCACTGAGGGTTTCGGTAGTTAGAGTAATGGTACCGGGAAAGTGCCAGTGTTCGTTGGATTTGCCGTAATATAACATTGGTAGAGCAAATGCCGGAATATTGTCATCTAATTTTTCTAAGGCTTTACCAAGTACACCCATGCCAATGGCTGCATCTACAATCAATGGTAAATGCGCTCCGTGTTGCTCGATCGCAGCTACTGGTTGGATAATAACTGTGTTTTCTTTATCCGGTATTGCTTGGACATCGCGCCAAGTTAAGTAAGGGAAAAATCTGGATGGGGGAATAAAACCGTGCATCATAGTTTTGAGAGGGGAAGATGGGGAGATGGAGTCAACTTTAATTCTGGCGACTCTAATTTCTGATTTTACAGCAGTATAGTAGTAGTCCGTCAAGTCAACGAAGGCCTGGTAATAGTGGATGTTGATAAACTACTTAAAAACATCGGACTCAAGGTCGTCCTGGCGAAAAAATACATCGTAGATTTAAGTGAAGAATAGTTAAACAGGTGTATAAGGTTTGCGCCAGTGCTGTTGGCGTAAAAAGCCCTTTTAACCTTGTCGAGGAAAACTTTACCCGTGAAAAGGTCGGCTATAAAAGCGCTTATGTATTTAGGCGCTTTCATCTTTGTTCGGAGTTTTTTTCCGCATTTGTCAGTAATTTTCTGTTTTTTACAGGTAATCGCCGACTAGAGGCGTGGCGATCGGCCTCAAATCTAAGAGTAAATTCCGTTAGTTGTAATGCAACGGTGGAGTCAAGGTAGGCAGTTGTTAAATGCTTATGGACCAACAGAATCTACAGTTTGTGCAACAGCACATGAATACCAAGATGGCGACTTAAATACGAATATAGGTAAACCTTTAGCCAATATCAAAATCTATATTTTAGATAGCAATCTAAATCCAGTTCCCATTAATGCAATTGGCGAACTTTATATCGGGGGAGCAGGTTTAGCCTTTGGCTACCTTAACCGTCTCGAATTAACTAAAGAACGTTTCATTGACAACCCATTTGCGACTAGCGATGATATAGCTCAAGGTTATACTCGTCTATACAAAACTGGTGATTTGGTAAAATGGCTGCCTGATGGCAATATTAAGTACATTGGTCGTAATGACTTTCAAGTTAAAATTCGTGGCTACCGTATTGAGACTAGCGAGATTGAAGCTGCTTTAACTACGCTTAACGGTATTAAGCAAGCCTGTGTATTAGCTAAAGCCAATCAAACCGAAGCTGGGGAAGATTATTATCTTGTAGCTTATTACATCCAAGAAAGCCAACAAATTTCCCAAGATGATATTGTCGCCCATTTGAGCAATCTATTACCTGATTATATGTTGCCGAGTGGATTTATCGAGATGGATAGTTTTCCATTAACTATAAATGGCAAGCTGGATAGAGGGAAATTATTAAATATTTTTGACTCCCAACAATCTAATAAAGTTGAATTCAATCCACGGAATGAATATGAAAGATTTATTGGAGAATTGTGGCTAGATTTGTTACCTATAAAACTGGAAAAACTAGATAGTAATAGTAATTTTTTAGAATTAGGTGGTCACTCACTACTATTGACAAAAATCATTATGTCTATTAGGGAAAAATTTGGTGTCATAATTAAACCAAGTGATATATTCGAGAATATTACCCTCGGACAATTAGCAAGTCATGTTGAGCAGTTAGAAAAATCTAGAGAATTGTCAATTTCTAATCAATTAACTCCAATTTTTTCTAAATCTGCCCAAGATAATTCTCCAACCAGTTTTAATCTAACTGATGTTCAAGAAGCGTATTATTTAGGCAGGAATAATGCTTTTACACTTGGAAGTACATCCGCACAACTGTATCTTGAATTGGAGTTTACCTCACTCAACATTAAACAGCTAGAACTGTCTATAAACAAGATTATTCAAAGACATGCAGCCTTAAGAACCATTTTTGATCATCATCAACAAATAATCCTCAATGATACTCCAGTTTTTGAACTAAAAGAGGGAGACAGATTAGAATTACGAAATCAAATGACAAGCCGTATATTTGATTTAAAAATGTATCCATTATTTGATTTCAAATATAGCTGCCAAAATGATGAATATATCCTTCACTGCAGCTTTGATGCAATCATTACAGATGTATACAGCTTATCTATTATCTTTAAAGATATTTCTGATTATTATCAGAACAAGATACTGGCACCTTTAAATATAACATTTAGAGATTGCGTGGAGGAGAATTTAAAACTTCAAGAATCCGATGAATATATCTCAGCTAAAAATTATTGGCAGAAGAAATTAGATACTATCCCAGATTATCCTCAAATAAATTTGAAAACTGATGTTTCAAAAATAACAGATGTGCGTTTTTCTAATTTGAGAGCTTTTTTTGATAAGAAGAAAGTCCGAAAATTAAAATCTTTAACATCTTCAAATGGGGTTAGTTTAGCCACTGTTTTTCTATATTGTTATGGGTTGATTTTATCAAGATATTCAGGGAATGATAATATTTTGTTAAATTTAACCTTGTTTAATCGCGATTATGCCCATCCAGATATAGATAAAGTAGTAGGTGATTTTACTACACTAGAATTATTTTCATTTAATCGAAAAACAAAATCTAAGATTGTTGAGGAAATAAAACTGCATCAGCAAGATTTATGGAATGACCTCGATTGCAAGCAATATAATGGTATTCAAGTTGCGCGGGATATCAGAAAGAAAAAAGGCTATAATCCAGATAAATTAATCGCTCCCTATATATTTACTAGTGCGCTGGGTTATTCCATGTTTGAAGATGATTTTATGCGAGGTCACTACAAAGATATTGGATATGAATCAGCTAAAACTCCACAGTGCATATTAGAAAATATCATTCGGGAAGATAGTTCAGGTATATATGTTGATTGGTATTATGTGGAGCAATTATTTGAATCTGAAATGATTGGTCAGATGCATACCGATTACTGTAATTTAATCGAGTATTTAGCAGAAACTGATTGGGAAGAACCTTTACCTAAGATAGCACTTTCATCAACAGACCAATCAATCATTAATCAGGCTAATAGTGCTATTATGCCGACCGTAACAGAAAATTTAGTAGATATTTGTTTGTCAAGTATTAAAGAGCATTTTAGTGATTGTGCTGTAATCGATGTCAGTGGTCATTATACCTATGAACAAATAGGTAGATACAGTTATGCGATAGCTGGGTATTTATGCGAATGCGGACATTCATCTAGAAACCATCTTATTGGTGTGCTCAGTGAGAAAGGGTATCAGCAGGTTGTTTCCACCTTAGGTATTATGCAAAGTGGTTCGGCTTATTTACCGTTACACGTTGATTGGCCAACGGGTCGCTGTGATGAGGTATTAGAACAGGGGGAAGTTAAAACGGTATTAGTCTCTCAATCGGAGTTTAATCGTCACATTCAAGGCAGTAATCTTGAATTCAAATATAAATGGTTAATCATAGAAGAGATTGTTACATATGAGTCTAAGATAAAGCTAGAACAACTACCTCAAGCGGGATTAGACGATATTGCTTATGTCATATTTACTTCGGGTAGCACGGGTAAACCTAAAGGTGTAACCATATCCCACAGAGGTGCAGCTAATACCATTAAAGCAGTGAACCATCGGTTTGATATTAGTAATACAGATAAAGTATTGGCATTATCAGAATTAAGTTTTGATTTATCTGTTTATGATATCTTTGGGATATTGGCAGCAGGTGGTGTAATTGTCTTTCCAGAACAAGAGAAAACCAAAAATCCCAACCACTGGTATGAACTGATACAAGCACATCAGATTACAGTATGGAATACAGTACCACAATTAATGCAATTGCTTGTAGATTATGTAGAATATAGCCATAAACCACTCGATATATTAAAAGTGGTAATGATGAGTGGGGATTGGATTCCAGTTAAGCTACCAGAGAAAATCAAATTACTTAATCAAGAAACAACCGTAATGAGTTTGGGTGGTGCAACTGAAGGAAGTATTTGGTCTATATGGTATGAAATTGAAAAAGTTAATTCGGAGTGGAACTCTATCCCATATGGACAAGCGATGCCCAATCAAAAGCTATACATATTAAATGAATTTAAAGAGCATAACCCTGTTGGTGTTATTGGAGAGATTTATATAGGAGGAGAAGGTGTTGCATTGGGATACTGGAATGATGAAGAAAAGACACAAAATAGTTTTATAAGTCATCCCAATTTAGGGCGATTATATAAGACAGGAGATTTAGGAAAATGGAATAAAGCAGGTTATATAGAATTTGAAGGGAGAAAGGATAGTCAGGTTAAGATTGGCGGTTATCGGATAGAATTAGGGGAGATTGAAAGTGCTATTACAAATATCCCGGAAATCAAAAAGTCATGTGTATTAGCAAAGAGTAGAAATACAAAGTCTGGCACAAATAAATACTTAGTAGCTTATTATGCATTGGACGATTTCCATCAAAATATGATTAAAACTGACGAGGGAGACAAATCTAAACACTACGAAAGAATGTCAGTCCAAAACTTAATATTAGAACAGTTATCGGCAGTCTTACCTGAGTATATGGTGCCAGATGCATTCGTAGAATTAAAAACATTTCCCTTAACCCCTAATGGAAAACTAGATCGTCGAGCTTTACCAGAACCTGAATTAAGTAGCGATCGAGACCGCTATATTGCTCCGCAAAATGAAATAGAAGCACAACTTGCTCAAATCTGGTCAGATGTCTTGGACGTAGAGCAAGTGGGGATAAATGATGATTTCTTTGAGATTGGGGGTGATTCCATTACAGCTATTCAGTTATCTTATCGTCTCAGTAACATATTTGATCGTCAAATAACTGTAGCTGATGTGTTTAGATTAAAAGTCATTACTAAATTTGCCGAATTTATCAATAATGTTGAATGTTTTTCGTTAGTGAAAATGTATCGAAATGAATGGGTGGCACATCTTCCAGTAATGATATTCATTCATCCTGGTAATGGCGGAAGTGAAGTATATCAAGGCTTAGCTGATTTATTATCAGATAAATATAACTGTATTGGAATTGACAATTATAACCTCCACTACGAAGATAAAATTGATTCACTCAACCAACTTGCACAAAAATATTTAGAGGAATATGAACGTTATTATCCTTTAAATGGTCCTATTAATTTTTTGGGCTGGTCTTTAGGCGGCCAAATTGCGTTAGAAATGTCCGCTATCCTAGAGAAAAGAGGACATAAAGAAATTAATGTAACTTTACTTGATACGATATTACCTAATGAAGAAACAAGAAAATTAACAGAAAATATAGACCATTCCTTGATGAAAGTTCAGATGTATGAAATGGTTCAAAACCATTACCCAGCATCATATGCCAACAAAATTATTAGTGCTTATGATGCAGAGTACAATATCGAAACTAGTGATATTAGTCATGATTTGAAGCATACAAATATTACTTCATACAAGGCAATGCAAACTGATTCTAGATTCAATAATCGAGAATTTCACTTGCTCAACAAATATGTACTCACCTTAAAAAATAATAATATTGAGTATATTAGCAATAATGTCAAAACATATTATGTTGATTGCGAACATGGTAATATTGTTAATAGTTTCGACAAAATAAAAGAAATATGTCGAAAATAGGATTGCATCATATAAAGTTGAAAATCAAAACCACAAATTTGATTGCGAATAAATAATTCAGGACTGACGCAATTGTCACAAGACTCTGATGGTGCATGACACTACAAGCCTTATTCTTAGGTTCAAAATAAGTCAATCACTGTACGAGCACCCTAGAAGAAAAATATGCCAGTTGCGGCCATTCCTATAATTATTGAAGCACTAGAAATAAAGTTAGAAAGATAGGAGTAAACTATGTTGTTGGAAGCTGATTTCATTAATAGACTTGAACATAACAATAAACTATACATCGGATATCCACCGTCAACTGATTTCACCCTAAACTCATTAGGAAAGATTTTAAATTATTCAATAAATAATTTGGGCGATCCTATTACGTTGAAAGGTTCTCTTGGCTCACATGAGTTTGAAAAAGAAGTTGTAGAGTTTTTCATGAAACTATATAAAACAGACTCAAACACATCTTGGGGCTATATAGCTAACTGTAGTACCGAAGCAGGGTTATATTGTTGTTGGCGAGCGCGGGAGTATATGAAACAATATAAAAGTGAATGTGTAATAGTCGCTTCAGAATATTCTCATTACTGCATAGGTAAAATTGCAGATATTATTGGTCTCGAACTGATTTACGTATCAAGCACAAAGGATGGTTCTATTGATAATGAAAAGCTAGAAGAAGCCCTATTAAAAAATAAACATAAATCAATTATTTTTTTTGCAACCCTAGGGTCAACAATAACATCATCTATTGATGATATTGAAGCATTTAAAAATATTGCCAGAAATGCAAATATTAATTTTTACATTCATGCTGATGCTGCTTTTGATGGAGCGTTTCTGCCATTTATTGAAGATTATAGTATGTGTAAGGATTTTGATTCTATCAATATCAGTGGGCATAAATTTATCGGTTGCCCTATTCCGTCAGGGATATTGTTAATTAACAGAAAGTATATACAAAGCAATAAAATAGAGTATGTTCCGAGTTTTGATGTCACAATAGGCGGAAGTAGAAATGGTGTTACTCCAGTTTTATTGTACGAACAAATTAAAAAGTTGGGAGGGGAATCAGGATTGAAGGAAAGATATTATTCCTGTCTTAAAAAAGCTGAAGAGTTTAAAGAGATTGCAATAAATCGCGGGCTAAATGCGTGGAAAGTCGAACATGCTATTACCTTGGTGCTTGATAGAGTAGATGATATTGTCATGGAGAAATGGCTTGCGCCAACCTATAAAGAATACACAACAATTACTGCTTTACCAAAACTTACTCAAGAAAAATTTACTTCCTTTTTAAAAGATGTACTTGACGTAAAAAATCATGGTAGCATGACAGATAACGTAAAAACTTTATATCCATCACCCATAGCACCATTATAGATTAGCACTGAGAAGGTTTTTCTACAAAAAACTAGTTTTTCGTCGAATTCACCTCAAGCTGTTTGCGACAGAAACACACTACTTTCTTGAGATTTTTAGTATTCCGACTAGGAGGTTTTTATGACACGTAATAGTTTAGATAAAGAGAGATATTTTGATGCAATTGTTATTGGTGGGGGACCGGCCGGTTCTACCTGCGCGTATAAATTAGCCGCAGAAGGTCATTCAGTTTTCTTATTGGAAAAGTCAAAGTTTCCTCGATTTCATATTGGTGAATCTATGGTGCCTTATCTCTCAAAGTTACTTGAGATGATGAATGTTTATGATAAGGTTAAAGAATCTGCATTTGTTAAGAAGACTGGAGTTGAGTTTTTAACTGGAAGCACTGGAGAGCTTCAACGGCAAAGCTTTTCTTATTTAGCAGATGGTCAATACAAATACACCAATAATCTCAATCGTGGTCGTTTTGATCAGGTTTTACTAGAACACTGTGAAGATACAGGAGCCGAGGTTTTACAAGGAGCAGATGTTAAAAAGCTTCTTTTGGATGGAGAAAAAGTCACTGGAGTTGAATATCAGTATCAGAGAGAGAAATATATCGCCAAAGCACCTTACGTTGTAGATGCTAGTGGTCGTGCCGGATTAGTATCTAAGCAATTTAAGTTGAGAAAAATGAACTCTAGATTAGAAAATGTTGCAGTTTTTCAGCATTACAAAGATGTAATAAAAGAGAATAATCCAGGTGTTGAAGGCGACGTTCTTTTTAGCTCTCATAAGGATGGTTGGCTTTGGGGCATTCCTATTGAATCTGATATGATAAGCGTGGGCGCAGTTATGCCATTGAGCATATTAAAACAGAGCAATCCTGAAAAAATCTTTAAAGAACATTGTGACCGCTCTCCTCGAATTAAGAGCGCAATAAAAGATGCAACTGCTGTATTTGACAAGCCAAAAGTGGAGCTAGATTTTTGTTACTATTCCGAGCAGTTTTCGGGACCTGGATATTTTATTGCTGGGGATGCAGCTTGCTTCGTAGATCCTGTTTTTTCTGGAGGAGTTTTTCTCAGTATGGTGTGCGGACTAAAAGCAGCCGAAGCGATTCATGATTTATATCAAGGTAGAGATGAACAACTTGTACATACCAATTTTGAAAACTTTTGTAAAACGGGTTATGACTCATATTTTAGAATAGCCTATGCCTATTACTATGAGTTTGGAAGGGACATGAATCGCATGGGTGTTGATTTGCCAGGTGGTGCCCGTTTTGTACTGCAAGCTTTTGCGGGAGATTTCTGGCCAGATGAAGATCAGCCCGTGATGAGGTATCTTCGTTCTAAAAAGGAATGGAGTACATTTAAGCAACCGTTCGATATTGTTTATGAATGTCCTGTGTATGCAGATAGTCATTACAAAGCTTCAGATTTGCTAAATCTAGCTTCCCCTAAAGGATTTGGTTCAATATCTGGCGAGTCTACTAGTAAAACTAATGGTTTAACAGTTTGATAAATTGTACAGCGGCAATTAGCAATTAGCTTGTCAAAAATAAAAGTAAGAATGGTCAAACAAAAACAAATAAGACAAACCAAAAACAGTTATCACCAGAAAAGTCAAACAAAACATATCTGTTCCCCATTCTATCTTGCTGTTAAGTTTGTTTCCATACCACGCTTTCTTCGTGTTAGTTTGCTAGTTGCGATCGCTGTTTGGAGCTTATGGTTAACTTCAAGTGGCTTTACTAAAGCTATTTCTAACTTAATTGTTAACTGGAAAGTTGCCTTAACTATGTCTTTTGGTTCTATGGTTGCTGGTGGAACAAGTATGGGGGGAGGCGCAGTTGCTTTTCCAATTTTTACCAAGATTCTTCATGTTTCTTCTTATCAAGCAAAGATATTTTCTTTGGTTATTCAAAGTGTCGGTATGAGCGCAGCTTCATTAACTATCATAGCTATGAAGACTAAAGTGGAGTGGCGATTTATCCGTTGGGCAAGTCTTGGAGGTGCTCTTGGTATTACATTAAGCTCGTTTTTTTTGGCTCATACTCTACCACCAAATGCGATCAAGTTTTTTTTCACCATGATGATTAGTAGTTTTGGCTTCATTCTATTCTTGTTAAACTTTTCTCCAAGAAAGAGAAATTTGGTAATTCCTGTTTGGGGAAGAAAAGAGCAGCTTTTATCAATATTAGTTGGACTCTTTGGGGGGATTACCAGTAGCTTAGTTGGCAGTGGTATGGATATTTTCTGTTTTTCTGTGATGGTTCTGCTATTTGGTTTGTGTGAAAAAATCAGTACGCCTACTTCTGTAATTTTGATGGCTATTAATGCCGTGGTGGGAACAATACTTCATAACTATGTTATCGGTGACTTTAATGAACCTATACTTAGTTACTGGCTAGCAGCCGTTCCTGTTGTAGTTGTAGGTGCGCCTCTTGGTGCCATATTATCTAGCTTATTAAAGCGTCAAACTATTACAGTAATAGTGATTGGACTCATTATTATTGAATCTCTCAGTTCATTTTTATTAATTCCTCTCAATGCACCTTTAATCTGCTTTTCTCTATTCATTTTCGCTCTATTTTTCTCAATCTACTATTGGATGTACAACTCTCAACTATACATTCAAGTTAGTCCTGATGAAAAAATTTGTTCACCACCAATTATGTAAGTAGAATCTCCCTACTCGCTACTTACAAATCAAAGGTTATTAAAGAGGCAAACACATGAAACATTCTACAACCGTTAAACAAGTAATTTCTGGAAAAACTGAAATAATATGGGAAACAATTAGCCAAGGTGGTATTGTACATAAATGGTTTTCTACAGCTGTTCAAAGTTGCCAACTAGAGAAAGTGAATGGACAAACTATCCGATTTTGCACTATGAAAGATGGAAGTAAATTGAAAGAACGTATAATTGAAGTCAGCAATGAAGCACGCCTATTTACTTATACAGTTTTTGAACATCCACTTCCTGCATCTGAAATACTTACCACTATGAAAATAGAGAATGTTGGAAGCGAATCTACTTCAATTACTTGGACTGCTGAATTTGCAGCTAGTGGGGCAAATATCTCCATAGTTGATAATATACTCCAAGAAACTTTTATGGAAGGAATTGAAAGTCTTGAAAGCTGGCATCTTACCAGAAAAGATTGAGGTTCGGAACTCCGAGTTGATAGTTGAGATAAGAGGACGTTTTTTATCACTCACCGATTGCTACATGATTGATTACTTTTCAAAGTTAACGAGGTGGAGTACTAGTAGTCTTTTTCATTAATTTTGATGGGGTAATATATCTTTCAAATCTTTGATTTATATAGTATACGGGTTTATGAAAAACTAGTAAAACGCGGTGGTTTATACACCCTATCTTTGGGAGTGTATTTGTTAATGTCTGTTAGCAAAAAAGTATCGGTATTACAAACAATTAAAAGTTATTAAGGAGAAAGTATTTGTAATGGAAACTCATATGGAAACTCGTTATGAATTTGAATTGCTCGAAATGATTGCGGCTCCTTGGATATCCCAATCTATCTATGTTGCAGTCAAGCTGGGAATAATTGATTTGTTGACAAATGTAACAAGTTATAAAGTTCTAGCTCAGAAAGTAAATGCAAACCCAGAAGTATTGTATCGCGTTCTTCAAGGACTGGTAAGCGTTGGGATTGTATCTGAAATTCATCTGGGAAGTTTTGTCTTAACTGAGATGGGACAACTTTTAGTTTCTGGTAAACCAGGAAAACTAAGTAGTCTTGCTTTGCTATGGGGAGAGGAATTCTATCAAGCTTGGGGTAACCTGTTGGAAACTGTGCAGACAGGAAATACTGCTTTTGATAGTGTTTACAATACTAATTTTTTTGAGTATCTCCGTAACAAGCCAGAAGTGGCTAGGACGTTTAATGATACGATGACGGGACTAACTGCATTACTCTACCCAAAAGTGCCTAACACCTACGATTTTTCTAGCTACAAAAGACTGGTGGATGTTGGTGGGGGGTGCGGTGCTTTGATCGGACTAATCCTGAAGGCAAATCCCAGCCTTAAAGGAGTTCTATTCGATCAATCAAATGTTGTAACTAACGCAAACTCAGTATTGTCAGATTACGGAGTTTTAGATCGTTGTGAGATTGTTGCTGGGGACTTTTTTGAAAAAGTTCCTGCCGGAGGTGATATTTATTTGTTATCGAACATTATTCACGATTGGGACAACGACCAAGCTGTATCAATATTGAAGAATTGTCGCCGTGCAATAGATGAACAAGGACACCTCTTGCTGGTAGAAATGGTTTTATCTAATGAGCAAGAGCCAAAATTAGCCCGGATGACAGATTTGAATATGCTTGTTCTGACTGGAGGTCGCGAACGGACTCAAGAAGAGTTTACTTCTCTGCTGAGTAGTTCTGGCTTTACTTTGAAGCGATTTTTACCTATAGAACAGCTAATTTACATTGTTGAAGCCGTCCCAAATTAGGGACTTCCAGAAAATAAAGTATCCCAATTTGATAATAATAATCAGTCCTATTAGGAGTAAGGGGGTGCTAACGGTACCCCCCCAGGGCAAACCCATCTAAAATTAAGCTAGGTGCGGCGGGAGCCGCACCAGCGCGGGCAAGCGATGCTAAAAATCAGCCCATAAGCCATAATTTAGCTGAAACATGAAATAAAGTATTAAATAAGATCCAATTGTGACAATACAACCAGCAATATCTAACACTAGCAGCTAGTTTTTAGGGTATGACAGCTAGTTTTTAACCCAAAACGATTCAATTAAGGCTTTTTAGTGATGATTTTGGGTGTGTAGAGACGCGTTAGCGAAGCGTGCCCGATAGGGCATAATTTCGCGTCTCTAGACTATTTTTCAGATTACCAAATATTAACCAACCTCTGATAATACCGTTCTATTCTCGCTGCCTTCCTTTGAGGTGATGCTAGTTTTAAGACTGTCTCTAATAACCAAGGTGCTAGACGCTGACACCATATTGCTAAATGACTTTGCCATCCAACTAGGATTTCTGATGAGTCTTTTCGCAATCCTTTGATAAATGCTTGGGCTACTTGCTCTGGTGTCATTGGGATCACTCCTCGATATAGTTGCAAGTCTCGGACCATTTCCGTGTCTGTCAATGTTGGTAACAATGAAACTACTTTGATGTTATAGGGTGCAAGTTCCCGACGCAAAGCTTCGCTAAATCCGACGATCGCAAATTTAGTGGCAGAATAAGTAGCCATTGTCGGCGCTGCAACTTTCCCCATCAGACTGGATACGTTAACAATAGTTCCCTGCTTTCGTTTCGCCATCCTTCGCGCCACCATGTGAGTCATGGTGTATGTTCCCAAAAAATTCAGAGACAATTCTTCTTGTACTTGAGGTAACTTAGTCTTCAAAAACGAGTTTTGGTGAGCCACACCAGCACAATTTACCAACATATCGATGGCACCATAACTACGCCAAAGTTGAGCCACTGCAATGTTTACAAACATTGGCTTTGTTAAATCCAATGCCATAATTATCGCTTCTACACCCATGGCTTCAACTATTTTAGCCACTTCGGCTAATTTATCTCGCGAGCGTGCAACTAATATCAATCGTTTTACCTTTTGTTGTGCTAATTCTAAAGCGATCGCACGTCCAATACCACGGGAAGCTCCAGTAATTAAAACAATAGATCCCTCAATATTCATTTTGTACCTCCATACTTTCAGTTTTACTGCAATACCCTTTTTGCCGATATGTATTAACCGAATTAACCGAGATTCACCGGGAGCACCACGGAGTAATACCAATAGGAAAACAGGCTAGCAATTGAAATCTATTCACCACGGATATAAACAAGCTGTTTATAGTTTATTTTTCTAGCCAAATCAAAGTATTTACAAGCTTTAGTTATATTTCTCTATTTGTGATTTGGATCACCAATATTTTTTACAATTCCCAGTTGCAGATATAGCCGATAAATTGCACATCCCCCAGACACGAGTTTATATCATCGTCGTCACACACACCTTAGCAATAAAATCAAGCTGATGCAACATTTTTTAATAAGTATTTCTTAATATTCCTTTATGCAGAGTATATATGAATAATCTTTTCTTAGATAAGTTTTATTTAATAGTGGTTGGTAAATTTCTGTTATTCATGACAATGTAGAGATTTTAGTTATCTAGGATACCATTAAAGCTATGGTCGAATCCTGGGGTATAGCAGGAATTAATTGAAGCCAACACATAAAAAAAAGACGTATCGTAAAATGAAACGTCTCTAGATTATTTTCTAAATGTATTTAATATTTAGTTTTATTATCTTTTAGAAGCACGTTGAAAGTATTGTTGATATTTCTGCTGCTTTTCCTCATCTTCTACAAGGATAGAAACTCGTATTTTTTTGCATCCGTGATGATTCTCAAGTTGGATGGTATTAAGAATAGCACAAGCAACTTCAGGTGAGTCAAATTCGCCAGTGACAGTTAAACCAGTTTCAAAATCGCTATTAACTAAAGTTGATTTATTCTGCTCAAATTGCTTCTGGGAAATTTCTTCTTCACCTAAATCGATTTCTGCAAGCTGCTTGGATTCAATTCCAGCTTGTTCTACAATCAGTTTTTCACGTCGCACGGGGATTTGTATCATCCGAGTTTCCACTTGTTTGCGGATAATAACCTCGCCGATTTTGCGCTTGTTACGTTGGACAACTAACCGTTCCCCTAACAAACGAATTATATCTTCTTCGGCGGCTTCTATTAATTCTGATTCTTTTAGATGACTAACTTGACGATTTTCTGTAGTAACAGAATCTCCCTTATAGTCAATTGGTTCCCGGGAGTTTAGATTATCTGTCATATTACTTACTGTACTGTTAGTTTGGACATATTCAGGTAACTGCATTAATTGTGATTCATCAATATGTGTCAAGACACGTTGACTCTTCGATTCAATTTTATGGACTAAGGTAGAATTTAAGATAAAAAAAGGATTAGTCTCATTCCTTAGAGGTAATTTTGTGATTATAAAGTTAAGCTGACTATTGGTATTAATCATCAAATATTGAACTTTGCCAATCAATTTACCTTTTCTATCAACTACATCAAAGTTCTTGACTTTATTCCTTAATTTTTCAAGCAAAGCAATCAAATTTAGAGATTTTTGGTTATAATTACTATTACTATTACTATTGTCAGTTATTTGATTATTCATATCTGTAGAGTTTAATAATAACTATTGTTGAAAATTATCTTTGATAATCATGATTATTTATGTAGTTTGATTATAAGTTATTTTCAAATATTTTAATCAATTATATAAATCAAAATTAGTAAAAATAAATCATTTAATCTAATTAAAATATCAGATATTAAAAAATAGCTATCAGTTATTAGCTAATAGCTAGTAACTAACAACTAATTACCAATTACACCATAAGATATTAGCGCTTGTCGATAAGTAGATTGCCAGAATCTATATCTAATTCTTCACGACGAACTGTTTCTTGAGCCTCAACAGTATCGCGCTCTACTTCTTTCTTAACTTTTACTTCTTCGCGAACGAATGCTTCCTTGCGGATATCAGCATTCTCTTCATAAACTTCCATGGGAGCAACTTCACCTTCGTTAAAGGTTGCTTTACCAGGAGTAACTGCTCTACCTGCATCATCAGGAGTTACTCGTTCAATAACTACACGTTCTTTTTCAACAGGTACAGAAACTCGCGCAGTTTCGGTTTCAACCTGCTTACCAATTGCCACTTCTCCAGCTTTACGACGCTGTTTATTAGCAATCAAACGCTCTTCATAGAGTTTGATGTTTTGATGATCTGTATCGTTAACATTGAACAGAGCAGGTTCATTATCGTATCTATAGGTATCGCGGTTATAGCGAGTTGCATCGTATTGGGATGCTTTTACAGGTTCTTGGGTACGAAATACGTCGCGTACACTTTCTTCGTAATCGTAGTCTAAGACTTGGTTTTCATCGTATTCAGGTAAGTTCTCAGCTTGTTCTCTAGTCATGCCAAGAGCATAAATGCGGTTTTGAGTATAATCGATGCGAGTACGTCCAACCGGCATTAATACTTTCTTACCAAAAATCCAGAAACCTAAATCAACTATCAAATAGCGAAAACGACCTTCTTCATCAACTAAAATATCGCTGACACTACCAACTTTATCATCGTTTGCTTCAACGTAAACGTTCATATTTTTGATGTCTTCACCTTGGAAAACATCGCGATAATTAGG
Source organism: Richelia sp. UBA3308 (assembly GCA_002361335.1). Lineage (GTDB taxonomy): Bacteria > Cyanobacteriota > Cyanobacteriia > Cyanobacteriales > Nostocaceae > Rivularia. Next base: position 19,551 of record DESS01000358.1, read on the forward strand.
GTCGAAATATGGAATTTTATAAAGAGCCATATAATGTTTATCTCCGATTAATTTTCTTCGTTAGTACAACATTAAAAAAAATTGTGCAAATATTTATCTTCCCCTGGACTGAGTTAAAGTTTATTCTCGATAATCATAAGTAGTATATTATTTTCAGATTTGATGAAAAATGGGTCTTTATATCATGTCCGGTTAATAAGCGCATTCGGTGGGGATCAATGAGTAACGAGTAACGAGTAATGAGTAATGAGTAACGAGTAACGAGTAACGAGTAATGAGTAACGAGTAACGAGTAACGAGTAACGAGTAAAAACTATCAAC
>DESS01000106.1 GCA_002361335.1 Richelia sp. UBA3308
AACTCGCTGGCTACCTACCCTACCTCATGCACGGTTTTGAAGACCAGCGGAATTGGTGACAGTTTCGCTGAGTTTAATTTTCTGCTAAGTCGCCAGGTTTTTTCCAGTCAGAGTTGACCCGTAAGGCTGAAAGTGCTGGCGGGCAACTAGTTAAGTTTTCGACTAAGAAGACAGCGTTATCTCAAACGCATCTTGATGGCTCACGTATCAAGAAGAGTTTATCCCAACGTATCCATGAGGATGTTATGGGAATTAAGATGCATAGAGACATCTTCAGTGCTTATCTTAGTCGATTCGTTCATGATGAATTGCTTCTCCGTACCGGATGCTGCTAGTCAGTATCCGGCAATGGAGCCATTGTTGGTTGAGGGATGGGAAGAATATCAAAAAGCTACAATTAAAGTAGGCGAGTCCGAAATTAGGAACAGTCATGTTTCCTTAGAGCAGCTTTCAACCGAGGGTCTTTCAATAAGTTCGCTTGTTGAAAGTGCAACCAGCCAGATAGTCAATAAGGACGACAAGCTGGAAGTAATGCCCGAACCCGCGCACCTTTAGGTCGCGGAGTGGCTCAGTTTCCGAATTAGTCAGATGTTTAAAATTGGCGATTTTTCTAAACTTAGCCAGGTGAGTGTGAAAGCACTTCGACTTTACGATCGACTAGGATTGCTTAAACCTGCTCGCATAGACGAATTTACGGGATATCGCTACTACTGTGCACAGCAATTACCGCGACTAAATCGCATTTTGGCATTCAAAGACTTAGGTTTTTCTTTAGAGCAAATTGCCAAACTACTGAATGAAAATTTATCACCCGCAGAAATACGGGGGATGTTGCGACTTAAACAAGCTGAACTTCAGCAATTAATTGAAAAAGAACAAGCCCGGCTTTTACGTGTAGAAGTAAAACTCAAACAAATTGAACAAGAGGATACTATGCCAAACTATGAAGTTGTACTCAAAAAAGCTGAACCGATAAAGGTTGCAGCAATACGAGAAATATTACCAAATTACGGCAGTATCGGAGGGCTTTATGATGAATTGTTCGTGTATTTTCAGCAGCAAGGAGTTAAAGCAGGCAGTTACTGCGCTGGTATTTGGCACGATTGTGAATATAAAGAATCTGACGTTGATGGTGAGGCTGTTATTTCACTAGATACAGAAATACTTAGTAACGAACGGATAAAATTCTACGAATTACCAGTAGTTGAAAAAATGGCTTGTTCAATACACAAAGGTAGCTATAACACTATGGTTCCGGCTTACAATTCCTTGTTATCTTGGATTGAAGCTAATGGGTATAAAGTTATTGGTTCTAACCGCGAAGTCTATATTGTAGGTGGTAAGGAACAGAACAACGATTCCTATGTCACAGAAATTCAGTTTCCCGTTATCAAGACTTAGATAAACCTTAAAATTAATAACTTAAATTAATAAAATTAATAAACCGGCTTGTTGATTAGTCAATAACCCGGTTTTAATGCAATATTGAATTACAGACAACTGAAGTTGCTGTTAAAATATGTTAAATTAAAGTCGGTAAAGCAAAAGGGACTGGGTAAGTCCCAATCCCGAATAAAGCGGGCTAACCGCTATTCATTAAGTCAACCCGTACAGCTTTGGGAACGCGCAGAAAATTTCTATTGCAATACCAACTTAACGTTGGCATTCTGCAAACCGCGCTGCTTAACTTCATTCAAGGTCTTATTAACAGCGTACTTTTGGTTGATGGAGTTGATTAATTCGGTCTGGTTGTGCTTCTTAGCAACACCCCATAGATCCGCAATCAAATCGAAGGAACCATCGCTATTGCGAGACCAACCTAAGTCATATTCGCCTTCCAAAACTGCAACAATGTCAGAACGAACGCGTTGACCATTGTAACCACGAACATCAGCTTCAGATTTAACGGTGATACCTAGGTCACTTAAAGAAGACTTGAGGATTTCAGCATCAGTGATTTTGGTACGTAGAGTGCTAAAATGAGACATTTGGGTTTCCTCCAAAAAGAAGATTGAGATTAAGACAACGGTTTTTAGGCTTAGCCGCGTTTAAAATTACGCGGTTTTTTTATTTGCTAGCTTTGGGTATGCTAGCCTTTCCCCCTACATTCGCAGGAGAAAGCTTTTAAAACTCCATTCGCTGATATTCAGCAACGGAGGCTGCCGCTGGACGCGCTCGCTGTCTCGCCCAGTCTCGAAGCGCAGCTACTTGTTCTTGCATCGTTCGAGACAGCGGTAACGTCGCTTTGAGTGCAGCAATAATATCTAGCTGGGTGAACTCGCGTTCTTGGGCAAAAGCTTCGTACATTGCCGCTACAATCGCTTGCTCAATTTCTGCCCCAGAAAAGCCATCAGACATCTTAGACAACTGTTGCAAATCGAATCTAGAGATATCTTTACGACGCTTGTTTAAGTGGATTGTAAAAATGTCTTGCCGTTCCTGAGATGTAGGCAAATCCACAAAGAAAATTTCATCAAATCGACCTTTCCTTAAAAACTCCCCTGGCAACCTTTCTACCCGGTTAGCTGTTGCCATCACAAATACAGGTGATTTTTTCTCCTGCATCCAAGTTAGGAAAGACCCAAAAATTCGGCTGGAGGTACCTCCATCAGAATCACCAGAGCCAGAACTACCTGCAAAGGATTTATCCAACTCGTCAATAAACAATATTGCCGGGGAAATCGATTCTGCTGTTTTTAGGGCATTACGCAAATTGGCTTCACTTCGTCCCACCATTGAGCCATCATAAACTCGCCCCATATCTAAGCGTAATAGTGGTAATCCCCATAATCTTGAAGTGGTTTTTGCAATTAAGGACTTTCCACAACCTGGAACCCCTAAAATTAACATTCCCTTCGGTTGCGGCAAACCATATTCTCTCGCCCTCTCTGTGAACGCATCAGAACGCTGTGTTAACCACTTCTTCAATTCTTCTAAGCCACCAACAGCATCAATGGTTTCATCTTCTTCTATGTATTCTAATATACCATTACGCCGGATTAGCTGTTTCTTTTCAGATAAAACTATATCTACTTCCTCTTCCGTTAAGCGACGCTTGGTTACTTGAGCTTTGCGATATACTTTCTCAGCTTCATCTCTAGTTAATCCTAAAGCCGCTCTCAGCAATTTTTCCCGAGCCTCAGTTGTTAATCGCCGCGCATTTTGTTGACCCAGATAACTATCTAAAACTTTATTTAGGTCGGACATATTTGGCAACGGGAAGTCAAGTACCACAACTTCCTTTTCTAACTCGATGGGAACCTGCTGCATTGGCGACATCAAAACTATATTCTTTTGTGTGCCTTTGAAACTCGCGATCGCATCTCGTAAAGACCTCGTTGTCGCAGGCGCATCAATAAACGGATGTAAATCTTTAAGGATAAATATACCTGGCTCTTTTTGCCGGATTATCCACTCAATCGCCGCCTCTGGAGAAACCGTATTATGCTGTGTAACGCTCCGGGCTTGACCATATTCCACTATACCGTGGGTTACCGTCCATACATACAATCGACGCTGTGGCTTTTGAGATTGAGCGATGGTATAAATTGCTTGCTCTGCCCGCTCTTCCTCGGAGGTCACAAGGTAGATTAAGGGATATTGAGCTTGAATCAGTATTTTGAGCTCTTCTTGCATATATCAACCTACTTGAGACCTAAAGAAACTACAGACATCGTTTTATGCTTTGGTAAAGACAGAATTATGAATTGACTATTCATAATTCCAATTAACTAGCAAGGAACCAACTCGGACGAGTCTTTCCGATTAACTTCCTGCTCTTGCTCCATCTCATCGATTGAAACATCTTTACCTATGATTCCTGGCTGATTACCTAGGGCAACCAATTCCCCTTCCCGCAACACCAGTGAACTTTCACAGTTAGGGCACGAATATACCTTATGAGTCCTTCCGTAAGAACCTTCGACTTCATCTACCAATTCCGAATTTGCTAGATAAAAAACGAGGGCACGTTCGGCAAGCTCTGACATTGGTTCGCTTTCTACTGCTGAACGTATTTTCAAACTTTTGTGCAGTTCTGGGGATAGATACAAAGTAACTTTTTGCTTAGCTTGCATATAACTATTTTACGTTCTTACCCGGGTATGTCTCTTACAATATCGACTCCCTTCCGACTTGTCAAGACTGCAAAGCGTTTTGATGGCAAATTTGTAATATTTCTTTACATTATCATAAATAAATATCCTAGATATTGTTAAAGAGCTGACGCGACAGAAGCGAAGCAAACGAAAACGCACTCAGAACGGACTCTTGGGGGAAAAAGATAAAAAATTAAAAATTATTTATGTTTGAATTGTGGGGGTTTTTCATGGCTATGTTGCCCAGAATTTGTGTTTTATTTGTCAAGAATCTTCCAGTTAGTATCTTGAAGATGGTTGTAATGGGACACAAACCTGATAGATTTAGCTATCAGCGAGTATAAACTACTGAAAATGAAAGTCCTGGTTATTGGTGGCGATGGCTATTGCGGTTGGGCAACCGCACTTTACCTTTCAAATCGTGGTTATGAAGTTGGAATTTTAGATAATTTAGTGCGACGGCACTGGGATAATGAACTAGGCGTGCAAACCCTAACTCCCATTACACCCATTCAACAACGTATCCAGCGCTGGAAGGATTTGACTGGTAAAACAGTCGAATTGTTTATTGGCGATATAACTAATTACGAGTTTGTTCAAAAAGCTTTACATCAATTTGAGCCGGAAGCCATAGTACATTTTGGCGAACAGCGCTCGGCTCCTTTTTCGATGATCGATCGCGAACACGCGGTTTTAACACAAGTAAACAACGTTGTTGGCACATTGAACTTACTTTATGCCATGCGTGAAGACTTCCCCGATTGCCATTTAGTGAAGTTGGGGACAATGGGTGAATATGGTACCCCTAACATCGATATTGAAGAAGGTTATATCACCATCGAACACAACGGACGAAAAGATACTTTACCCTATCCCAAACAACCAGGTAGTTTCTACCACCTGAGTAAGGTTCATGACAGCCACAATATTCATTTTGCTTGTCGAATTTGGGGATTGCGAGCCACAGATTTGAATCAAGGGGTAGTTTACGGTGTCTTAACCGAAGAAACGGGCATGGACGAAATGTTAATCAACCGTCTTGATTATGATGGTGTGTTCGGTACTGCCTTAAACCGTTTTTGTATTCAAGCTGCCATTGGGCATCCCCTCACCGTTTACGGTAAAGGCGGACAAACCAGGGGCTTCCTGGATATCCGAGATACTGTAAGGTGTATAGAATTGGCGATCGCCAACCCAGCACTACCTGGCGAATTTCGCGTATTTAACCAGTTCACCGAACTTTTCAGCATCAGCGACTTAGCCATGATGGTGAAGAAAGCTGGTAATGCCATGGGGTTGAATGTAGATATAAATCACCTAGAAAACCCCAGAGTAGAGTTAGAGCAACATTACTTTAACGCCAAAAACACCAAACTCCTAGATTTGGGTTTACAGCCCCACTTACTTTCCGATTCCCTGTTAGATTCTTTGTTAAACTTTGCCGTTAAGTATCAGCAAAGAGTTGACAATAAGCAAATCTTGCCGAAAGTTTCTTGGCATAGGAAATAAGAGTATTAAGAACTTTTTAGTAGTTAGTAATTAGTTGGCAAAACCGACAGCTAATCGCTAGCTACTAAAAATTTTTCTTGATTATATAAACCGATTAGCACAGTTGAATGTCCGACAATCCTTCTAAACTTCAAGTATCTGAAATTTTGATAGATTCGATTTAGGCAGTAGCCCAAGTGATACCCAGACTACTTAAGGTAAAAGCCCCAAGCAGGGCTTGTAGGTGAAATTTAATTAAACCCGCCCTCACGCCGCCCACCTATTTGTTAACGATGCCAAATACGATTATCCTGTTACCTTGCTGAACTAAATATTCTTGTATGAGAATTGCCTTATTTACCGAAACATTTTTACCTAAAGTTGACGGCATCGTTACCCGCCTTCGTCATACCGTCGAACATTTACAACGTAACGGCAACCAAGTATTAGTGATTTGTCCGGATGGGGGAATCACAGAATATAAGGGAGCTAAAATTTATGGAATTTCTGGCTTTCCTCTACCGATGTATCCGGAGTTAAAATTAGCACTACCTCGTCCGGGTATTGGTGAAGTACTTGAGGAATTTAATCCAGAAATTATTCACGTAGTTAACCCAGCAGTTCTGGGTTTAGCTGGGATTATTCATAGTAAGATAAATAACATCCCTTTAATCGCTTCCTACCATACTCACTTGCCCCAATATCTCCAACATTACGGCTTGGGAATGTTAGAAGGATTATTGTGGGAATTACTTAAAGCAGGTCACAATCAAGCCGCTTTGAATTTATGTACTTCTACAGCAATGATGGAAGAATTAACTTCCCACGGTATCGAACGTGTAGATCTATGGCAGCGAGGAGTTGATACAGAATTATTTCATCCCAGTCTTGCCAGCGAACAAATGCGTCAGCGTCTGTCGCAAAATCATCCAGAAAGCCCCCTATTACTATATGTTGGACGTTTATCAGCCGAGAAAGAAATTGAGCGCATAAAGCCAATTTTAGAAGGCATTCCCGAAGCTAGATTGGCCTTAGTAGGAGATGGCCCCCATCGGGAAGCTTTAGAAAAACACTTTGAGGGAACCAATACTTATTTTGTCGGCTATCTTACTGGGACGGATTTAGGATCTGCCTTTGCTAGTGCTGACGCTTTCGTTTTTCCTTCTCGCACAGAAACTTTAGGATTAGTGCTATTAGAAGCAATGGCTGCTGGATGTCCCGTAGTTGCAGCACGTTCTGGAGGCATTCCAGATATTGTTACAGATGGAGTTAACGGATATCTTTTCGAGCCAAAATCCGATGATGCAGGTGCGATCGCTGCTACACTTCGTCTTTTAGAAGACAAACAACAGCGAGAAACTATCCGTCAAAATGCTCGTCAAGAAGCCGAACGTTGGGGATGGTCCGCTGCTACCCGTCAGTTACAAAATTTCTATGAAGAAGTGGTTTATTCTAACATACCTGCTTCGGCATAAGGCATAATAATTAATTATTATAATACTAGGGACGGTTACTTCAAAACCGTCCTTACAAGCATTCTCAGTTGCGAATCCCTAGTTGCTTGTAAAATTTTATAGAATTAGAATATTTAAACTAGTTATTTTTATTAGGGTTATTACATAGTGGTGATTAAATTTGTAATATTAAATAACCCAATGTAACTAATTGTAAGACACAAAATATATATAAATATATATTTCTATTATAGAAATATATAAAAACTCTTGCCTAAATAAATTACTCAGCAAGAATCTGTATTTATCTGTAAGTTATAAATTGTACAAATTAGATTATGATTTGGATGTAAGTATAAAATTGTACCGAGCATCTAAATTTACAATCTTGAATATAAAATTCCCATGACACTCTTAAATCCCGGTAGCGTACTAGCTACGTTAACTGAACTAACTCAAGTTAACCGTACACACGCTCTATTGCGGCGTGTCAAAGACCTTTCCGTAAATGAATTTGTTTGCTTGTTGGACTTTATTACTGCGGAATTCCAACAGTTTATCAGAGCAATAGAACTGATAAACAATGAAGCTCTAGAAACCATGCTGGAGAAAGTACTTGAGGCGATTACCCTTAAAATAGGTCAAATTCTTCAAGCAGAAAAAACTACTATTTTTTTAGTTGACCATGATAAAGGTCAGTTGTGGTCAAAAGTACCCCAAGATGATATTAGTAAGGCATTAGAAATTCGTACTCCTATAAATGTGGGAATTCCAGGTCATGTTGCGAGTACCGGAGAATATTTAAATATCGCCGAAACCGCTACTCATCCTTTATTTAGCCCAGAATTAGAAAAACAATTAGGCTACAAAATTCGGAATATTTTGTGTATGCCGGTTGTAAGCAGCAAAAATAAAATTGTTGCAGTTGTACAACTAGCAAATAAAGCAGGGGAAATTCCTTTTGATAAGAAAGATGAAAGCTCTTTCCGGGAATTTGCTGCAAGTATTGGTATTATCCTTGAAAGCTGCCAGTCTTTTTATGTTGCCGCACGCAATCAAAGAGGTGCAACCGCTCTTTTACGAGCAACTCAAACACTTGGTCAAAGTTTGGACTTAGAAGCTACTTTGCAAATAGTCATGGAACAAGCCCGAATTTTGATGCAAGCAGATAGGAGTACCCTATTTTTGTATCGTAAAGAAATGGGCGAACTGTGGACAAAAGTTGCCGCTGCTGATGGCAAAACCATGATGGAAATAAGTATTCCCGGAAATCGTGGAATTGTGGGTTATGTCGCTTCTACTGGGGAAGCCTTGAATATCCCTGATGCTTATAAAGATCCTCGCTTCGATCCAACTACAGATAGAAAGACGGGTTATTTTACTCGTAATATTTTATGTATGCCGGTGTTTAATTCAGCTAATGAGTTAATTGGCGTTACACAGTTAATTAACAAGCAACAAGGTAGTTTTACTACATCAGATGAAGAATTTATGCGGGCTTTTAATATACAGGCAGGAATTGCTTTAGAAAATGCCCGTTTATTTGAAAGTGTATTGTTAGAAAAACAATATCAAAAAGACATTCTACAAAGTTTGTCCGATGCTGTAATCTCTACAGATATGGAAGGTAGAATAGTCACTATTAATGATGCAGCATTAGAGCTATTAGGTTGTCCGGTTATTGGAGATGCAAGTACTAAAAATAATAAAATTCTTTGGGAAAAAAATTTAGTTGGTCGTTTATTGTGGGAAGTTGTACCAATTGAAAATTTGCAATTTCGGTTAGAAGATAGTTTGAGGATTGGGGCAAGACATTATGTCCCAGAACAAACTTTGATAGTGGGATTATATTATGTACCCGGCGAGTCAGAAGATTCCGAAGAATATATATTAGCACTACCAAACTCTACAAACCCAGAATTTTTTATTCCTTGGAATCAACCCCTGACTCCCCAATCCGAGTTTATCCATTCTTATCAAGTTGAAGCAATAGAAAGAAGTATTAATCTTACAGTCAATCCATTAACGAACCCAGAAGGTGGTGTGCGTGGCGGCTTGGTAGTTTTGGAAGATATTAGTCAAGAAAAACGGCTTAAAAATACTATGTACCGCTATTTAACGCCTCACGTAGCCGAGCAAGTTATGGCTTTGGGAGAAGATGGTTTAATGGTTGGTGAGCGCAAGGAAGTCACCATTTTATTTTCTGATATAAGAGGTTACACAACACTTACGGAAAATCTTGGAGCCGCAGAAGTAGTATCGCTGCTAAATCAATATTTTGAAACAATGGTGGAATCAGTTTTTAACTACGAAGGCACTTTAGATAAATTTATTGGTGATGCTTTGATGGCGGTATTCGGTGCGCCCCTACCTTTAACAGAAAATCATGCTTGGCGAGCTGTAGAGACTGCGTTAGATATGCGACATCGACTTCATCAGTTTAACGAACGCCGGATTGTTCAAGAACAGCCACAAATCAAGATTGGTATTGGCATAAGTTCGGGGGAAGTAGTTTCGGGAAACATCGGTTCTCGCAAGCGAATGGACTATACTGTAATCGGAGATGGAGTTAACTTAAGTTCCCGTTTAGAAGAAACTACTAAGAAGTACGGTTGTGACATTATTTTAAGTGAATTTACTTATCAACTATGTCGCGATCGCGTTATTGTCCGCGAACTTGATAAGATTCGAGTTAAAGGTAAGCACCAAGCAGTAAAAATCTACGAATTGATTGGCGATCGCAATAGTTCTTTGGACGCTAATACTGAAGAATTCTTATCTAATTATCATGCAGGACGTGCCGCTTATTCATCGCGGAATTTTGCACAAGCACTGATTTGTTTTGAAGCTGCAAAGAGAATTCAACCATTAGATGGTGCTGTGAATATTCACATCCAACGCTGTCATGAATACTTAAGAAAGCCTCCTGCCCCATCTTGGAGTGGAGTTTGGACAATGGTTGATAAGTAGTCAGTTTTCAGTTATCACTGCTATGAGGGCGTGGGCATTTTATCAAAATTAATGTTTTTGAGTAATCAATGTTTTTGAGTAATGTTCGAGCCTTTAGGATCTAAAAGATTTATTTAATCTGCCACGCTGTATAAATTAATTATTATGTGTTCCCGAAATATTAATCGTCTTCTGAGGAGTATTGAGGAATCCGCAAGTTATTTTTTTTAGCTACTTATCTAGCTGTTTAAATTATCCTTGACATGCCCCTGGGACTGCAAGTCCCAGAGGGCAGAGTATAATTCCAAATTTAATTCTAAATTCTAAATTACCTTAATACTTGTATTGATAAACACTAGTTTAAAAATTAAATAATTTATAATATGTTGGATACCTGAGATATCTAGAAGCAATAATACACTCACTTATATGAAATTAGCTAGGCATCAAAAATCACAAACACTACCGATGATTCCTCTAGCTTATATTACTAATGACTATTAACTAATATCTAAAGATAAAATGGTTAAGCCATTATTTGGCATCAGTTCTCTTTTGGACAAAAGAATCGTTTTATCATGTCTGTACTTTCAGTGCTATACGAAGGCAAAGCCAAAATTATTTACAAAACAGATGCACCAGAAATCTTACTCGCTGATTTTAAAGATGATGCCACTGCTTTTAATGCCGAAAAACGAGGCACGATAAAGAATAAAGGGATATTCAATTGTAGCATTTCTAGCAAGCTATTTCAATACCTAGAGCAAAACGGTATTCCCACTCATTACTTAGACAACCCCAACCCAAATCAAATGCGGGTAAAGGCAGTGAAAATTATTCCCTTAGAAGTAGTTGTGCGGAATATTGCAGCTGGAAGCCTTTGTAAGCAAACAGGTTTAGAATTGGGAACCGTGTTAAAGCAGCCTTTAGTAGAGTTTTATTACAAAAATGATCAATTAGGAGACCCGTTATTAACGCGAGAACGTCTACTATTGTTAGAATTAGCTACCCAGGAACAAGTTGAAGAAATTATTCATCTAGCATTGCGAATCAACGAGTTTCTCAAAGGTTTTTTTCGTCAATGCAGCATTACTTTAGTAGATTTCAAGCTAGAGTTTGGTTTGGACTCCCAAGGGAGGCTACTTTTAGCAGATGAAATTAGTCCCGATACCTGTCGCTTGTGGGACACAGCTACCTTAGATCCCTTTGATCGAATTTTAGACAAAGATCGCTTTCGGCGAGATTTAGGAAATGTAGAAAATGCCTACCAAGAAGTTTTACAAAGGGTGTTAAAAACAATAGAGACGAATTTGACCGTTAATTAGATTTTGTTTGATGTCATGCGTTTTAACTATCCTTGACAAATAACTGCTGACTGATGACAAATAACTATCATAATCAACGATGGTGTGTGGAAGTGAAAATGTTTCTAAATAAAATGCGTTTATCTCCCTTTTTGGTGACGGTAATTGCACTTACTCCCACCTTGGGAGTTTCTCTAAGTGCAAATGCACAAAGTGTAAATACCTCTAAAGAGTCACAAGATATTTTTAAAGCAACAAGTACGAATCAAAAGGATGCATCGATCGAGGCATTTAAGAAATTGCAAGATGCCAAGAAACTGCAAGTTGTGATACCAACTTCAAACTCCACAACTGCACAAAATGCTCCACAAATTCCCCCACCGGATTTACCAAACTCTAACCCAGAACCAGCACCAACTCCGAGCACTGGAAATCCAACCATCACCGAACCTCAAATTCCTACAACTCCAGAAAATAGCGAGCAGCAGCAATTTCAGCTTCCTGATACCACAGAACCTTCAGGAGCAGGCACAGCAGATCAAACTCGCGTATTAGTATCGGAAGTCTTGGTTAGTTCGGAAACTGGACAATTAACACAAGAATTACAAGAACAAGTTTACAGAGTTATTCGTACTCAACCTGGACGAACTACAACCCGTTCACAATTACAAGAAGATATTAACGCTATTTTTGGAACCGGCTTTTTCTCTAACGTTCAAGTAATGCCCGAAGATACACCATTGGGAGTTAGAGTTAGCTTTGTTGTTCAACCCAACCCGGTTTTGCAAAAAGTACAAATAGATGCAAATCCTGGCGCTAACGTTCCTTCGGTGTTACCCGACAAAACTGTTGATGAAGTATTCGGAAAACAGTATGGTCGAATTCTTAACTTGCGTGAATTACAAGAAGGTATCAAGCAGTTAGTAAAACAGTATCAAGATAAAGGTTACGTATTAGCAAACGTAATTGGAGCGCCTCAAGTATCCCCCGATGGTGTGGTTACTCTACGAGTCGCAGAAGGGTTAGTAGAGGACATTCGAGTCCAGTTTCGTAACAAAGAAGGTGAAGCGACTAACGAAGACGGAAAACCTGTAAAAGGAAGAACCCAAAATTACATTATTAAGCGAGAACTAGAACTTAAGCCAGGAAATATATTTAACCGCAACATCGTACAAAGAGACTTACAGCGGGTATTTGGACTGGGGTTATTTGAAGATGTTAACGTTTCCCTTGATCCAGGTGATGACCCTAGTAAAGTAGATGTAATTGTAAATGTGGTTGAACGCAATAGTGGTTCTATTGCCGCAGGTGCTGGTATTAGTTCTGCTAGTGGACTATTTGGTACTATTAGTTACCAAGAGCAAAACCTCAACGGCAGAAACCAAAACTTAGGAGCAGAACTACAGGCAGGTGTACGGGAATTCTTGTTTGACCTCCGGTTTACAGACCCCTGGATAGCAGGAGATCCTTATCGTACTTCTTATACAGTGAATGCATTCCGTCGTCGTTCCATTTCCTTGATTTTTGACGGCGATGATGAAGAAATTGAAACTGCCGACACAGGCACTGACGATGACGATCGCGATCGCCCCAGGGTTGTCCGGACTGGTGGTGGCGTAAACTTTACTCGCCCACTAAGTAAAAACCCTTACAAAAAATCGGAATGGGTCGCATCTGCTGGTTTGCAGTATCAAAGAGTTAACGTTACCAATGGTGATGGTGAAACTAGCCGAGAAGGGGCAATTTTTAAAGATGGTATAGAAGAGCCAAACACACGAGTTGACCTGAGTGCTTCCGGAGATGGTGAAGACGATTTATTCTTAGTCAAGCTAGGAGCGTCTAGGGATAAGCGTAATAACCCCTTACAACCCACCAAAGGCTCCTTCCTACGTTTGGGTATAGACCAGTCAGTACCTATCGGACAAGGTACTATTGCCATGACAAAATTGCGGGGTAGTTACAGTCAATACATCCCTGTAAAGTTCACTAGCTTTAGCAAAGGACCCCAAACTCTAGCTTTTAACGTTCAAGCTGGAACCATTCTTGGCGATTTGCCTCCCTATGAAGCCTTTTCCTTAGGCGGTAGTAACTCCGTTCGTGGTTATGACGATGGTGGATTAAGTAGCGGACGCAGTTATGTAGAAGCCTCAGTTGAGTATCGCTTCCCACTTTTCTCAGTACTTAGCGGCGCATTATTCGTTGATGTTGGTAGTGACTTAGGAACCACAACCGATCCAGCAGAAGTACTTGATAAAAACGGTACTGGTGTCGGTTACGGTGCTGGCATAAGAGTACAGTCCCCACTCGGCCCAATTCGCATTGACTATGGACTCAACGATGATGGAGACAGCCGAATTAATTTTGGTATTGGGGAAAGGTTTTAAATTCAGTTAGCAGCAGCCCTAAGTACTTAGGCAAAATTAATTGTGTATTTGTCATTGCGAATGGAACGAAGTTAAATGTAGCATGAGCGCGAAGCTGCGGCTCATCGCAACACTTTGAGATTACTTCGCTGTCCCTCGTAATGACACAATTAATTTTCCACACCCACTTATTAGTCGATTTCATTAAAATTGACGGGTAAGGGCAGACATGGGGAGCACAGAGGGCGGAGGGAGCAGGGGAAAAAATTACTTTTTTTCTTACAATTAACCCCGCAAAGAAGATTTCCGGTTAAAAATTTATCCCTCACTCCCTCCCTCTCTCACTCCGAAACTCAATTCCTTCTTCCTTCTTCCTTCGATTTAACCTTTTAACTGTTCTCCGGTTAACTTGCCAATTTTTACCTTTACTTCAATACTATTACCATTAGCATAGCTTCTGGAAATTTTAGCTATAGTTCTAACGGGAAAAGACTTTTAATACACAATATTTCTTAAGTATATAAAAAGCTTGACATATGCAACAGCGTACAATAGCTGCCCAAATCACTCAAACAGGAACAGGATTACATAGCGGTGTAATCACCAAAGTTCGTATATTACCAGCCGAGGCGGGAAGCGGACGCTATTTTGTGCGGGTAGATTTGCCCAATGCACCCACTATTCCAGCAAAAATACAAGCAGTCAGTCAGACGGTTCTCTCGACTCAATTAAGCCAAGGTGAAGCCACCATTCGTACTGTAGAGCATTTACTGGCTTCTTTGGCTGCTATGGGCGTAGATAACGCCCGCATTGAAATTGATGGTCCAGAATTACCGCTTTTAGATGGTTCGGCAACAATATGGGCCCAAAGTATAGCCGATGTTGGTACGGTAGAGCAAAATTCACCTGTTTCTCAGAATGCTTTGTCCTTGGAAGAACCAATTTGGGTACGTCAGGAAGATTCTTTTATTTGTGCGCTACCAGCAGGGGAAACCCGTTTTAGCTACGGTATTGATTTTGACTTACCGGCAATTGGTAATCAATGGTACAGTTGGATGCCTAGGGTTGATCGGTACCCTGATGAAAGCTTTCTGGCGGAAATTGCTCCTGCCCGTACCTTTGGTTTAATGCATCAAATAGAACATTTAAAAAAGTCCGGATTAATCAAAGGTGGAAGCTTAGATAATGCCCTTATATGTGGTTCAGATGGCTGGGTTAATCCACCACTACGATTTCCAAATGAACCTGTACGTCATAAAATCTTGGATTTAGTAGGAGATTTAAGTTTATTAGGGATTTTTCCTTGCGCTCATTTCTTAGCTTACAAAGCCAGCCATGATTTACACATTCAACTGGCAAAAAAAATTTTAGATTCTAGAATGGCCGATTCTTTGATTTGAATATTAATCCCGGTATCCCGGTATCCCGGCATCAAAAATCCCGCTATCCCGGCATCCAAAATCGAAAATTTCTGAGTTAATAGGCGAAATTTAACTTAAATGCCTACTTTCAATATCGAATGTAAAATTTCAAGCGAACCAAACAATCCATGTCAACTGTTACCGAAGTTAATACCAACAAAGCCAACACACTAGCATCTACTGACGATAAATTGGGTGACTCTACCAAAACCGAATCGGAGAACAAAAAAATATTTACAGTAGAAGAAATCCACAAACTGCTACCCCATCGCTATCCTTTTGCATTAGTAGATCGAATTATTGACTACGTTCCCGGAAAGCAAGCTATTGGGATCAAAAATGTCACTTTTAATGAACCCCAATTTCAAGGGCATTTTCCCGGACAGCCAATTATGCCTGGTGTACTAATTGTTGAGGCGATGGCACAAGTAGGTGGTGTGGTAATGACTCAACTGCCTGAATATGAAGGTGGACTTTTCTTATTTGCTGGCATTGATAAAGTACGTTTTCACCGCCAAGTAGTTCCAGGAGACCAGCTAGTCATGACTTTGGAACTGTTATGGGTCAAGCGTCGTCGTTTTGGCAAGATGCAAGGTCGCGCCGAAGTAGACGGGCAACTCGCAGCTAAAGGGGAACTAATGTTTTCTCTTGCTAATTAAGAAATAATTAACACTCGTAAAGGCACGATTATTATGTGCCTTTACTGAATTGGGAATTTTTAAATTATTGGTTTTAAAATATACAATCTAGCATAGTAAAATTTCTGATTTATCGCCCCACTCAACAATAATCCTTGCGAATCATCGATGCTTTCGGCTACTGAATACTTAAATTACTCAGCAACCAAACTGTTCTGGAGATCCACCCTTGAAGAGATTAATTCACCCGACTGCTGTAATTCACGCTAATGCTCAATTGCATCCAACTGTCCAAGTTGGTGCTTACGCTTCCATCGAAGGAGACGTAAAAGTAGGTCCGGAAACGATTATTGGTCCTCATGTAGTACTTGAGGGGCCTCTGGAAATAGGAGCACGAAACCGAATTTTTTCAGGTGCGGTAATCGGTTCGATACCTCAAGATTTAAAGTTCGCTGGGGAATTTAGCACGGTTAAGATTGGCGATGATAACAGTATTCGAGAATACGTTACGATCAATCGCGCTACTGGTGCTGGCGAAGAAACTCGCATCGGTAACGGCAATCTTCTCATGGCTTACGTTCATATTGGTCACAATTGCATTTTGGAAGATTCTGTAGTCATCGCTAACTCAGTGGCTTTAGCTGGTCATGTATATATAGAGTCACGAGCAAGACTAAGTGGAGTTTTAGGCGTTCATCAATTTGTGCATATTGGCAGACACACCATGGTAGGTGGTATGGCGCGGATCGATCGCGATGTACCACCATATATGTTAGTGGAAGGTAATCCAGCACGCATTCGCACCCTTAATTTAATCGGACTCAAGCGCGCCGGTTTTTCTAGCGAAGAGTTACAAATTCTCAAAAAAGCCTTCCGTATTCTCTACCGTTCCGATATAACTTTTAAAGAAGCCATAGAAGAAATAGAATTCTTAGGAAATACCGAACACCTACAACATCTTCGTCGCTTTCTCATGCTTTCTCAAATGCCCGGAAGGCGTGGCTTAATTCCTGGTAAAGGTAAAGCTGATATTAGTTATTAGTTATTAGT
>DESS01000231.1:0-6377 GCA_002361335.1 Richelia sp. UBA3308
GAGTGTGTGCGATTCGTTCATCCTAAATGAGTCAAGTACTCAGGGACGGGTGGGAGGATTAACCGCATTCTAACGAATGTCAAAATCCTTACAACTTGATAATCGTGAAGGTGTAAGTCCTTCTCCCCTGGTGTTGGGGTAACAGCATCACCCCTACGGTAGCGACTAGTCATCAATCCGTAAAGCGGGGTGAAAAGGTGGTAAAACTAGAAGCTTAATCCGGTTCCCATCGAGCATGAATCTATGGATAGCGAAAGCAAAGATGTGGTAGAACTGTCGTCAACCGCAAATAGCCAAATAAAGCTGATAGGCTATAACCAAAAGGTGAAGGATAGGGGACTGGCGGTTACACTTCCGACCAGTAAACACCACCAACAAACCCGGCAGAGAGCATCATCCTAAAGGTTCTAATAACGGTTATCAGGAACGAAGTAACCCCTTAGTTGTTCTCATGGAATGGTCGAAACCATGAGTAGGTACTAACCGGATGCAATAAGGTGGCAAGATTGTCTAAGAAGCAAAAGCCCAAAGTAATTTCTGGGATAAGCAGACGTAGACACGATGTCTTGGAATGAATAGGTATAAGTAGTAGTATATATGTCTAAAGCACGGATTGAAAACCCGATGATGGAATGGAAGAACATCCCCTGGCGTAAGTTAGAAAGGAAGGTCTTCAAGCTACAAAAACGCATATTCAAAGCCTCAGAACGTGACGATGTCAAAACAGTTAGGCGACTCCAAAGAACCTTGATAAGGTCTTGGTCTTCAAAATGTCTGGCGGTGCGTAGGGTAACTCAAGATAACACTGGGAAAAGAACGGCTCTGTGTGGATGGTAAAAAACAACTATCCCCAGAAGCACGTCTAAAACTAGTTAAACGTTTAAAGCTAACCAGAAAATCCAAACCTACACGTAGGATTTGGATACCTAAACCTGGTACACAAGAAAAGCGCCCTTTGGGAATACCCACAATAGACGACCGCGCATTACAATCCTTAGTAAAACTGGTTCTGGAACCCGAATGGGAAGCCAAATTTGAGCCAAATTCCTATGGATTTAGACCTGGACGTTCCACTCATGATGCAATCGGCGCAATATTTGACGCAATTAAGCATAAGAGCAAATATGTACTCGATGCTGACATTGCAAAATGTTTTGACCGAATTGACCATTCAAAGTTATTAGCAAAGTTGAACACCTCTCCTACCCTACGCCGACAGATAAGGGCGTGGTTAAAATCTGGGGTAATCGACGATAAAAAGCTATTTCCAACCAAAGAAGGCACACCTCAAGGAGGAATTTGTTCGCCATTACTCGCGAATATAGCCCTACATGGGATGGAACAGCGAATAAAGCAAGCATTTCCTAAAAAGGAAAAGCGGATAAAAGGGAAAAGGACTTACATAAACCCAGCCCATTTAATTCGCTTTGCCGATGACTTCGTAGTCCTACATGAAGACTTAGAAGTGGTGAAGCAATGCCAAAAAATAATTTCTGAATGGCTTAAAGAATTGGGATTAGAACTAAAACCAAGCAAAACAAGAATTTCCCATACTTTACATCAACATGATGGAAACAAAGGATTTAAATTCTTGGGTTTCTCAATTAGACAATTTCCAGTTGGTAAATATCAATCAGGAAAGAACACTAATGGGGAACAATTAGGATTTAAAACCCTTATCAAGCCCAGTAAAGATAACATCAAAGAACACCGTAAGAAAATTAAAAGAATCATTAACGTTCATAAAGCGTCAACTCAATTGAAGCTAATAGATGAACTCAACCCGATAATAACCGGGTGGTCTAAATATTTCTCAACGGTAGTTTCAAGCGATGCATATTCTTTACTAAATAACTGGATGTACCAGCAACTTAGAAACTGGGCAGTCCACCGTCACCCACACAAAAGTCAGTATTGGATATCAAATAAATATTGGCTTATTGATAAAGGCAACGGTTGGAGATTCGCAGCTAATGACAAAGATTCAATCAAAAAGATTTCCCTGCACTCAGAGACCTCCATCGTAAGGCACATAAAAGTGCAAGGAAATAAAAGCCCATTTGACGGTGATTGGGTCTATTGGAGTAAAAGAATGGGACAACACCCAGAAGCCAATAAAAGGATTTCGTTACTCCTTAAAAAGCAAAAAGGTAAATGTCCACATTGTGAACTCTATTTTAAAGAAGATGATTTAATGGAAATCGACCACATCATTCCCCGCTCTCAAGGTGGTAAGGATGAATACTCAAACTTCCAACTACTTCATCGACATTGCCACGATGAAAAAACCGCTGTAGACTTAGCAGCGAAAGAGGCATGCGTGACAAGCACCAAGATATTGAGGAGCCGGATGAAGTGAAAATTTCATGTCCGGTTTTGAAGACCAACGGGGTTGGCGACAACCTCGTTGAGTTTAATCAAGAAATACAGGGAGTACGGAGTAGGGAATAGGGAACACAGAGAAAGGTTTAATATCTTTGACCTTTGCTTTGGTATTATAAAAAAATCATCAAAAAAAACTCTGCGTCCCTCTCTCTTGAAAAGTTGCTCATGGGGGAAACCACGCCACTTGCTACAACGGAGGAGACCTCCGCAACGCAGTGGCTCCCCAAGACCGCACTTTTCGCTGCGTGCACCTCCGCGCTCCGAGGCTGAAAAAAAATATAATTCTGATGCCAACGGATTTGGTATAATACCTTTGACCTCTAACCTTTGACCTTATTAACTCGATTTTTGATCATTTGCTCGAATGCATGGGAAATATTGTCTAAATATGGTTTTGTGTATGGAAAATTATCTGCATGGTCGAAATTATGTCTCATAGCTGCATTAAGCTCAAAGATAAAGATTGTTCTGTCGGGCAAAATTGTAAAATCTATACCAAAGAAATCCAGTCCAACCAGGTCGCGGATGGTATGCATTCGATTGAAGTTTTCGCAGCCTAGGTAGCCGCATGGGTCGCCCAAATAAGCACGCTCTTGTGCTTTCATCCATTCTGTTTTATCCATCACGTTATAGCGATCGCCAGAATGAGTATTCCATGTATTGTTGAAAACATTTGCCACTGGGTACAGAGTACCGTCAATAAAGAAGAGCCGCATTTTATGATAAACATTGTGCCGAATCGGACAATTTTGGAACTGAATAATGTAATACTCCTGATTTGTTGGGCTAGTTTCAAAATGTTTCCTTAAGGTAAATTCGCGATCCAAGAGAACGACACTTTGACCTGTTTGAGACCCTACTTTGCGAACAATCATAGGAAACTTAAATCCCCAGCCAAAAATTGTATTAATTATTTCATCTAAAGCGTCTCCAGACCACCAAACCTTCTCTGTTTTAGGGAACTTCACACCCTCAATTGTATTTAAACGAACACTATTTCGATTTCGAGTCGTTTCCAGCACCTGGCGAGGATGATTGATGATAGGAATATGGGGATAGCGGTCAACAAATCTCGCTGCTGCTAGCAATGATGCCTGTTTAGAATCGGAACAGGCAATAGTATTGAGTATTAAATCAAATGAAGGAAAATCGTTAAAAGTATCTACATTGTTTTCAAAGATATTGAATAAGAGCAGATTATAGTCTTCTTTCCCGAGCAGGTTGGTAATAGAAAAATGCCCGCCCCTCAATAGTTTGCTAAAAGTACCATCCGAGTTTGCCAAAATGTTGTAGGCAGCATTTTCTATACCGCGCAATCGCAAGATTTTAGGCTGTTGCGGATTGTACTCATCTTCAACAACCAATGGGTGAGCTTGCATCACCGGCTTCAGCAAAGCTTTAGCTTCAAGATCATCACCTCTCATCCGAGCCAAACTTGATAGTGCAAGCCCACTTTGATAATCCCTGGGGTTGAGAGCCACACATTGGCGAAAAATGTCATTTGCGCGATCAAACTGCCCAGTTTTCAACAAAAGAGAACCGTAAGCATTCAGTACTTTTGTATTGTTTTGAGCCAGTTCGCTGCCATGACGATATTGTTGCAGTGCTGCTTCAAATCGTCCTATTCTCTTTAGTTCTGTGGCTAATGCCATATAAGTCTCAACATTATGAGCGGCAGCAATCTGCCCTTGTGCTCCTAAGCTAGCCGCGTGCATACGTATGCGATACAATAGACGATTTGTTTCGGGTGATAGTGCTGTTCGCCCGTGTAGCACTTTATGGTTGTGCATGAATAGAATTTGACCTGGCTGTAAATGAAATTTTTGAAGTAAATGGGTTTGTTCGAGCAATTCGTCTAGTATTTTGAGGGCTGCTAAATGCTCTTGTGAAAGGGAGTTATCTGGAGTTAAGAATTGCTTGACTTGTGCGTGATAGTAGCGAATCAAAGGATTATCTTCGTCACCACAGATAATAGCATGACAATGGGGTCCAAATGGATAAACGGGGTCTCGCAAAAGCGCCAAGACATTTTTTTCAAGGTTTTTTAATATATCGTCAATCGGTACCATGATAGTCTCACCACCATTCTCGTCTGCATCAATGCAGTGAAAGGCAACAATCTCATGGGGCAACATCATATAGGACGAATCGGTATGAGGAGGCAACCGCAAATGCGTGCGGCTGTACTGGGTAGCTCCGCCTTCTTGTGCTTTTTCCTGTTGACGATTGATGTAAACTTTTGTAAAAGAAACCTTGTTAATATCTTCGCGATTGCTTGTAGAAGGTGGTGAAATTTTGGCTCTAACCGCACGGGCAAAATCCATCAGTTTGGTACGCTCTCGCAAGGGGGTAAATCCATTAACTACGATGTAATAGGGATATTGGGTTAAAGCATTGTAGATAGATTCAGATAGCTCGTTGAGACTGATGGTAGTAACTTGTTGATTGCTTGTAACGGTTTTTGCTTGGAAGATTCCAAGGGTAGGAGTAATTTTTGTCGGCAGGCTCATTGGTAAATCCTTTTTAAGTGTTCTAACGAAAAACGCTTATTCAAATAGCCTATCCCATATGCGAAAATTTTAGCTTAAAAGACTCAACGCCGGAGATGTTCCCGTCTTACTCGTTTCTGGAATCACCACAAAAGTACATCCAAATTCAAAATTCTAAATTCCTTAATAGACGGGAGCAACTGGCATATTTTCTTTTAGTGGTGCTTTTACACAGACTAATTTTCAAGGTAATAATAAGGCTGCTGAGTGTACGGCACCACCCAAGTATTGTGACAATCGCCTAAGTCCTATCTTAATAGGGATTGAAACGAACCAATAAAGCTCTTCATTACCAACCGGCTTATAATTAAACGAAGGAAGATAGAAGTTGGAAGAAGGAAGAAGATTGGAATTGAGATGGGGATGAGCGACCCCAACTCAATTCGTCATTCGTCCACCGTGTGACGGTGGGGAATTAAACCCATATGTTTTAGTTAATAAAATTAACGATTACTAATAAATTTAAGATAAAATAAAAATTGTTACATACTGCAACTTTCTAGTTTGCTTGATTAAAATATGTTTTAAAATGCCGACAACTCCTAATTCCTAAATATTATTAATTAATTCTTATGTTAGAAACCTGGCAACTAAATACAATTATTCCCGTAATTATAGTTATTTCCAGTATCACCCTTCTGATTTATTTTGCCTGGAAGACTTTAATTACTTCTAATTTATTTCAAAAAGGACTCAATTTTTACCAGGAAAAAGATTACCAAAATGCAGAAGCTGTGTTTCGTCAAGTGATTTCTATAAACTCCACTAACGATGTAGTTCGCTTGTTATTAGGTGATTGTTTGTTGAAACAAGAAAAAGTAGAAGAAGCAATCGAAAAATATCAAGAAGTCATTACCCGTGCACCTAAAAAAGCTGATGCTTATTTGCGTTTGAGTCGAATTTATATGGAGCAAGATAAACAGAAAGAAGCCATAGAATATTTACAGAAAGCTAAACAAGTATTACAAAAACGTCAACCTGATAAAGCTCAAGAAGTCGATCGCTTATTGCAAAAATTAAATAGTTATTAGTTGTTAGTTATCAAGACATGCAGGGTTTAAAACCCCACCGTCTGTACGGTGCTAGTAATTGGTTGGGGTAAAAACCCCATCCAATTACCTCTCCCTCCCTCCCTCACTCCCTCACTCTCTCCCTCTTTATTAGTTGTTAGTTGTTAGTTGTTAGTTGTTAGTAGAACTTACGCAAAAGCAACATAATTACGTCATTACTCACGAGGGGCGTTCACCTTTATCTGTTCCCGTTCCCCAAAGGGGTTCTCGAAGAGTAGGGTAGTAATCGCAAAAACTCTGGGATTGCTTCCCTACACTGCGTTTCGGTCGCAATGACAAATCGACCTTGCGTAAGTCCTGATTAGTTATTAGTTATTAGTTATTAATTCTTACTTCTTGCTTCTCACTTCTTATATCAAGGGAAGGCTAATTA
>DESS01000231.1:6468-12611 GCA_002361335.1 Richelia sp. UBA3308
GAAGACTCATTACTCATTACTCGCTACTCGTTACTCGTTACTTGTTACTCATTCACCCCCACAGAATGCGCTTATTAACCTGACATAATATTACTTATTGCCCCCACAAATCAAGTTTGTCGTGAATCCCTAACTTATGACTATTTTTGCGGAATTTACGGATATAACTATAAAGATTTGGTTAAGCCATCCGGAAATTGCTGGAGCTTTCTCACCACATGGATTAGAAGGATATGTAACCTGTTATTTGCTATCTTACTGCTATCTTACTGCTATCTAAAAATCTCATCTTAATATATTGTTCGGGATATTATATTTTGGCTCAAAACCAATAAGGGAAAGGAATTCGGCAACACGGAAATGCCCTAAGAATTAATTATCACAACTGCTATGGTTAGAATCTTTACTACTAGTATCTTTAAGAACACTTCACATTGTTATAGTTAAAAATACTTGTTAAACAGTAATTTTTATGGGAATCTCGAATTAATTTATACCAACTTCCTGGAGAATAATTAATGGTTGCGACCGGAACGGGACTGCGCGGAGAATACTACGATAATATTGACTTTACTAACTTGCAGTTAACACGTACTGATGCAACAGTGGATTTCGATTGGGAAGGGGGTTCTCCTTCTTCAACAATTGCATCAGATACTTTTTCTGTAAGATGGACAGGTTTTGTAGAACCGCATTTTAGCGAAACCTATACCTTTTATACAATCTCCGATGATGGTGTACGTCTAAAGATTAATGGAGAAACGATTATTGACAATTTCTTTGACCAAGGAGCAACCGAAGTGGCGAGTACGCCAATTACTTTGGAAGCGGGAGAGAAATATGCTATTGAACTGGAGTATTACGAGAATGGAGGTTTAGCTGTTTCTCGCTTGGAATGGTCAAGTCCGAGTCAATTAAAACAAGTCATCCCTCAATCTCAACTGTACCCAGAGATTACTCTTCCAACTGCAACTGCGATCGCCACAACACTTAATACTGAGGGTGGGGAGACTTATACATTTACAGTTGATTATACTGATAATGCTGGTATTGATATTAGCACTATTGATGATTTAGATATTCTGGTTACAGGACCGAATTCATTCAGTCAACTGGCAACATTAGTAAGTGTAAATGCTGCAACTGATGGTACTCCACGGACTGCCACTTATCAAATTACAGCGCCGGGAGGAACTTGGGGTAACTTTGATAACGGTGAGTATACAATTGCACTGCAAGAGAATCAAATTGGCGATACCAGTGGAAACTTTGCTTTACCCACAATCCTCGGTGACTTTGAAGTTAATATCAATGGTGCTAGTGATGGAGATGGATTGCAGGCGGAATATTACAACAATATTGACTTTACTGATTTAGCTTTAACTCGCGTCGATCCCACCATTGACTTTGACTTGAGTGAAGGTACCCCCGATCCATCGGTCGATCCAGAAACTTTCTCAGTTAGATGGACAGGACAAGTTCAACCTTTATTTAGCGAAGATTATATTTTCTACACTAATAGCGATGATGGTATCCGTGTCAGGATTAACGGAGAAACTATTATCGACCAATTTGTCGATCAAGCGGCAACAGAAGTGGCTAGTGCGCCTATTGCTCTTCTTGCAGGTGAAAATTACGATATTGAAGTTGAATATTATGAAAATACAATAGACGCAGTTGCCCAGTTATTATGGTCAAGTGCTAGTCAAACTAAAGAAATCATTCCCCAATCCCAACTATTTTCTCAATCTTCATCTTCGTCAACTCCATCCTTAAGTGCAACCGATTTAACAACTAATGGTGAACCTAGCTACACATTTACCGTCACCTATAGCGATGACACGGCCATTGATATCTCTACTCTAGATGATAGTGATATTCGCATCACTGGACCAAAAGAGTTTAATGAATTAGCTGAATTGGTGAGTATTGATACTCCAGAAGATGGTACTCCTCGTACTGCTACTTATAAGATTGATGCTCCAGGAGGAGTTTGGCTAGCCCCTCATAATGGTCGTTATACAATTTCTCTCGAACCAGATCAAGTTAGCGATACCAGCGGAAATTTTGTCACTGGTGGAACCCTGGGTAGTTACTTAATTGATATTCCGGGTACTGGAACAGGTTTAAGGGGTGAATACTACGATAATATTGATTTCACCAATCTGAATTTGACTCGTACCGACGCAACAGTTAATTATGATTGGGGTACGGGTTCCCCCGATCCATCTATTGAACCAGATACTTTTTCTGTTGTGTGGGGGGGACAAATTGAAACCAAATATAGCGAACTATATACCTTCTACGCAACAACAGACGACGGGGTACGACTATTTATTGATGATGAATTAGTCATTGATAGTTTTTTCGATCAAGCCGCCACCGAAAGCAGTGGAACCATTGCCCTAGAAGCTGGTCAAAGATATGATATTCGCATTGAATACTATGAAAATGGTATTTTAGCTAGTGCGACATTAGAATGGTCAAGCCCGACACAAATGCGTCAGGTAGTTCCTTCTAGTCAATTGTATGCATCTACACCCCCACCCTTAATTGGCTTAGGAGATTTACCCACTATTGTGGCTGAGAGTCAAGATAGTGTGGAAGTAGAAATTCTTCGTACAGGAGAAGATTTAAGCGAAGCTTCTACAGTAGAGTATTTTACAACAGGAATTACTGCTGATTCAGGAGATGATTTTACTCAAACAGCAGGAACTGCCACATTTGCACCCGAGCAAACTCGTGAAGTTGTCAGTATTCCCATCCTTGATGATGATATTGTTGAATCCAACGAGACATTTACATTTGCGATCGATCAAACCCAAAACGCTACACTAGCACCCAATCGCACGGCAACAATTACAATTTTGGATGATGAATCTGAAATTATAACTATTGAGGATGTTCGCGTTGATGAAGATGCAGGTGAGGCTATCATTACCGTTCAACGCCCAAATATTGGTAATATAGCCACTGTTGATTATACAACAGTCAGTAACGCTGATGACCTGGCACAACCGGGAACCGATTATGAAGCACTCAGTGGCACATTAACATTTACTTCAAGTCAATTGACAGGGACAATCACCGTTCCCCTTGTGGATGACACCATTGGTGAAGTCAATGAAACCTTTACATTGCAGTTTAGCAATGCCTTTGGAGCCACCCTCGATCCAGCGGCAGATAGCAGTAAAATTACCATTATTGATGACGATTCGGGCAGCATTACCCGCCAACTTGTCGTCAATGGATTAACCCAACCGACATCCTTTGATTGGGCACCTTTACCGGTGGAAACAGATGAGAACTTCTTGTTAATTGCCCAAAAAGATGGTATTGTACGTGTTTTAAATGATGGTGTACTGCAATCAGAGGTATTTATTGATATAAGTACTGAAGTTAATAATACTCGCGATCGCGGTTTATTAGGAATTGCTGTACATCCGGAATTTGATGCAAATCCTTACGTTTATCTAGCTTATACCTACGACCCACCAGAAGTATTTTCCAATGTCAATCCTGATACTAGCCTGGATGAGCCAGATAATAATGGAAATCGACCTTCGCGGCTTGTAAGAGTCAACGCAGAATATATCCTGGACACAGATGGTAATATCACCGGGTTACGTGCCGTTGCCGGTACAGAAGTAGTATTACTAGGAACTAATAGTAATTGGGAATTTACTAGTAATCCCGACGGAAATAGTACCAATGTTGTTGCCACCGATAGCGGCAGTATCGATTTTGCTAATAACTTTGCCCCATCAGGAATTGTTGATGAAAACGGCGAGTTATTTAGCAGCATGGCGGATTATTTTGAAAACTTAGACACAGCTGTCAATGTGCAAGATTATCTTGCCAGCGATAGTGAATCTCACTCCATTGGTTATATCGATTTTGGTGCTGATGGTAACTTATACGTCAGCAATGGAGATGGTACTTCCTATAACCGGGTGGATCCCCGTTCAATCCGCGTCCAAGATGTTGATAATTTATCAGGAAAACTCCTCCGTATTGACCCAATTACAGGGGAAGGTTTAAGCGATAACCCATTCTACGATGGGGATCCAAATAGTAATCGTTCCAAAGTATTTAATTTAGGATTGCGTAATCCCTTCCGATTTACATTGGATGGGGAAACTGGAAAACCTTACATCGGCGATGTGGGTTGGAAACTCTGGGAAGAAGTTAATAACAGTGGTGGAGGTAGTAACTATGGTTGGCCTTATTATGAAGGTGGATTTGATCCCGTTACCAACACACCTTCAAATTTAAGACAACCAGAATATTCAACCTTAAGTTATACATTTACCAATGACGCAGGTGAAGTAGTAACAGTCACACCGCCTCAAGAATTCTACGATGATTTTGGCGATAGTGCTGTCACCGAACCCGCTTACGCATACGAACACTTTGCTTCCAACGCGATTATCATGGGTGATTTTTACAGCGGTAACGAATTACCATCAATTTACCAGGACCAATTATTTGTTGCAGATAGTTCCCAACGGACAATTGACAGCATTACCTTTGGTAGTGGAGGTGAATTTGAATCGATTCAGCGTTTTAGAAGTAATGTTGGTATCCCCGTACAAATTACCACAGGTCCTGATGGATTTCTTTATTATAGCGATTTAGGTGTTAGTTCCGGAGAAGGAGCTATTTATCGCTATGAAATTGCTCCAGAAAGCGTTTAGGTGAATCCAAGAAATAAATTCAAGAAATAAAATCTTGTGGTACAGGCGAGCCAGTACCACAAAATTTTTTTATCGAGTACTTGTTTGTCCTAGTCCCTTAGTTCCGATAAGTTGCCTTGCCATTCAAAGAAAAACTTAGGTTTTCGGATTAGTTGAATATTTTGTGCTTAATTATTAGTATAATAATCAAAATTAGGTTTAATTTTTCTTGATAAATATGTAAGTAGCAAGCAGTTATCAAGAAAAAAAAGGATTTAACACGAATATCTCCCAAGTGCGGAGGGTTCAGCCGTGCAAGCCTTGGTCGGGATAAGTGCTTCTATGCTCCCATGGAAACAGGATATTTATGTTTTAGTGTCAGTTGTCCATCTTTTACAGAATAGATACAACTAAGGGGATGTAAAACCAGACGTGAAAAATCTTGAAGGTAAAGTCACATTAGTCACCGGTGCTACGCGGGGGATTGGTAAAGGAATTGCAATTGGGCTTGGTGAAGCGGGTGCAACTGTTTATATTACAGGGCGCACTCTCAATAATTCTAATTCCGATGGGGATATTTCAGGTACTTTGAATGATACCCAAAAAGCAGTTGAGTCTGCCGGTGGTGTTTGCATTCCCTTAGTTGTAGATCATAGCGATGACGAGCAGGTAGCAAAACTGTTTGAGCGCATTCAAGACGAGCAAAACGGACAACTGGATTTGTTGGTGAATAATGCTTATTCCGGTGTAAGAGCATTGAGAGATGCTCAAGGAAAACCATTTTGGGATTGCCAACCAAATTTTTGGGATGCAGGAAATAATGTTGGCCTTCGCAGTCACTATGTTGCCAGTGTTTTTGCTGCTCGGATGATGACTAAAAATCATTCAGGTTTGATTTGCACAATATCCTCCTGGGGTGGGTTGTCTTATATCTTCGGTGCTGCTTATGGTGCAGGAAAAGCTGCATGCGATCGCCTAGCTGCTGATATGGCTGTGGAATTAAAACCACTAAATGTGGCTTCCATTTCAATTTGGCCTGGTATCGTTGGTACAGAGCATATTTCCAGTATGGCTTCGGAAATTGAAGAACAAAATATTACTGACTCTCAAAGTGCCATATTTAGCGATCGCTATAATTGGGAAACACCTCTACTCACAGGGCGGGTGATAGCCATGCTAGCCTCCCAGTCAAATGCAAAAATAATGGGCAGTACGGGAAGGGTACATATTGTCGCTGAAGTCGCTAAGCAATATGGAATCGTCGATCAAGATGGAAATCTTCCTGTATCCCTTCGTTCTCTACGTTTTGTACTACCTTTTGCCCTAAGAGCACTCAGAAATTATTCATCACTAATCCCCGATTTGAAAGTACCGTGGTGGTTGATTTTATTGGGTGCCCTTAGCTCTCCTAAGATTTGACCATTATTAATTAAGAATAAAGAATTAAGAATTATGAATTAAGAATTA
>DESS01000231.1:12673-14226 GCA_002361335.1 Richelia sp. UBA3308
ATAAAGAATAAAGAATTATGAATAAAGAATTATGAATAAAGAATTAAATTGTTCCCTAGCTTCAATAAAAGACTTTTTCAGCAAAGCCTAACTAAAAACTAAACTTGAAGTATCTGAATCTGTTGTATTGTATGCTAAAGGAATGACTAAATTAAATGGGAAAGTCTACCTTGTGGGCGCTGGACCGGGAAATGTAGAATATTTAACGGTTAAGGCATATCGACTGCTAGTTAGAGCTGCGGTATTGATTTATGATGCTTTGGTAGATGAGCAATTGCTGGAGTTGGTACCGGATAATTGCTTGAAAATTTATGTGGGTAAGCGTGGCGGTTTACCTAGTACTCCTCAAGAAGAAATTAATCAATTATTAATAAAATACTCTCAACAAGATAAACTTGTAATAAGGCTAAAATCTGGCGATCCATTTATTTTTGGTCGCTGTATTTCCGAAATTAAAGCTTTGCAAACTGCTGGTTGCGATTTTGAAGTTATTCCAGGGCTTTCTTCAGCAACAGCCGCGCCAATGCTAGCAGGGATTCCTCTTACAGACGCGGAGCGGAGCAGATGCTTTGTCGTATTGAGCGCTCATCAACCAGATAATCTTGATTGGGAAGCGCTTTCTAGGTTAGATACCCTGGTACTGTTAATGGGTGGACAACATCTCTCCGAGATTATACACCAATTAATCAGATATGGGAAAAATAAATTTACGGCGATCGCGATTATTCGTAAAGCCGGTACTCCAGAGCAACAAGTGTGGACTGGTACCCTTTCCACAATTGTAGAACAAGTATCCAACGTGGGTTTGTCACCTGCTGTAATTGTAATTGGGGAAGTGGTCGGGTTACGCGGGTTTTGAGAATCTGAGAATATATATTTAAAGGCTTCCCTATCACCTTATATATTTGGACTGCAAATCCATGACAGCTACTCCATTTTCCCAACTTTCAACGCCATCTTCTAATCTACCTTTAAGTGGAAAAACTGTTCTAATTACTCGTTCGGTAGGACAGTCAAGTCAATTTACCCAGCTTATTACAGATTCAGGTGGCAATGCAATTGAAATGCCTGCATTAGAAATCGCCCCGCCTTCAAGTTGGCAGGATTTAGATAATGCGATCGCCAATTTATCGGAATTTGACTGGTTAATTCTCACTTCCTCCAACGGCATCAATTACTTTTTTGAAAGGTT
The DNA here is from genome assembly GCA_002361335.1 of Richelia sp. UBA3308. Classification (GTDB taxonomy): domain Bacteria; phylum Cyanobacteriota; class Cyanobacteriia; order Cyanobacteriales; family Nostocaceae; genus Rivularia. The sequence goes on from DESS01000231.1 coordinate 13,866, forward strand.
GATGGTAATAGGTAAAGATGCCCGTAATTTAGCTCATCTGAAAATAGCCGTTGTTGGCGAGAAAACTGCTCAAATTCTGAAAAATCATAATTTACAAGCAGATTTTATTCCGCCCAATTTTATCGCCGATTCTTTAGTAGAACATTTTCCCGAACAACTTGCTGGTAAAAAGGTTTTATTTCCTCGGGTTGAAACTGGTGGAAGAGAAGATTTAGTTAGGGAATTCAAAAATCAACAAGCAGATGTTGTGGAGGTAGCAGCATATCAATCTTGTTGTCCCAGTTTCATCCCTCCTTCGGCTGAATTAGCTTTACAAAGTGGTACAGTTGATATCATCACTTTTGCTAGTTCTAAAACGGTG
>DESS01000231.1:14347-14906 GCA_002361335.1 Richelia sp. UBA3308
TTTATATTGCTTCTATTGGTCCTCAAACTTCTCAAGCTTGTCAAAAATATTTTGGACGTGTAGATATTGAAGCTTCAGAATACACTTTAGAAGGGTTGAATCAAGCAATTATTAATTGGGTGACAAATTTAAAGGAATAGGTTAAAAAATGGGAATACACTCCCAATTTACACATTATAGAATCTCAGTATATGTGACTCTGAGATTTACTTATCTTTAATGGATAATACTATTATCATTCCTAATTCCTTGTAATTCATGAAACAACGTATCATCGGTTTAACTGGAGGTATAGCGACAGGTAAAACAACTGTCGCTAATTATTTAGCTAATGCTTATAATTTACCAATTTTAGATGCTGATATTTATGCAAGAGAAGCTGTTGCTGTTAATTCACCACTTCTGGCGCAAATAGTTAAACGTTATGGAGAAAAAATTTTACTAGCTGATGGCAGTCTAAACCGACAAAAATTGGGTGACATTATATTTAATAATCAACAAGAACGCTTATGGATAGACAATTTGATTCATCCTTACGTTGGCGATCGCCTTTCTAGGG
>DESS01000231.1:15029-15217 GCA_002361335.1 Richelia sp. UBA3308
ACAACAGCAGTTAGAAAGATTAATGCAGCGAAATCAATTAACCCTCGAACAAGCACAAGCAAGAATTAGCAGTCAAATGCCCTTAAAAGAAAAAAAGAAAAAAGCCGATATTGTTTTAGATAATAATTCAAATATTGAAAAAGTATTGCAACAAGTTGATGTTGCCATATTTCGTTATTAGTTATTAG
>DESS01000232.1:0-4419 GCA_002361335.1 Richelia sp. UBA3308
GTCTTTTAGCGAGAAGGGAGTAAGGTTAGGCAGTGTTCTCTTTTGAGTGTAGTAATTAGGATTATCCCGTAATTGTGGTAAGTAACAAACAAGAGGACAAGCGTTGATTGGGCAACGATTCTGCTCATACCAGTTGAATCTATCAGCCAACAAAAAATTATATTGGGCGCATAACATAGATAACCATCTATCTATTTCTGATGCTTGTTGTTTTGTTGGGCGTAGTCTGTACTGGTACGCTGTCCGCATTTGTTTATCACCACCTTGTAAAATCAGTGTTATTTTTTAAGCATACACCAATTTGGAAAAATATTCCAGAAATACTATGAAAAATGATTTTGTTTCCAAGGGGAGGTCTGTCAGCGACCTTAAAGCCCATCTTGTATTAACCACAAAATATAGAAGAAAAGCGTTTACAAACTTAATGCTGGAACGCTTACACATTATTTTTGAAGAACTACTGGTCAAATGGGATTGCAAATTGGTTGAGTTTAACGGAGAGGACAACCATGTGCATCTGCTTTTTCAGTATCATCCAGACCTGGAACTTAGCAAATTAGTTAACAATTTAAAATCTGTGTCTTCTAGAAAATTGAGGCAAGAATTTTCTCAACATTTGCTTCTATTTTATAGTAAGGATGTTTTTTGGAACGGGTCTTACTTTATTGCTAGTTGTGGTGGTGTTACGGTTTCAACTTTGCGAAAATACATTGAGAATCAAAATACCCCAGAAAATGGCGATTCCTCATCGACCCACCCTCCTGTCAATCCTACGGATTGAATTGGTTGTGGGTCAATTCCTCATCGCCCAAAAATTCATCTCATCACCTCCCGTTCCGGGTAGGTGAGAGGCTTCTTTTTGTTTGAGCTAAAGCACGCGGGAAAAAGGTAGCCCCGCATTTTTAAATCGGGGCGGAATTTTGACACGAGCGAACGCCACTTGCTTCAAGTCGGGGAACCCGCCCAACGCAGTGGCTCATTTATTCGCCGTCTTTGTTAATCAATATGTGTATGTAATCTCTCAATCGTTCCTGCCAATTTGGAACGTTTTTTAATGTTTCTTTATCTCTTGCTGTTAAACGTAACGTGATTGTACTTTTCAACGATTCATTTCGATTGCTAACGAACCCTTCGGTATTTCCTTTTTTAAAATGTCCAGATTTATCTCTCATACTTGTTGACGGTTAGTGTACTAACTGTTATGTTATTTATAACAACATTTGAGAGGTCGGTCAAATGGCTCGCAAAACAACTCCATCATTGATCACAGAATTACCGCTAAAGGTTGATAGCAAGATTAATAAACAATTAACTGCTAGATTCCAGGCTGGTAGACAACTTTATAACGCTTGTCTCAACGAAGCGTTGATTCGCATGGAGTTGGTACGCAATTCCGACCCATACAAGCAAGCCAAAAAATTAAATCGAGAGAAAGATAAAAAACAGCGTAAAGAACTATTCAAAACAGCCACAGAGCAAGCAAGATTTTCTGATTATGAGTTACAAAGTTTTGCTGTTTTAACGGCTAAATCATCCAAGTGGATAGCCGCGCAAGTTGATTCTAATACTCAACAAAAATTGGCTACCAGAGCATTTAAAGCGGTTGAGCGTATATTATTTGGAATAGCCAAACAGGTTAGATTCAAGGTAACTACCCGCTTTAAGTCAGTAGAAGGAAAGTCAAACAAGCAAGGTTTGCGTTGGCTCAAGAATCAAGTCGTTTGGTGCGGTTTAAAGATTAAGCCAATTATCGATTGGAATAATCCAGTAATAGTTCATGGATTAAATTTACCTGTTAAATATTGCCGTATTTTATGGCGTAACCTTAATGGTAAAAAGCGCTGGTTCGTTCAGCTAATTAATGAAGGTTTACCATATCAAAAACCTCAGAACTACGTAACACAAGGGATAGTTGGACTAGATGTTAACATCTCTAATGTTGCGTTTGTTGCTGATAATAAAGCGGGATTACTGCCATTTGCGGACAAGGTACCAACATTTGAGCGCGAGATAAAAGCGCTTCAAAGAAAGATGCAGCGTTCTCAAAGAATGCACAATCCAGATAATTTTGAGCCTGACTTTGATAAGGAGGTTGGCAACAAAACTGTTCGTAAAAAAGGTAAACTTAAGAAAGGTAAAAAGCAATGGATAAAAACCAGAAACTATCGCCGGATAGCAGCTAAAAAAGTCGAGTTAGAACGTCGTAAAGCTGCTTATGCAAAGTCTCAAAATCGTAGATTAGTTAATGATATTTTGCGTCATGGTAATCAGATTAAAACTGAAAAAGTAAATATAAAAGGTTGGCAGAAACGCTACGGTAAAGCGATAAGCGCTAAGTCACCAGGATATTTTCAATCAGAACTTAAACGTAAAGCTGAAAATGCTAACGGTTATTTTCTAACATTTTCTACTCAAAAGACCGCATTGTCACAAACTCATTTGGATGGGACTCGTATTAAGAAAAGTCTATCTCAAAGAGTGCATAAAGATGTAACCGGGTTTGTGATGCACCGCGATTTGTTCTCTGCATTTTTGAGTAGATGCATCTATAACGATAAGCTTTCATTGTGGGATGCTCAGTGTGAGTATCCAGGGATGGAGCCATTCTTGTTGGACGCATGGAAGCAATATCAGCAATCTGTAAATCGAGTAGCCGAGCGTGAAAGTAGGAGCGGTTATAGTTCCTCTGAGCAGATGTCCAACGAAGTGCTAGCCTCTAACCAGATAACCAAGAAGGGCGAAAAGTTAGAAGGTAATGCCTGAATCGCCGTCTATTTATAGCGGCGAGTGGCTCAACAGAAGAACAAGTAGATAAATTGGCTGCTAAGTTGCGAGAATTAAATATCGATCCAGATAGTATTTAGATTAAATTAACGGTTAATTTCGGTTAGTGCGGTAGGTTTAGACGGGCAGGGATGCCCGTATCACAAGAATTTTTATAAATAAGAAGGAATTAACTGATATCAAGTCCGGCTAATTATTTAGTATATAAACCACATTACCTTTATGGCGGTTATTACCAACATAACATGAATACTCATTACTCATTACTCGTTACTCGTTACTCATTACTCATTACGCCCGCCCCCACAGAATGCGCTTATTAACCGGACATGATATGATGCCTTCACACCAACTCAATCAACTGCAACAACTCCACGATTTACTAGAAGACAAAATAATTCGTTTGCGAACAGCTAAAGCAATCGAAACAAGTGCAGCAGTTATTTTCCAATTAGATAAGCAGATTCAAGAAGCCGAAGTCGAAAAGTATAAAGTCACCCAAGAAATTGCACAATTAAATCAACAAAAACCCATTTTAAATCAACAAAAACCCATTTCCAATACAATTACTAAAACTGATATAAAAACAATTTTAATTCTCGCAGCAAATCCCACAAATACTTCCAGACTGCGATTAGAAAAAGAAATCCGAGAAATTGATGAAGGATTGCGACGTGCTAACAAGAGAGAGCTATTTAAATTAGAGATGAAATTAGCGGTACGTCAACGAGATTTCTACCGAGCAATTTTAGATACTCAGCCCCAGATTGTTCACTTCTGCGGACATGGTGCAGGGGAAGATGGTATCCTTCTCGAAGATGAAACCAGAACAGCTTTTGTACAAGCAGATATGTTGGCGAGTATGTTTGAGCTTTTCGCCGAAAAGGGTGTGGAATGTGTAGTGCTAAACGCTTGTTATTCAGAAATTCAAGCCGACGCTCTTAACCAACATATTAAATATGTAATTGGAATGAATCGGGCAATTGGCGATAAAGCAGCCATTAAATTTGCTGTGGCCTTTTATGATGGATTAGCAGCAGGAAACGACGTAGAATTTGCTTTTAAATTAGGGCGATCGCAATTAGTTGATTTAAAATCAAATCAAATTCCTGTCTTGAAAATCAAAGATAGAAAATAATCTCCGTGAGATGATTACCGAAAAAGATATAGGAATCCGGTTTGATTTGTGTTCGCGCAGCTCGCTCCTGCATAATTATTTGTGTAGGCAGGCAAGAGGCTGTCTTGCAATAGGCAAGTGTACCTATCTCTCTCAATTTTCAAGTAGGATTCCTATATTTGAAAAGTCTAATTTAATAATTTAATAATTTATATCAAGTTCGGCTAATTACTTACGATATAACCAAGACTTAAGAATCGCGGTTATCACCTACTACTCATCATTACTCATTACTTATTACTCATTACTCGTTACTTGTTACTCATTACTCGTTACTCGTTACTTTGCCCCCACAGAATGCGCTTATTAACCGAACATGATATTATCCGGCAGTTGAAACCGTTGCACCTAAAATAAACCCGTCTGCACGGATTTATTTTAGGTGCACCGCGGTGTAGTAGCAGCTGTTGCCAGATAGCTGCTCTGTAAAGTCTTGACAAGTCGGACATTACTTCCTA
>DESS01000232.1:4567-29588 GCA_002361335.1 Richelia sp. UBA3308
CAAAAATTAAGCAAAAAATACATTAAAAAGCATTGACAATTGTCGATAAATGTCAATTTTTGTCTACATAATTAACAACTAAGTCAAGCTCCCTTTATTACGGCATCCTAAATCCCCCCATCCCTTTATAGATAATTTGTGCTTTAAAATACCTTTAAATCCCTTCTTTAAACTAATCTTAACCTAATTATTGATTGCGATCAGTTTCGCTGGTGCCGGAGGCGATCGCACAAAATTGTTATTTACGTATAGCCAGTATCAAATAAACTGAATATTTTTAGATATTATTTTAAAAGCTAACAATTGCTGACCATATAACTCAGAAAAAATACTTACGAACGTAAACAGGCTAATTGTCAATGAAAGTTGTAAAAAAAACGGTTAGTCTATTGGTATTAAGTGATTTAAAGGATGTCAGAAATAGAAGAAAATTCTCAGTTCGTTTACTGGTTATAAATTTATTAATTATGGCAGGATTTTTTTGGATTCTGTCTAGTTCATATAATTTAAAAAATAAGTTATCTTTAGTAGCATTTACTTTACTTTTATTAATTCCTGGCATATTATTAATTCGTTTTGATACCAGTGAATCAAATTATTTTGCAATTAATATTAGTGTTAATAAAATTATTCACAAGCGTAGACATTTATTTACTGGTAAAGAATACAAAGCTGAATATCCTTTAAGAAAAATTAGATTTATTGCCATTAAACAAACTAGTTTTAATAGCGATGATGAAAAAAATTATCGAGTGAGATTATATTTCAAATCTAAGAACTATATCGATATCGGTTATTTCCCAACATCTGAAAAATCTTTTAGAATCGGCAAAACTATATCTAAATTTCTGAAAATACCTTTGAAATATTAACTCTTAAGGTACAACACCCACAGACTATAAGCCAAAGGCTAAACAAACCAAGCCTGCCAAAGCCAGGCTTTGTAAATGTAGCGATACCCTTTAGTATCGCTAAATATTACATTTGTATATTAGTTAAACCTCGCATCGCTAATAAAGCGCTACCATAAGCAGCTTCAGTATTTGTAGAAGACAATATCGGAACTCCTAAATATTGCTTCCTGATTTCAGCCCAAACCTGATTTTTTGCACCACCACCAGCCGTATAAACACGAGTTAAATTATCTGCACCAAGTTCTTGTAATAACTCGTATCCCCGCCCTTCAATTCGAGCCATGCTTTCTAATAAACCATGGAGAAATTCAACAGAATTATCCGGACGCGGTGATAATTTAGGTGGTAAATTAGGGTCATTAATTGGAAAACGTTCTCCTGGTTTCAATAACGGATAATAATCCAACTCACTCGATTTACTAAAATCTATTTCAGAACTAAGATTTTCCAACTCATCATTAGTGAAAAATTGCTTTAACACAGCACCCCCCGTATTAGAAGCCCCTCCAGTTAACCATAAATCTCCAAAACGATGACTATAAATCCCGTATTTAGAATTATCTACACGAGTACGACTTAAAAGTTTCAAAACCAATGTAGAACCCAAAGAAGTCACCGCTTCACCAGGAGAATTGGCACCACTAGCGAGAAATGCTGCAATACTATCTGTCGTACCCGCACACACTAAACAATTTTTGGAAAAGTTGTACTTCCCAGCAATATCGGAACGCAATTCACCTATGGGATTTCCTGGAATTACTACTTTTGGTAGATGAACTGATATTTGTAATTTATTAAGCCATTCTGGATATTGCAACGCTTCTACGTCATAACCTAATTTCAAAGCATTGTGGTAATCGCTAATACCTAGCTTCCCATGCAAAAGAAACCCCAACCAATCAGCTTGATGTAAAAAATATCTCGCTTTTGTATAAGAAGGTAACTGCATCATCCATAAAAGTTTTACCAAGCTAGAAGTAGCACTTAAAACTGTATGATTTGGCGGCGCAATATTTTTTAAATTTTCTCGCATCACCGCTCCCCGTGCATCGTTGTAGAGCAAAGGTACATCAACTGGATTCCCAGTAGCATCGCACAGCAAAACAGTAGAAGAAGTACCGTTAATAGCAATGCGGGTGATTTCTTGCCGTAATTCCTTGTTAATTTGCTCTAAAAGACTAAATAAAGCAGTTTGCCAGCAATTGATCAAATCACTTTCAACAGACGCTTTAAACGGGTATCGCACCTCCGCCAGAATATTAAGTGCCGAATCGATCGCCACACCCCTAGCGCCAGAAGTTCCAAAATCTATACCTAAATACATTGTTAGGAGTGAATGGTGAGTAGTGAGTTGTGAGTGGTGAGTAGTAGTGAATGGTAGTGAATGGTGAATATTTTTCTTACTCCTACCGCGCTCTATGATTACCGCCTAAAATTTCTCCCCCTGCTCCCCCTGCTCCCCCTGCTCCGGCTGCTCCCTTCCTCGTCTCCCCATCCCAATTGTTGCATCTTGTAACAACTTATTTCACAATTTGGGCAAAACAGGGAAAAGTAGAAAACGAAGTATTCTATGGTTTAGTAAGATTAGGAGATTTCAAACATGTCAATTTCAGACACTCAAGTTTATATCGCTTTAGCTGTAGCCTTGATTCCAGGTTTTCTCGCTTGGCGTTTAGCAACTGAACTCTACAAGTAAATAATTCTTAATTATTGACAAGATTGTAGAGTTTATAATCCTGGCAAAACTAAGTGTATTTTCCGGAATATTGTAGCTATCAGTTGTAAGCTACTTAAGGAAACACACCTAGAAATGCTAGGATTATTTTTTAACTAGAGTCCTAAGTGTAGCAGTTCGATCAAAATGAAGTAAGATGGCAGCAATGAAATCCGTAAATAGCACATATTAGATATTTACGAAGTATTCGTTATTTTTTAGGAGTAGTGGTCTATTATGAATGCATTTCAACCGACAAGACAGGAGCTACAACCGAATACTAGGCGTAGAACTGTTCCTCGACCAAAACGGCATCTACGCCAACGTTCCTATGAAATAATGGCGTTGGAAACAACAGTCAAAATAGGAGTTAACTTAGCTATCTCCGCAGTGGCAGTATCGGCTTTAACTCAGCTTTTACCTCATCATTGGTCAGGACAGGAAAAATTACGACAAGTACGTACTGAAGTTAAGACTGCTCAAGAACGTGTCAATAAATTAAGGTCAGAATTTAGTAACACTTTTGACTCTCGTCAAGCTAATAGTATCATGCAATATCAGGGAAATCGAATACCCCTAAATCAAAAAAGAATTATATTGACCAATAATACAACCCCGGCTGAAATTCGGGAATCTACACCCTAACACTTAGAGGCAATATTATTTTTAGATAGAATAAATGTGATTCCTCTTTGTCTATATCTCTTTCTTTACAAAAATTTACAAAGCTAACAGCTAATAGTTAATAACCAATCGGTAGTTAATTAAGTCCCCTCGCTATGTAGTTATGATCTATTAGCTATTAGCGGACCCGATAAAAAGTATTAAATACTACTTGAAAATAGTCAAACACTGATGATCTAGGTATTTTGAATTTTGATTAGCGGTACTAAAGGTATCTATATATTTGATATTTAACATTCACCATACATGGGAGGCAGTAGCTCATTTAACCAATTTTCTACCAGTAAACGCAAATGTAGAGTTTGCCTATCAGTTTGATTAACAGAAGTGGCTAATTTTTCTAAAGCGCGATTGTAATCAGCGATCGCACAATTCCATTCGCCCCAAAGATGGTAAGTTCTGCCTTTTTCAGCCAAAATATGAGTTTCTAGTTTGCCAAAAAATAGCGCCGTTTCAAAATTATCAATAGCTTCGGCATATTCTCCCAAATCCCGTAAGGTAATACCTCGGTTAATCCAGGCTCTAATATGACTAGGATTTAAATCTAAAGCTTTTTCATAATCTACTAATGCTGCTTCTAAATCTCCAGTAACAGCATAATAATTAGCTCGGTTATTGTAAGCACTAGCCAATCCGGGATTTAATTGTAGCGCCTTATTCAAATCCCCAACCGCTTTTTGCACTTCACCACTCTGAAAATAAACCAAACCCCGATTATTATAATCGATAGCATTGTCAGGATGACGCTCAATTAAAAGATTAAAAGCTGCGATCGCAAAATTATAATCCCCTTTTTTCGCTGATTTTAAAGCACAAGAGCGTAAATCGCCATCGGCATAAGCGTATAATTGACTAGTGCTATCTTGATAGCTGTGGTCATGAGCAGAAAATCTGCCAGCTTTAAGTTCGCCAATTTTACCTTGCTTGTTACCGAATGTTGAAAATAAGTTAATCTTCATATCATCCTGCCTGAGTTGGTAACTCTATAAAATAAATTGATATTACGTCCGCTTTTGGTAGTTGCCCCTGTATTCGGATCGACGATCCGTCAATTCCAGCATCGTACTACGCCTTTATATATAGTTGACGCTGAAACACCCTTTGGGAGCGAGTAATTATACTGTCGTATTAGAAATTAATAATAAATACCAAAGCTTCACAATCAATTCCAGAAAATAACAAATAATTGCAATTTAAAACCCTACCAACCTAAGTTAGGTTGGCAACTGGTAGAATGCCCTCAAGCAATGCATATTTTTATTGACGATTCGTTAACACTTGATTAAATTTGAGAAAAATCTTGCAAATGGTAAATACAAGTTCTTATCCCGACGCTCCGGATTTAGCCACAGATGATTACATAGTCATCGGTTTAGCAACCTGTTTTGTCAAAGAAGACGGGGAAGTACATCAAATTGACGTTGTTGAACCCATCCCCTCAGCATCTTTAGAATCACTCTTCAAAGGTATTCCCACTTCCTACAAATCAGCGGTAGCCACAACATTAGGAAGGGTTTTAAATGGGGAAACACCCCGCAAACCAGCAGAATTAGATAATGCCGCACAAATAGCCCACGATTTTAGCGAAAGAGCATTTGCAGCAGCACGCACTTACAAGCGTAAAGAATCAGCAAAATCTCTTATTCCTTTAGGTACAACCTACAGCAACTTTAAATATTCCACAGAGAAAAAGCGAGTATTAAACGCTCAAAGAATAGTTAGTAAAGATGACAACGTGAAACAACATTCCCATACTCATAAAATTTTGTAATTTAGATGCCCTCCCGCCTTGCGGTGATTGGGCATAGGGCATAGGGCATAGGGCATAGGGCATAGCTCCTTCCTTGAGGCATCAATTGTGTAGAAACGTTATGCCGGGCATAAATGCCCTACCGAGGGGGCACATCCCCCGCTTAGAACGACGGGAGTATTATGATTAGAGTAAATACAAAATCTCGTCAAAACGTAAGTTTTTAAACAAACTTCCCACAATCCGAAAAAAACCATGCTAAAACTCTACGGTAATGCGCGTACTCGCGCTTCAATTGTTCAGTGGTACTTGGAAGAATTAGAAATTCCCTACGAATTCGTCAAACTAGATATGCCAGCAGGGGAACACCGTCAGCCAGAATTCCTGGCGATTAACCCCATGGGTAAAGTTCCCGCAATTGTGGATGGCGATTTCCAACTTTGGGAATCCGGTGCGATTTTGTTATATCTTGCCGATAAATACAGTAAAAAAACTATTTCCCCAGAGGAGCGTGGTGAATATTCTCAGTGGTCATTGTTTGCAAATGCTACTTTGGCTCCGGTAATTTTCGTAGAAGCAAACCGAGAGAAAGAAATGCCCCGTTTAATGAAACCTTTGAACGAAATATTAGGGCGACAACCTTTTTTAGTTGGTAAAGAATTTACTGTTGCTGATGTTGCTGTAGGTTCTGTACTCTCTTTTATTCCGATCATGCTTAAATTGGATTTAAGCGAATACCCAAATGTTACCAATTATATGAAAAAACTTGCCGAACGTCCGGCATTTCAAAAAACAATTGGTTCTTTTGGTTAGTTTTAAAAATATAGCGAATTTCAGTTGGGTGCAATACCCCAGACAATTAGTAGAATTTGGACGGGGCTTGCGATGCCCGTACCACAAGAATCTGTGGGCTTCTAGCCCGCACAAAACAACGGGCAACTGCTGATACCACAAGAATTTTAATTGTAATGTTTTGTTAACTTAATCATCTGCTAACGATAATTTGTAAACTGCAAAGCAACAGGTAAATCTTCTTCTTTTAACCGCTGCATAACGGCTTGCAAATCATCTTTATTCTTACTAGTAACTCGCACAGCATCTCCCTGAATGGAAGCCTGTATCTTTTTAAATTCATCGCGAATCAACTTAGAAAGCTTCTTGGCAATCTCTTGACTAATGCCTTTTTTCAACTTTATTTCTTGATTTACCCGATTACCGCCAGCAGATTCAGGTTCGCCAAATTCAAATATTTTTTGAGAAAGTTTACGCTTTGCTGCTTTTTCTCGCAATATGGTGTTTACTGTTTCTAAAGTAAATTCGCTATCAGCATTAACTTTAATGATTTCTTCTCCTAATTCCATTGTAGTTTTAGTATCTTTTAAATCGTAGCGACCTTTAATTTCTCGCGTAGTTTGGTCAATCGCATTAACCAATTCTTGTCTATCAAATTCGCTCACAATGTCAAAAGAATAAGTAGAAGCCATAAAAAATTGTCAGTTTTTATTCGTAATTTTACATTTAAATAATAGTTAGTGGTTAGTGGTTAGTCGTTAGTCGTTAGTAATAATAAACCATCAACTATCAACCATCAAGCATCAACTATCAACTATCAACTATCAACTATCAACTATCAACTATCAACTATCAACTATCAATTATCAATTTAACTATTTGCTTGAATTATACTCAACACGAATAAAGAACAAGAACAAACTAAACCGATAGCGTACATAAGGGAACGCAGAACCGGTATATTTAAAATATAAAAAACTGAATAGAATAAACGAACTGTAATAAAAGTTAATGCTGCCCATACTGCCAAGGGAGAATTAACGCCTGTCGCATAAGCCATCAATGCCGCAACAGCAAAAATCATAAAGGTTTCAAAAGAGTTTTGATGCGCCCAAGTAGCACGTTTTGCATAAGGTGGAAGTTTGTCAAACATGGCCCGTGGTGCACAATGATCGTAACCAATATTCAAGCGAGCATAAGCAACTGCTAAAAATGGTAAATAAATTAGCAGGAAGGCTACAACAATACAGTATAAAAATAAAACTGATACGGACAATTCGGAAATAGGCATCAACATAAATAGATCGTGAAAAAATATTGTTTTCTATCAAAATGGATGGTTGAGGAGGCGAACCATTTTCAGATATTATCCTTAAACTTCGTACCGCAATTTATGCCAAAAGCTAGCTATTGATTTCTATATTTGAAATCAGCACTTACTTTAAACTACATATCGCTGTACGTTTCAAGGTTCACTAGTCATTAGTCTAAGTTCTTATTACATCCATTTGCTTTTCAAATACACCAAAGCATTGTATGCCGACAAATGTGACTAATGACTAACACAAAAGCGACTCTAATCACTCTTAATCAAAGTAGAACAAAGTTACTACTTTTCTTTGCTCTTCTGCATCTTTACAAGTTTGTAGTAAAGTGCGGCTATCGTGAAATGCGAAACATACTAGTTGCTGACAGCGGGAGATAATCTCCTTGTTACACAAGTAACTAGCTTCAGCAAGGGATAAATGATCGTTACTAGAATTTTCTACAAGATGCATTACCTGTTCTAATTGCTGGCGGGATTCTAAAGGCTGACGTTCTAAACTCTGGGGTAAAATTACCGTTAGAAAGTTCGGATCGGCTCGCATTGCCCCCTTAATAGCGGCTGAATTTGTACCGGTAGCACCAGAAGTTATGACTCGATTTCCTGATAACACCAGGGCATAAGTCATCATTTCAATTAAATTCTGATGTGTAATAGGCACATGGCGAGAACCCAGCACGGCGATTCGTTTAGAACCCATTTGCTGAATTGTCGCTAATTCTTGCGCTAATGTATCGATGTTATAAGTTAGGTCTGTTGACTGACTCAAAGACGATTTTAATTGCTATTAAACGACCAAAATATTTTAGCAGAGCAAAGAGTTATCGGGAACCTACTTATGGTTAGAAAGTACTTTTTTTTAACAGAATCAGTTTAATAGTTCGATTACTTCATCACACCAAGCAAGCCATTGTGTTTCATAACCAATTCCTCTCTTGAGAGTTAGGTATTGAAACTTGGCAACACGAGAGAGTTGTTGGGGATTTTGAAAATATTTTTGTTCTAAATCTTTATAGGTAGATAATCTCTCAATATGAGCTTTCCGGTGATGTTCTAATTCTTGGAAAATAGTATCTTCGGATACAATATATCCACTAAATATTTTTACTAATAAATCATCTTTTACTGGCATTGGTTCGCAAGGCTTAGTAATCCATTCTTGCAGCCCAAGAGTTCCTTTTTGTGTAATGCTATAAACTTTTTTATCCGGTCGTCCTTCTTGAGTAATTATCTCAGAAGTTATCCAGCCAAGTTTATCTAATTTTGATAGTTCCCGGTAAATCTGCTGGTGGGAAGCTTGCCAGAAAAATCCTACCGATCCATCAAATCGTTTGGCTAAATCATAACCGCTACAGGAACTTTCTATCAATGATGCTAATATCGCGTGGGCCAATGACATAATTCTTAACCTTTTCTTATATACAACTAATTGCATATGCGTTATTATGCAATTAGTTGCATAATAACGCGAAAAGTAAAGGAGTATCAAATTATGTATCAAATAATGCCAGGGCGATTCACCGCCGAAGTAGATGAACCCTTTGTAGTGTTTTTGATTGGGATGCGGATTAATAAAATCTTTGCTGTTAACAAATGGGTTCCTACTGTAATGGCAATGACACCGATGCTACGCACTTTGTACAAGTATCCCGAAAAAGGTTTTTTAGGTGGAGAAACATTTCTTTATTGGCGGGGAGTAGGATTAATTCAGTACTGGCGTTCCTTTGAAGATTTAGAACGTTTTGCTCGCAGCCCAGAAGAGCCGCATCTTTCAGCTTGGCAGCGGTTTAATCGAGTAGTGGGTGCTGATGGTAGCGTCGGCATTTGGCATGAAACCTATTTAATTAATCCGGGAAATTATGAAGCGATTTATGGAAATATGCCGATTTTTGGATTAGCAGCTGCAACCAAACACGTAGCCGTCAAGGGAAGAAAGGAAACTGCACGTCAGCGTGTAGCTAATGATGCATAGGCAATGGGGTATGGGAGTTTAAACTCCCTTGCTACAAATCAAAAAAAACACTCCCAAATTAAAAAGCCTTATAAGGGTTTCGGCAAGTGCTTCTGAACAGATTTTTCAGTTCCAAGCCTGTAAATATAAAGGGATAAATATAGGAGATATTTGATATGACTTATAGTTCAGATGACGTACAAAAAATTCTTCAGTTGGCTATGAGACGCAAGCAGGAGGAATCTTTTTCTAGGAAACAACTTTCGGAAATGGCAACAGAATTAGGAATTTCTTCTGAATTACTTGAATCAGCAGAAGAAGAATGGTTAACTCAAGCCAAATTGAGCAAGGAACAACAAGCTCGTCGTGAAATTAAACGTCGAGGATTTAGAGCGCACTTAATTTCATTTTTGGCGGTAAATACATTCTTGATCGTGTTAAATTTAACTACAACTCCCCGTGATTTTTGGGCGATTTATCCTCTTTCTGGTTGGGGATTGGGGCTTTTTATCCATAGTTTGACATTAAACCAGGTTAAAGAAAATTCTCATTCTTCTTGATTTAAGTCCTATAATCACTAACAACGCTCCAACTATCACGGTAAGAATGGATTACACTGATTACACCGCAAAGCACGCTCCAACGCTCCAACTAATAACTAACAACTAACACCTAAAAATATACAGAGGCACAGTAGTACTGTGCCTCGATCGCTCCCTCTTACAGCATATTTGATGTTTATGAGGTAGATTTGGACGGGCAGGGATGCCCGTACCACAAGAGTTTTAGAAAATTTTTCTGTACCTCATTAGGAGGCAAAGTGCTGTAATTATTCTTGGAATGAAGGTATAAATTGTTTACGATAGTGTTTTTCCTGGTTTTAAATCCATTAAAGAAAGTAAGCGTTTAATGTCAAAATTCTCAGCCATTAAATGACGAACGCATTCGACTTTCACGGGTTCGTGAACGCGAACTTGACCGAAGGCACTATCAATAATTTCCACAGTACTAAGAGTATCTAAATCTACAGATAGAATCGGAATTTCCAATTCTTCAGCACGATTGAGAATGAATGGTGGAGGTGGTAATTGTCCTGTAAGAATCAGACATTGGGTAGAAGTTTCCAAGGCAGCCTGCTGAATTTCTACGCGATCGCCACCTGTTATGACTGCCATATTTTGACGTTTGCGAAAATATTTGACGGCAGCATTGACATTCATCGCACCAATTGCAAGGCTTTCGACTAATAAATTTAGGCGATCGGCGCAACATAAAACTGCTGCATTCAACTGATGAACCAATTCGCGCACGGTGACGCTACGTAGCAAGCTGCTTTTGGGTAATACACCTAAGACAGGAATACCTTGCCCTTCGAGAAAAGGGCCCATAATATTATCAACAGCTTGCAAGTGTTCTGGGGGAACATCATTGATGATAACACCAATCAAACGTTCTCCAATTAATTGTTTAGCAGATAACAATGCTTCAATGGAAAGCAAAGACTTATAGCGAAATACTAAAAGCACACCAGCATCAACAGCATCAGCTACTTGCATTAAAGACAAATCAAACAAACCACCTTCGGATAAATTAGCTGCACCTTCTAATACAACTAAATCGCCCAAGGTATTTTGTAGATATTGACTTTTAAGAGACTGCTGATAATCGGTTTTGTCTTCACCGCCAAGACGTTGTTGCAGCGTAGTTTCGTTTAAAGCAAGTAATGTGGGTAATACTCGGTTGGCAGGTAGATTGAGGCTTTGAGCAATAAACTCAACATCTTCTTCAATCAAGGGTTCTTGAGATTCTTTCAAACATTTACCAAGAGGTTTGCCGTAAGCAACATCGAGTCCCATTTGATCTAGTTGATGGAACAAACCTAAAATAGTCGCAGATTTACCGCTGGAAGCCTCGGTTGAGCCAATCAGTAAATACTTAGGGGATTTTGGCACGCACGCACTCCTAATTTCAACAGTAGAAAATTTTCAACATTAAGTGCTTCGTATCTCAACCAAAGCGCGAATAATTGCCCTTGAAAAATTTTAACAGTTGATTGCTAATAGCCGATAGAACTGTTTGGGCGTTCCCTAATTTTAGGTCGAACCAGAACAATAGTTTACCAAAATTATTTGATGCTTAAGTTAAATGAGGCGCTATAGTTCTCGATTTAATCTTCCAAACGCAGCAGCTTACGGTAAAACGATTGAGAGAAATCAGTCATGCGTTGGCGTTTGTAGTTTTCCAGCATTTCGATTAAAAAATTTATAAACTCGAAACTTGCCATCATTACTTCGTAACTTAATTCGGCATTCCCATCAAACTGCATTCGGCAACGGGTTAAGTCTGAAGGTAGAGTCGCAATATTCCAAGTCGCGATAAAAGGAATACTTTCGCTGCTTTCTATTTTACGCTCTCCCTCTAAAGCTCCTTTTTGATAAAGACCAATGGCATAAGGTAAAAAATTCCGCTTACCACTTTGAATATAAGGCAAGTACACACTTGCTTGTTGAGCAGTAGCAGGCTGGAGTTGCTCAAATGCTTTCATATTATAAATTCCTTCAGTTATTAGACAAGGATTAATCTTCGTAGATATACATAGTATTCCCAAGTAAATCATAAAAATTTACACTCATTTATATCCAATAAAGAAGTAGAAAATGTTGAAGATTAATCGCACTTGACGGGCAAATAGACATCAGTAATAACTGACAACTACCAAGGCTTGTGCAAAGAAATATGAAAATCTCGGTTACAATAAGGCTGCAGTGATTTTCATGAAGCTGGTGTAAAATGGCGGAAAATAAACTTTAAATCAAGTTAATGGAGTCATTTTAGATTTTTTAGTGATAACTGCTGGTACCGCTATTATTTTGATTACCCCTTCCCCCGATTGCGATATTACTGAACTTTATTTGTCAGTTTTATTGCAAGACATTCTTGGGTGGAGAAATACCACTAATAAGAATTGTCCTGTGGCTGGGGTGGTTAGTGAAGATAGTTATGGTGTAGTGTTATCTTAAACTAGCTTCATGGCATTTTTGTAGACAAATACTGGTGATTAAATTAAGTAAACTATGCCAGCGAATTCCTGGCCCGACAAAGATTATAACGAATTGAACCCCCATTACTCCATGTTTGCTGAGATGTCGGCAAATAACTCATTAGAATCACAAGAATCGCAAGATTTTTGTATTCCTTCGAGGTTTCAAAGTCGTAGGCGCAAGGCTGCTCTAGTTTTGACAATCGTCTGGAGCGGTACAATTGCTTTGCATTTAGTTTCTTGGGGTTCTTTATTTGTATTAGGGTTGGCTGCCCTTGTTGGGCTTCACTCTTTGGTAATTGTATTTGCCAAGCCGAATTCTATAAATAGAGAGATGGAAGGGGATTTACCTTTTGTATCTTTATTAGTCGCAGCAAAAAATGAAGAATTAGTTATTAGCAATTTAGTAAACAACCTTTGCAATCTGGAATACCCCTCGGGTAAGTATGAAGTGTGGATAGTTGATGATAACAGCAGCGATAAGACACCACAATTGCTATGCTCCCTTTCTGATAAATATGAACATTTAAAAGTATTCCGACGACAACCTGGAGCTAGCGGTGGCAAATCGGGAGCATTAAACCAAGTGCTACCACTGACAAAGGGTGAAGTTGTTGCTGTATTTGATGCTGATGCTCAAGTTTCCTCAGATGTTTTGCTGCGAACCATACCTTTGTTTCAACGAGATACTGTTGGGGCTGTGCAGTTGCGAAAAGAAATCGCCAATGTTTCAACAAACTTTTGGACAAAAAGTCAAATGGCTGAAATGGCTGTTGATACTTTTTTTCAAGAAAGGCGAAGTTTGAAAGGCGGTATTGGTGAGTTACGTGGTAACGGTCAATTTGTACGGCGTAAGGCTTTATACAGTTGTGGTGGATGGAATGAAGAAACTATCACCGACGATTTGGATTTGACACTGCGCCTACATTTAGATAAATGGGATATTGAGTGCGTATTTTATCCAGTAGTTAAAGAAGAAGGTGTCACCAATGCCATTTCTCTTTGGCATCAGCGTAACCGTTGGGCTGAAGGTGGATATCAACGTTATCTCGACTACTGGGATTTGATTGTTCGTAACCGTATGGGTACGTGGAAAACCTTTGAAGTGCTAATTAACTTTGTGTTGATTCAGTACATTATTCCAACTGCTGCAATACCAGACTTATTAATGGCGATCGCACGTCATCGTCTTCCCATTTTAAGTCCATTAACCTCGATGACAGTAACAATATCATTCTTAGGAATGTTTGTCGGTCTTAAGCGGATATATCAAAGTAAGGGCTTAAGAACTAGCTATTTTATATTACTGCTCGAAAGTCTACGTGGGATTCTGTATATGTTCCACTGGATAGTAGTGATAAGCAGCTCCACTGCCCGCATGTCAGTACGTCCGAAGCGTTTGAAGTGGGTGAAAACTTTGCGTCAAGGAAGTAATTAGGACAAGGAAGGAGATGGGGAAGGGGATGGGGGGACAACAATTTTTAACTCCTAACTCCTGACTCCTCACTTCTCACTTCTCACTTCTCACTGTTAAAACTCAACATCATCTTCGTCTACTTCTTCTAATTCCGATGAATCAATGGATTCCTCGGATTTTTCTGTAATTTCATCCCTAATTTGAATAATCTCTCCGTCTAATGCTTGTGCTAAACGTTGGGCTGCTTTCATTACTTCATCGGCTTCTGGATCTTCTAGAGTAGGGGTTGCTTGAGGTGGTATAAAGGTTTTTTGCTGCGGTGGTGGGGCATTTTGTGTTAAGGATTGAGTTTTGGGAGTTGATGTTTGAGGCGGTTGTTTTTTTTCTACAGTTGGGGAGGTTGGAGGTTTTGATACGGGTGGTGATAATGTTTGGGGTGGTTTTTGTGTAGATGAAGCTGGGGGTTTTTGCTGCACGGGAGTCGAAACAGCAGCAGAATTTGATTTTAGTGATGAAGCTGTGTTGGCTTTTTCTAAATTTACCCGTACTTCATCTTTATAAGTTACTTGAAATGCCTTTTCAATATTGGGTTGGTTTTCTTTTACTGTGTCATACCATTTTTCTTTGACGGCAATATGAGCTATGGAATTATCAAATTTTGTAATATAGCACATTTGACGCAATAGTGCCCGTCGGGAAAATGGGGTGAGATTGTTAAGTACATCTTGCCAAACTTGATTTAGGTTGGTTTGTGGGGGAGCTTGTGGAGGTGGGGAGGTGTTTGTCGGGGAAGCAGGGGTAGAAACTGGTGGGTTTGTGGTGGTGTTTTGTTTACTGGTTCCGTTTTCTTGTTGTTTGGGAGTGACGGTATTTTCAGAAATAGGTGGTTGAGAGGATTGAACTAATGGTGGTGTTTGTTGTACGGGGGGGACGGAGGGCGTTGTAGTAGGATAATTGTTTGTTAGTGGTGGATTTGAATTAAATTTAACTACGTTTTTTTGGGTATTAATAGCTGATGGCGCAATGGTAGTTGCTGATGGTAATAATCCAAGTAAGGTTACTTCTAGCCATAAACGCGGTTGAGTGGTGTTTTTGATTTGTACTTCGGCGGTGCGTAGATGCTGTTGTCCGTGCAAAATTGTGCTTATTTCTAGGTTTTGAGCAACAGCTATAAGTACTTCCCACATAGCTTGGGTACAAGCAATTAAATCATTACGATTGGGTGCAGTTTTAGCAATGAGTAAATCCCGGTAGAATGAAGCGAGATTTTGCAAAATAATTAAAGGTTCTTTACCACGGTCTAATATTTTGCCGGTACTGTCAATTACGGCTTCAGAGTTGTCGGAGACTATGGCTTTTAATAAATCTAATAGATCGTATTCGCTTACCGAACCTACTAAATCCCAAACTTGTTTTGGGGTGACTTCTCCTGATAATAAACCTAATTGATCGAGAAGACTTTGTGCGTCTCGCAATCCTCCTTGAGCAACTTGAGCAACTAAGGTAAGGGCTTCTTGTGTGATATTTATATTTTCATTGGCAGCGATGTTAGTTAAATGCTGCACCATGGCATTTATGGGAATGCGTCTAAAATCAAACCTTTGACACCGAGAAATAATTGTTGGTAGTACTCGTTGAGGATCAGTTGTAGCCAGAACAAATACAACGTGTAATGGTGGTTCTTCTAATGTCTTGAGTAATGCATTGAACGCCTGGGTACTGAGCATATGACATTCATCAATCACATAAACCTTATAGCGACATTGAACCGGGGCAAATTGTGCTCTTTCGATAATTTCTCGAATATTATCGACACCCGTATTGCTAGCAGCGTCAATTTCAATTACATCTAATGTGGCACCTTTGGTAATTTCTTGACAAACGACACATTTTCCGCATGGCTGTGGCGTGGGTTTGTCACTGTTAAGACAATTGAGGGATTTCGCTAAAATGCGAGCGCTAGAGGTTTTACCCGTCCCCCGAGGGCCTGTAAATAAATAAGCTGGAGCAATTTTAAGAGTATTAATTGCATTTTTCAGGGTAGTCGCGATCGCCTCTTGTCCAACTAATTCGGCAAAAGTTCTTGGGCGATACTTATGATGCAGCGGTTCGTAAGACATGGGGGAGACAGCGCACTGAAAGCGTCCCACAAGGGGGAGAACTTTGGTTAAAAAAACTATTTTAATTGGTAATTTGTAATTAGTAATTCTTAATTAGTAATTTGTAATTGGTTATTTGAATGGGCATGGGAGGAAGCTAGTAATAAGAAAGCAATTAGCTGCACCCGGATATTTAGCTTGGCGATCAATTAGAGCTGGTAAAAAAACGGCAACGATCAAATCCGATAGTATTAAATGCTAACTTTCTATGGGCCATGCCCCATACCCCATGCCCAATTCCCCATGCCCCATGCCCAATTCCCCATGCCCCATGCCCAATTCCCTATGCCCCATGCCCAATTCGGGCATTCTAAATTCGGGCATTCGGGCATTCCCTTAAAAAAAACAAATACTTAGAGAAAATGTGTTACCAGTAGCTACAATATTACGGGTAATTAACAGTGGTTGGTGCCCCTATGCTAAAACGGCTTTTTCAATGGCTGAAAAAATTTTTTCAAGAGTTATTTGGTACAAAACAGCAAAATTCTGTGAAAAAACATAGTTCTCCTTCGTCACCGCCTCCACCTCTAAATGATACCGATTTGGAGTTTTTGTTTGCGGAACTTTTGGAAGGAGTTCATCAAGCACGGGGACGAGCTTGGGCGCAGAAATGGCTGCAAAATCTTGAGCAAAGGGTTGCTGAAGAACGTTGGGTGGAATGGTTACAAAAATTCGGGGAGAAGTTGTTAGATGCATCCTCCCCAAATAATGAATTGGCTTCCCGATTGGTACAGTTAGGAGAATTGGGGCTTGGTGATATTTCTAATGTTGCCTACGATATCGGCATGGGATTGTTAACCCGCAATCAAGTTGAACCGATATTGGAGTATTCTGGACCTGATGCTGCAATAGAAGCTGATGCTGCTACCTCTCAAGAAGATTTTGCTCAAGAAGGACAACACTCAGTTCCCCAAACTGATACAGAAGGAGAATACCAAACCATTACTCTCGAAGAATTAATGATCTTAATGCAACAGGATGTAAATTTGCGATCGCAAATTGCTCAACAACTGGGAATTGAAACTGACGATCCAGAAGCGATCGTTCAGGCATTAATTGATCAACATCATGCTGCTGGATAATAGGCGCATAAATCCTAATATTCAATTGCGTTCCTATTTGACTTTTTCAGCCTAACATGTAAAAAAAATTCACATTTTGGTGGTAAAATAAGTTCCATTTGCCTGAGTTTGCTTGCACCCAAATAGTAATTTTAATTTAGTTTTGCAACCAGAAGAATAGTTGGGGGTTGCAGTTGCGACTTGTAAATGTTGAAGGTTTTGTTGCCAAAGAGTTTTTCGCTACCCAAAGAAGGTAAATTTACTACAAACCTATTAGTTTAGGTATATTTCTATACTGTTTTTTTAGGGAGGAATTCGAGAAAATCCAGGTATGATGCTTTTGTAGAAACAATTGTATTTTTAAACGCCTGGAGCATTTACTTATGAAAAGTTGATTAAAAATAGCCAGTATTCTGGCTCAACTGTATACCCATTTATTGTGGTAACTTTTATTTTATTTGCAAAGCGTATCTTGCCTAGCAAGCTATTTTCAGGAAATTTTGTTAAGTTATCTGCGGAAGTAGCAACCTTACTTCAAATTCCAGGACTTTGATTAAACCCTCGTGTTCAGGAAAATTAATGTTTATCTTGTAGTAGATAACTTTTTAGGGACGTAATCGGTTGTATTTATAGAAAAGTTTACATACTTTGATAGCCTATTACGTATTGATTGAATTTTTGAACACCGCGCTCGTTAAAATCTATGTGAACTACATTTAACAATGCAGCAGATGCTCAGGCGGCTATTGCAGAGGATCGTAAAGTTTATCCAACACCTTTTTGGTAAGCAGACTCCTTCGACGAGACAGAGGGAGATACAGACTGTTAGCTCATTACCGGAACTGACAAACTCGGATCTGGAATTTTTGTTTACCCAGCTTTTAGAAGGGGTAAACCAAGGGCGGGGACAGCATTGGGCACAAAGATGGCTGCAAAATATCGAACATCGCGTTTCTCAAGAGCGTTGGTTGGAGTGGTTGCAGCAGTTTGGTAATAAATTATTAGCTTCATCGGCACCAAATTACGAGTTAGCTTCGAGAATGGTGGAGTTGGGGGAACTCGAAATTGGTGTGGTAGGAGATGTTGCTTATGATATCGGGGTGCAGTTGTTAACACGCAATTCTAATCAGCAATCAGTTTATTCGATTCCGATAACCCAATCTGAAGGATTAACTCCTGCATCAACTGTACCGGAAGAACTAAAAATTGAACCAGTCGCAACCAATGGTGAAGAGCAAGATATAATTGCTCAATCAGAAAAACTGATAATTGAATCAATTACGGCAAACGATCAATTTGATTTCACAGAATCTAAAATAGATTCTCCGGGACAAGAGTTAATACGTGAATTCGGCGAATTGTTATGGGAAGATTACGAACCTGAAACTGAAAGGATTGCGCCTGGAAATTACAATATATCGGCATCTGAGGAAGATTTTCCTGATGCTTTATACGAACAAATATTTGAGTATAACCAACAATTAAATGAACCAGTAGTAACGCCTGAAAATAGCAATAGTGCAGCTTCAGTTGAAGATTCATCTGAATACGAAGAATTAGACAACGAACCAGCAGTAACGTCTGAGAATAGCAATACGTCAGCTTCAGTTGAAGAATTATCCTATAGTCAAGAACAAGTATTTGAATACGAAGAACAATTAAAGGAACCAATAACGCCTCCTGTATCGGAACAAAGTACTGCCGGACAAGATTTGGTACGTAATTTAGGAGAATTGTTATGGAATGATGAAACGCCCCAAGACAATGATGAAAATTATGATGTTTTTGGCGAGCAACCAGAGTTTATCGATAATTTGAGGGATTTGGTATGGGACGATCCGCAGCAGAATAGGGATGATAATACAATTGTTGCACCAAATCAAGATGCTGATGAGGATTGGGAAGCCAAATATACAAGTTTTCTACCGATTCAAGATTCTGTTGAAGATGCCGTTGAAAATGAAGAGTCATTAGAAAACTTTAATGCTTTATTAGAATTAACACAGGAAGTAGAAGAAGAAGTCAAAAAGGAAGTCAAAGAGGAAGAAGATACACAAGAAAAATCAACAACTTCTGTGCAACCAACTGTAACAACAGCCATAGATGAATTGTTGGTAAAATTGGATAAAAGTGCCAACTTGGTTGAACAACTTGCTTCTGGGTTGGAAACTCAACAATCCACATTCCAAATTATCAATAGAGTCGCTGTTGAGGATAAAGCTGCGGCACAAGAAGCAGAAGAATTGTATTATCAAGGACTTGCACAAGCTAGAGCCGGTAATTTAGAATCTGCTGTGGAATACTACGAAAAAGCGGTACAAATCAAGCCGGATGTCCAGGAATATTGGTTTAACCGGGGTTTGACGCTATTTCATTTGGGACGTTTTTCAGATGCGATCGCTTCTTACGACAAAGCAATTGAAATTAAAAACGACTTTTACAAAGCATGGTATAACCGGGGTAGAGCTTTAGGTGAATTGGGATTATTAGAAGATGCTATTATTTCTTTTAATAGTGCCATTGAAATTCGTCCTAATTATCAACAAGCTTGGTCTAGCAATGGTTTAGCGTTACTGAAATTAGGGCGTGTTGATGAAGCTATATTTAATTATGATAAGTCATTAGAATTAGAACCCCTAGATGCAGAAAACTGGTATTATCGGGGTGTGGCTTTATCTAGTAATGCAAATTATGAAGATGCAATTGATTCCTATAATAAAGCCCTGGAAATTGAACCATTTTTGCACGATGCTTGGGTTGATAGAGGTGTAGCCCAGACACAATTGGGAGAATGGGCGCAAGCGATCGCTTCTTGGGATGAAGCTTTGAAAATTAGACGTGATTTCCACCTAACTTGGTTTAACCGGGCTGTAGCTTTGGATAAGTTGGGAAATATAGAAGAAGCGGTTACATCCTACGATAAAGCTTTAGAAATTGAACCAAATTTCCATCTAGCTTGGTACAATCGAGCGGGAGCGTTGTTCTATTTAAAACAATACGAACAAGCAATCCTTTGTTACGATCGCGCTCTAGAAATCAAAGCCGATTATTGGGAAGCTTGGCTTGGTAGAGGTAATGCGGCGGAGAAATCCCAGAATTTTGATTGGGAATTGAGTTTATCTAGTCCCCTAGCTGGAAATAATTCCACTTTGAATGCCCGGGGCTTGGAAGGTAAGTTAGCTAGCTATTTAGAAGCTTTAAAATATGTAGGTGCCGATACCCAGCCAGAAGGTTGGGGTAGACTCCATTTAGCAATTGGTAATTGTTATTACGATATTGGTAAAAGATATCCTACTCCCCGGGATTATTGGTATCAAACGGTAGATGAATTTAATCAAGCATTGGTGACAATTACCGCTGATGTTTTTCCCGAACTACATTTAGAAATATTACAACACTTCATCAAAGTTCTAGTTGGTTTGAGGGAAACCAGACAAGCCCAGCAATTACACGAATACAGCACCGATTTCTTACAAGAATTATTAACTCAAGCAAGTCGCAGCGATGAAAGTAGAAAACAATTAACTCTGAACAATATTGCTTTTGAACAGTTAGCAATTGAAATCGCCATACAGTACGGTGAAATAGTTCAAGGCTTAGAAATCGCCGAACATGGTAAAAATGCTTGTTTAACTTGGCAACTGTACGGTTGGACTGACCAGATTTACTCGCCAAGATATAATTCTATTTTACAGCTACTCAATCCTACAACTGCTGCAATTTACTGGCACATTAGCCCTTCGAGTTTACGTACTTTTATTATTAAGCCTAATGCTCCAGAACCAATTCCCGTATTTACACCAGTATTGAATGTAGCACCCGATGAATTTCCTTTACCTGAAGCAGTAAACCGTTTGGTAGAATTTGAAGATTGGTTGTCAGATTGGAATCAAGAATATGAAGATTATCGTAGCGAAACCAGGGATAAGGAAAGTAAAATAAATCATTCCTGGCGTAGAGATATGGAACAGCGGTTGGCAAACCTTAAAGAAATACTGAGTATTAGCACCATCGAACAGGAACTTCAAGGAATTACTAATATTATTTTAATTCCCCATCGCGACTTACATAGATTTCCTTTACATGGGTTATTTTCCTCAAGATTCACCATTAGCTATTTACCCAGTCTACAAATAGGATTAAATTTACAGCAACAAAATTACTTCACAAACAAATCCTTACCAAAACTGCTGAGTATCGAAAATCCCGAAACTAAAGATTATCCTCCTTTCCAATCGGCGAAATTAGCAACTTTAGCTATCAGTCAAATGTTTGATAATCCCCATAGAATTCAGGGATTACAAGTGACAAAACCACAATTAGAAAATTCTTTAACACAAAACTACAATATATTTAATTTTTACGGTTATGCAACCGATAACGCCAATCCTTCAACTTCACAAATCTTATTAGCAGGGGAAGACAAAATAACCCTAGATGAAATTTGTACAAAACCTCTTAACCGTTACAACTTATTTACCCTTTCAGCCTGCGAATTTGCTCCAAGCAAGAAAAACATTACTACCGAATATGCTGGTTTAATCAGCGGTTTACTCAGTCAAGGAGTCAACCACGTAGTAAGTAGCTTGTGGAGAGTGGAATCGACTGCCAACGCTTTAGTAATGATCGAATTTTATCGAAGATTACAATCCGGTAAAACATCAGTTATTGCATTAAAAGAAGCCGTGGAATGGTTGAGAGAATTGACAGCAGGAGAACTAACAAAATGGTATGAAAACCTGCTCAATCAACTGCCACCGGAAGGAGTGAGAATGAAAGCGCAATTAGCCACACAATTATATAAAACTAGTCAAATAGAAGCTGATAAAAAATTGTATAATCATCCTTATTATTGGGCGGCATTTGTAGTTGGAGGAATTCACAATTGACAATTATCAATGAAAAATTGTAGGGTGTGTTGCGGCACGAGAAAATGTGATTTCAAGGTTATTATTTACATAATGCCGTAACGCACCATTGAATATTGGGTTGAAATAAATTAAAAACCAAAAAAAGTCGCCGCAACACCAAAATAGGCAGGAAGTTGCTTCAAAATAGGCTTGACATTTTCCCACAGAGTCTTACCAGATTCCACCGTTTTACTAGCGGTTTCTATGGTTTGTGCCATCCGTTTCAGATTTCCTGCTGCAAATTCTTTGTCTGGCTCTGCTGTTTGAGTTTCTTCTTGTGCGACAGATAGTGGTATATGGGATGAACCGATATATGCTCCTACAGAAGAAATAGCTAAGGTTGAATGCAAGAATCTAGCTCGTTTGTATAATGTCAAATTTGTTGATGTTAAGTTCGATGGTAGAACTTTCAGATGTTATTTCCGGGGGTAGTATGAAAAAAACAGTTTTTATCCCGATATCGGAGGATATGCAGGTTCTTGATCCAGTAAGAACGATGCATAAAGACTTAAGGGATAATGTAAATAAGATTGAAGAATTTATCAATAAAATTTGTCAATATATTTATGTTGACGGTGTAATCACCAATACTCATTGGAAAGTCAAAGACTATACTGTTAATTGTTCAGAAGATGGAACTGTAGTATTAGTTCATTACAAGCAGAATGTTTCAGCCAGATATGAGTAATCAATAATTTATCCTTGGTGCGTGACGCGACAAAACTTTCAATTCCTAACTAAATAACGAAGAAGCGTCACACACTCTACAAGCTATAAGCCCGCATAGGCGGGCTTCGTAATTGTAGCCCCAGCCTTCAGGTTGCGGGCGGCTGCATTAAAGAACAATAAGCAAAAAAAACATCTATCCCAAGATATAAAACACTAATTAGTAATCTTTCTTAAGATTTTAGACAAATTACTTAAAATAACTTCATACTCTTTAATCTATTTCAACAGATAAAAAAGCATTACACAAAAAGCTGAAAATATTGTTTTACAAAGGTTTTTAAGAATTTTAAGATTTTTTTATTCCCCTAGAGAAATTAAGCTAGGGTGAAATCATAACGATTATTTGTTTGAAAATATTAAGCATTAGTACTTAGTGAAAGTCATTCAAATATTCTTGAAGTTGTAGAGTGTGGGTTTTAAAGTGGCAATTCCTCTATTAGATTACGTTCCATCAAGTCAGAATCAACGTGTCGCTGGATTTGAACAACCAGGGGATGAACAACCCAGGATTTATTCCGCTGAGTTTATGAGTAGCTCAGAGGAAATGAATGGGCTGATTTGGGCTGCTTACTACCAAATATTTCACGAACAACAGATGTTGGCTAGCAACCGACAATTATTCTTGGAATCCCAGCTATTAGCTGGACAAATTACAGTCCAATCCTTTATTCGGGGATTACTTCTTTCCGATTCATTTCGACGACTAAATTACGAATGTAATAATAATTACCGCTTTGTCGAGCTTTGCATTCAGCGGGTTTTGGGACGTAATGTTTATGACGAACGGGAAAAGTTAGCTTGGTCAATTGTACTGGCAACTAAGGGTTTACAAGGCTTTGTTGATGAGTTGCTAAACACTGAAGAATATCTTGAGAACTTTAGCGAGCATACCGTACCTTATCAAAGACGAAGAATCTTACCTCAAAGGACTAAAGGGGATTTACCTTTTGCTCGTATGGCACGTTACGGTACCGATTATCGCGATCAGCTACCTAGCCCATGGATGGTGCGTAAACCTTTCAATTTAAGAGAATTTATGCGTAGTTCTAACTGGCCAGTTGTATCTTGGCTATTTGGAACTCTGATTGTGTTGATTGTATCTTTTTACGTATCAATTTATCTGGGTATTTTGCCTACATTAGGCGGATACTAGTATTACCGTGGATTAATTTCCCAGGGTTGTCCCAGACGCGATATATATTGTCCCAGACGCGATATATCGCGTCTCTACATGAAAAAAAAATTCATCAAAATTATTCATTTATTAGTTACCCACAATCGGTTATTATTAGCAAATATCAGCTTATAGCATCAGCAATTTTGTTCAATAATTCCGTGTTAAATTGATGCAAACACAACACAAATCGGCACCCAAGCCTACTATTCGTCCCCAAAATCCCAACTTCTCTTCAGGTCCTTGTTCTAAGCGTCCTGGGTGGTCTTTAGAAGTATTAAAAGATGCCACAGTAGGGCGATCGCACCGTTCTAAATTAGGTAAGGCAAAGTTAGCAGAAGCAATTGAATTATCTAAGGATATTTTA
Organism: Richelia sp. UBA3308; assembly: GCA_002361335.1. GTDB lineage: Bacteria > Cyanobacteriota > Cyanobacteriia > Cyanobacteriales > Nostocaceae > Rivularia. Next base: position 28,554 of record DESS01000232.1, read on the forward strand.
CAAGTTCCTGATGATTATAGATTAGGAATAGTGCCTGGGTCGGATACGGGCGCAGTAGAGATGGCTATGTGGACGATGTTAGGAGAGCGGGGTGTTGATGTTTTAGCGTGGGAAAGTTTTGGTAAAGGCTGGGTAACTGATGCAGTTAAGCAGTTAAAGCTAAAAGATATCAATACTTATGAAGCTGATTATGGTCAAATTCCCAATCTTTCGATAGTTGACACCGATAGAGATGTGGTGTTCACCTGGAATGGTACGACTTCTGGGGTGAGAGTTGCTAACGGTGATTGGATAAAAGATAATCGCCAGGGCTTAACAATTTGTGATGCAACTTCTGCCGCTTTTGCGATGGAAATTCCTTGGCAAAAGATTGATGTTTTAACTTATTCCTGGCAGAAAGTCATGGGTGGTGAAGCCGCTCACGGAGTAATTGTTTTATCACCAAGAGCCGTTGAAAGATTAGAAAGTTATACGCCCGATAGACCACTACCAAAGATTTTCCGGTTAACAAAAGGTGGTAAACTTATTGAGGGAATTTTTGAAGGTTCGACAATTAATACACCATCAATGTTGTGTGTAGAAGATGCTATTGATGGTTTAAAATGGGCAAAATCAATCGGCGGTTTATCAAAATTAATTGAGCGTTCCAATAATAATTTACAAGTTTTAGAAGATTGGGTAGCCAAATCTGACTGGATTGATTTTCTAGTAGAAGATAAATTAATTCGTTCCAATACTTCTATCTGTTTGAAGATTGTTGATGATTGGTATAAAACTTTATCTAAAGAAGAACAAGCAGCCAAAGCCAAAGAATTAGTTTCCTTGATGGCGAAAGAAGGCGTTGCTTACGATATTGGTTCCTATCGCGATGCACCTCCGGGGTTGCGTATTTGGGGTGGTGCCACTGTGGAATCGAGTGATATGGAAGCTTTAACTCATTGGTTAGATTGGGGATTTAATCAAATTAAAGGTTAATGCAGCAAATTTTATTTGTGGGGAGGTAGATTCCGAAGGGCAGGGATGCCCTACCACAAA
>DESS01000213.1:0-5448 GCA_002361335.1 Richelia sp. UBA3308
ATGCCCCATGCCCCATGCCCTTTCGGCCCTTCAATTCTCCGTAACAATAGCTTTAAGCTTAGAGGTAAATGTTTCCGAACTATCGCTTTTTTCTGGAGTAAATTGTTCGATGGGAGGATGATTTCTGGCTGGGGGGAGAAGCTTTGCTAGGTTTTTAGGAATTAAAGGCTTTTTCGACGATTGTGATTCTTCTAATTCTTCTAATTCATTACTTGCTCCATCTTTAACAATATGGTTTTTTGTTTCTGTTAAGGTTCGTGATTCTGTTTTAGTGATGGTTGATTTTTGCGATTTCGATGTGGATAAAACTATACCAGATGAAGCCGGAAGTGCTTTTGATCGATTTTCTCTGTTAAAGTTTTCTTCCGCTTTGGCACTTACTATTTCTCGTGTATGGTAATTTTTCGCTTCTTGTGGCTGCTCTCTAACTTCTTGCTTTTGAAGATTTTTTTGATATGAGGAATTTAGTGCTTGTGGTAATCGGTAATCCCTCATTGCGTCCTTAATGGTAGAATTATTATTTGCAGTTGGTTTTACAGTCGGTAATGCTGGTGGTGAGGTATTCCATTTCAAATCTTCCGGTAATTTGTTGCAAATTAAACGTTCAAACTCGAAGTTAAAATGATAACTAGGATGATTTCTTCTCAACCAAAGAGTTAATATCTGCTGCACCGAAATTGCTTTGTAACGTCCTTGATACAATGCCTCTATCGCCGCCAAATGTACCCAATTCGACGGGTATTCTTTTTCCCAACGCTTTACTAACTCGCTGGCACTATACCCACCGAGGTCAAAACTGTAATGTGTTAACAGGGATACTGCCAGGTTGTTAGTCACGTTCGAGGTTTGGGTGAACATGGGCTGGAAATTGCGGATGATGGGCATATATTCTGCTACCATCTTTAAAATAAAAAAAGTGCCTTTTGATACAGTGTACTATTACCAAATATTTCTTATTTTATTAGGTAGCGCTTTTTCGGTAAAAATTGCTTTCATCCACAAAGTTTTAATTTATAACCTAGGTTTATTGATTACAAATTACATGGTGAGTATATTCTACTGGTCAATTGCCGGTAGGAAAAATTATATAGGGTGAATTGATGGGAGAACTGCGTTTTATGGCTACCAGTGCCTGATAAACCATTGCTGCTACTTCAGCTCGCGTTGCTTCCCGTTTTGCTTCGATTTTAAGTGGGTCTGGATAATTTACCACAATTCTTTGTTGTGTTGCAGTTGCAACTGCTGTTCGGGCATATTTGGGAAGGGTTTGAGCATCTGTAAAGTTTTGTAAAACATCGTCATGAGCTGTTGGTAATGAAAGTCCGTTGACTAGGGAAACAATCACTTGTAATCGCTGTACGTTTTGTTGGGGACGAAAGGTACCATCGCTAAATCCTCCCACAAAACCCCCTTGTGCAGCTGCTTTAATGGCTTTATATGCCCAGAAATTGGCTGGTATGTCGAAATAATCACCCAAATGACGCTTTGGTATGGGATTAAAGGCTTTAAGGATTAAGGCGGCATATTGAGCGCGTGTCATGGGTGTATCCGGTTGATATGTACCATCTTGGTAACCACTAGTTAAATCTAGACTAACTAAACTGCGGATAAATGGTTCAGCCCAATGTCCTTTTAAGTCGGTAAAGGAAGGTATATCCACATCCGGTTTAACGATGTAAGGATGATCGATCGCTTTTTGTTTCCCTAGGAGTACCAAGGCTTGATAAAGCAGTGCTGCCACTTCAGCGCGGTTGATATCTCGTAAAGGTTCTAATTGTTCCGTTTGGGGATAATTCACCACTAATAATTTTTGAGTAGCGATCGCCATTGCATTAGTAGCGTAACTCGGAATTTGAGCGCGATCGCGATACATTGTCAAAATGTTCGGATTTCCGCCCTTGAGTTTTAAACCGTTAACAATTGAAACTATTGCTTGAATTTTAGTTAAATTTTGCCCTGGACGAAAGGAACCATCTCGAAAGCTACCGAGAAAGCCCATACTAGCGCTACGATAAATAGCTGAAGCAGCCCAAAAATCTGATTTAATATCTGTAAATTTACTGACTTTATTTTTTAAAAATAATTGAAAAGTTTTGGAAATAATCGCAGCATAAGCCGCGCGAGTTATGGGGGCTTCGGGTGCAAATGTACCATCACCAAATCCACCAATTAATCCTTTTTCGTACAAAGCTTCAATAAAATGTGTCGCCCAATGGCCATTTAAATCGGAAAAATTATTATTAATAGATAGCTGTGTGGGACTATCTGTATTGTTAGCAACAAATTCTACTAATCCTTTTACCAAAGTCGGATTTAATAAATTACCCGCGGATACTAATTTAATGGATGTGGCGTTTTGTAGGTCATATTCTTTATTATTGCGAAAAATATTACCAGCAGAGTCTTGAGAACTACCTAAATCGGGGGTGGAATTACCGTTAAGCAATAAACCCCCAGAAGAATTATCAGTAATCAAATTATATCTAAGTACCGGACGTGCTTCTCTGGATAAAGCGATTCCAGTGCGGTTTGAGAATATTTTATTATTAGCTACCAAAGGCGCAGCAAAATCGCTGATGGCGATACCCAGAGGATTTTTTTGCATAGCATTTCGCATTACCTCGCCTTTAGAATTACGTGCCATTACCAACCCAGCAGAACCATTTTGGACAAAGATATTGTCTAAAATTGCCGGTTTAGCATTACCGCTAATAAATATTCCTTCCCGACGACATTTTATAAAAGTATTATTAGCAACAGTAGGCGATGTGGAATCAATCCAAACCCCGGTTCCTTTATTAATGGGATTAGTAATTGTAACACCCATTAATTGCACATCCGAAGCAAGAACTAGAGTTATATTTTGCAACCCAAAGCTTTTTGTTTGATACTCACCGCTTCCTTCAATGACAATATTTTGACCTTTAGTTGCTTCATTACCCACCACCCAAACATCACTCTTGACAATTAGTGGGAAAACTTCATCATTCCCAGCATGATAAATACCAAAAGCTAAATGGATTATTACAGGTGGACGAACAGTATTTAAAGTATGAGTCAGACTTTTAAACGGAGACAATCTCGAACCATTATTGCGATCGCTTCCAGTGACTGGGTTGACATAAACTTTAGCACGATTACGGGAATTTACCATTGTTGATTAAAAAGGGCATTGGGCATTGGGCATTGGGCATTGGGCATGGGGATTGGGTATTGGGGGTAAATATATCTACTAAGAGGGTCTATCTTAACTTTTTCTTTGTTGTCTATAACATAGTGTTTTATACTCAATTTTTCTGCTTTTCAAGTCATAATAGTTACTAATTTTTTTCCATCAGCCGCGGAAAAAAGGTGAGGAGTGAGTGGTGAGTAGTCAGGAGTTTTGTATTTTGAATTTTGAATTATTACCTTGATACTTTTGACTTTTGACTTTTAAATTGTCCCCTTGCCGATGCCCCATGCCCCATCCCCCATACCCCATACCCCATGCCCAATTTTTGATGTTGGTATTAATATAAAACTTGTTGTACTATCAGTGGGCTAATTAAGGGAATGATTGAAGTTGAGCATCTGAATAAAGTATACGGTTCTACATCCGCAATCGAGGATGTAACTTTTAATGTTGAAAAAGGAGAAATTTTGGGTTTTTTAGGGCCTAATGGTGCCGGAAAAACCACTACCATGAGAATTTTAACTGGTTATCTTCCGGCAACTAGCGGTACGGCACGGATTGCTGGTTTTGATGTTCATGAAGATTCCTTGGCAGTAAGACAAAAAATTGGTTACTTACCAGAAAACCCGCCATTATATCCAGAAATGAGTGTGGAAGGTTTTTTGTTTTTTGTCGCACGTATTAAAGGGGTTAGTGCTGGCGATCGCAAAAATAAAGTACAAGCAGCCATAGAACGGTGTAATTTAACAGATAAGCGTCACGTACTAATTCGTAAACTTTCTAAAGGATATCGTCAAAGAGTTGGCATTGCTCAAGCAATTGTTCACGATCCACCGGCGATAATTCTTGATGAACCCACGGTAGGATTAGATCCCCGACAAATCATCGATGTACGCAATTTAATTAAAAGCCTCGCTGGTAGTCATACGATTATTCTTTCTACGCACATTTTGCCGGAAGTCAGCATGACTTGTAATCGCGTAGCAATTATTAATGGCGGTAAAGTTGTAGCAATAAATACGCCAGAAAATTTGATGAATGAATTAACAGGCGGTTCTGGCTATGAATTAGAGATTGAAGGAGAAGTTACTCTAGCTAAACAAATGCTACAAAATTTACCCGGTATCAATCTGGTAGAATCAATTCCCATGTTAGGGAAAAACCTTGAAACTAAAATCGAACAAAACCGCGCCAGAATACGAGTAGTATCTGAATCGGGAACTGAACCAGGAAACACCATAGTCTCAGCTTTGTATCAAGCAGGATTTGGTTTATACGAAATGCGGCAAATTAACGCTACCCTAGAAGACGTATTTTTACAGTTGACTCGGGAAGAAAAAACTGAGGAAACCCAGATAGAAAATGAGGAAGTAAATCTTGGAGAAGCAGCTTAAATGGGTATAGTACTGGCTAATATAATTGCTATTTATCGTCGGGAATTGCAAACCTATTTTGTATCGCCGTTAGCTTATGCAATTGCGGGTATTTTTTGGTTTTTAACTGGATTGTTTTTTGTTTTAATTTTGCTCGGCCCCGATGGAATTTTAGCAGCAGTTACTGACTTGGAGGCAAGAGCACAAGAATTTAGATTAGAAATACCTCCTATAGATGTTCCCTATGAATTTATTAAAGCATTTTTAGACAGAATGGGATGGCTTTTGTTATTCATATTACCAATTCTTTCCATGGGGCTGTATGCAGAAGAACGTAAGCGGGGAACTTTGGAACTTTTAGCGACATCACCCATTACTAATTGGGCAGTAGCTGTGGGAAAGTTATTAGGTGTATTAACGTTTTTTATGACATTAATTTTGCCGTTGATGGTATTAGAAGCGATAGTTTTAAATACATCGGAACCAGCAGCCAATCTCACAATTCCCTTGTTAGGTCATTTCGGATTAATTTTATTAGCAGCATCAATTTTATCTTTGGGAATGTTTATTTCATCTTTGACTAACAGCACAATTTTATCTGCAGTTCTAACTTTTGCAGTGATATTAATGTTGTTATTTATAGATTTAATTGCCAAAGTTATTGGTGGTCCTATAGGAGCAACTTTGGGTCATTTGTCGTTATTACAACATTACAACAATATGATACAAGGAATCTTTGATACTAGTAGTTTAATATTATTTTTGAGCTACATTATTTTAGGTATTTTTCTCACCGCCCAATCCATTGATGCATTTCGTTTTCAACGGCAGTAATTAAGACAAGGGGACAAGGAGAGATAATTTTTAATTTCTCACAACTAACGAGTAACGAGTAAAGAGTAA
>DESS01000213.1:5506-7254 GCA_002361335.1 Richelia sp. UBA3308
TAACGAGTAACGAGTAAAGAGTAACAACTAACAACTAACAACTAACAATTAACAACTAATTCTCTCGACCTTTAAAATTTAATTTATATCTGATGAAAAAAGTTGGCAAGTATACAATTTGGTTTGCACCGTTTCTGATTGCTGCGGGTTTGACAGTAGGTTTTGTATCGGAAGATTGGGATGCCATTCCCCTGGTGTTGATCATTCTAGGATTAGCGATCGCGGTTTTTTGGATATTATGGCAAAGCTATTCTATAAAATGGTGGAGTCGTCGTTCTACCCAAGTTGGTACTAATGCATTAATAGCAACTTTGGCTGTAGTCGCAATTTTGGGATTAATTAATTTTTTGGCTACTCGCTATAATATTCGCAATGATTTAACTGAAACTAGTTTATTTACTCTTGCTCCTCAATCCCAAGAAGTAGTAAAAAATTTAGAACAACCTGTCAAAATATGGGTGTTTGATGCTAATAAAAATCCTTTAGATGAGGATTTATTGCAAAATTATCGACGACAAACTAAAAATTTTAAATTTGAATATGTAGATCCTTTAGCTAGACCAAATTTAACTAATAAGTTTGGTGTTAAAGAGTATGGTGAAGTTTATTTAGAATCAGGAAAAAATCAACAATTAGTACAGGTACTTCGTCCACAGGAACGTCTTTCAGAATCAAGATTAACTAATCGTTTAGCACAAATTTCTAACCCCAATACATCTAAACTTTATTTTCTCCAAGGTCATGGCGAACGTCAATTAGAAGGAATTTCCCAAGCTGTTCAAGCTTTAGCAGACCAAAATTATACCGCCCAATCTCTAAATTTAACTCAAACTGCTAAAATTCCTGATGATGCTAATGCTGTAATTTTAGCAGGTCCCCAAAGACCTTTATTAGATGGTGAAATCCAAGCTTTGCAAGATTATGTTAGTGATGGTGGTAATCTATTAGTAATGGTCGATCCTGGTGTGGATCCTCAATTAGACACTTTATTAGAAGAATGGGGTGTGACTTTAGATAATCGGTTGGCGATTAATGCTTCAGAGGGCGCTCAACAACAACCCCCCGGTATATCTGTTGTCACCGAATACGGCGAACATCCCATAACCAAAGAATTTCAAAATGGTATATCGATATATAAGTTAGCACGTCCCGTTGAAACAACTGCCCTCGATGACGTTGAAAGTACACCCTTGTTACTAACCGAAGCATTACCCGCAACATGGGCTGAAAGCGATTGGGAAAGCGAAGAATTGGAATATAACGAAAATGGCGATCGCCCTGGACCTCTCACTTTAGGTGTAGCATTAACTAAGAAGTTAGCAACTAAACCTGTAGTTAAACCAACCCCCACTCCCACTCCCTCTCCCAAAACATCACCAACTCCCACTCCCACTCCAACTCCGACAACATCACCAACTCCCACTCCAACCCCTAAAGCTTCAGAAGAAAAAAAACCCACCGAATCGAGGATGGTAGTATTTGGAGATTCGGATTTTATTACAGATGGTTTCTTTACTCAGCAATTAAATCCAGATGTATTTCTCAACTCAATTACTTGGTTGAGCAAACAAGATTCACAACCACTTTCAATTCGTCCCAAAGAACAGAAAAATCGTCGTCTTAACCTCTCCCAAGCACAAGCAAATCTTGTTGCAATATCTTCCATATTTGTTTTACCCATACTTGCTTTTGTCGCAGCAGCTCTTCTTTGGTTTCAAAGACGATAAACAACTAACAACTATCACGGA
>DESS01000213.1:7335-11821 GCA_002361335.1 Richelia sp. UBA3308
ACTAACAACTAACAACTAATTTGAAATGAAATTACAGCGAACAACTTTAGTTTTATTGCTGCTAGCAATCTTATTGGGTGGTTTTGTTTATTTCTATGAGATTCGGTGGAAATCTCAACAAGAACAAGTTAAGAAAAAACAGCAGCAACTGTTCTCTTTTAAAGAAGATGATGTCAAAATCCTCAAAATAACGACTCCATCCGAAACCATAATTTTAGAACGTTCTCAAGAATCTAATACTAGTAAATGGTTGATGAAATCTCCCGATACTGTTCCCGCTAATGATGGTACGGTAGCTTTTTTATTAGATTTATTGGAAAAGGAAGAAACCGAACGCACTTTAACTACTACTGCTGATAAACTATCGGAATTCGGGTTAAAAGAACCCCAAGCAACTATTAATATTACCTTGAATAATCAGAAAACTCATAAATTAGTTTTGGGTAAACCTAACTTTGATAACCGTTTTGTTTACGCTCAAGTTGACAAAATTGCTAACAAACCAGATAAAAATATTCAAGTAGTCTTAGTATCTCAAAACTTTGAAAACGCAATTAAACGATCCATTACAGAATGGAAAGCTGTAGATAATAGCAAAACAACTACCACTCCTAGCCCCGAAGCTACTCCTAAAAACTCAACTCCAGCAGCTATTCCAACCATCAAACCAATTCCTATTAACCCAACTCCCAAAACTATTCAAGGTAATTCAACACCAACACCAACACCAACACCTACTCCTACATCTACACCTACTAATTCAACACCAACTCCAACACCAAAACCAACTGCTACATCTACACCAACACCAACTCCTACGCCAACACCAACACCTACATCGACTCCAGCGAAAAAGCAGTAATATAGCGGTTTTCCGTTGAGGTTTGCCCTCCTATACTCAGCCTGCGGTGACATACAAAATTATTGGTGAAATTTTGACCAAAAAATAAACAGAATACAAGCCATCGATAATCCGTGGAAAGAAAAAAATTTTTTCCCAAATTAAGGCCCCTCGATACCCCTACGGGGAAGCAAGCTACATCGATGGGGTAATAATTCTAAATTCTTCATTCGGCCATTCTAAATTCACCTTGACGGGCATCCCTGCCCGTTCAAATGTACTGGCGTAAGATGAAAATTAAAAAAGACTTTTAAAAAATAATAGATAATGAAATATAATTACATATATAAAATCTAATTAAATTACAATTGAGAAGTTTGATTTAGATTTGAACCTTCATCGCATAATTTTGGGTCCGATAAATTGATAAGTAAATCAATTACTTGCTTATGCTTTTTATGAAACTTCAATAACTCCAAATAAGCCAAAGGTACGATTAAAGGCCATAAAACTGTAGCCAAAAACAAAACGCCCATTGAAAAATAGCGCTGCGCTGAATTCATTTCTTTATCATCTATAAAAAAACCCAGCCACTGCACAAAGTAACAACAAGCCATTACCAAGTAAAATACAATTACCAAATTCGTTAGAACTGTTTGCATCATAATTCCGACTTGTTATACCTCTTATTAAATTATCAATAACACAAATCCTAAAAATTTGCTCCATCAAAAAGTTTTGTGGTTCCTATCTTGCTCTTAAGAAACACTTTTTTATTCTTTAGCGACTATAAAATTCAATAATAGATAAACTATCCGGCGTTGACTGACTCTTCTAAGTATCTGTTTATTTACATTTTATACAACTTTTACAATGCTGAATATCTCCTTCCATGCAACCAAATTAAGGATTAAATCCATATAACTAAAGTATAAGTAGATGATATTATGTAACAATAAATACCATCTTTTCCAGTCAGGTCATAAACCTATTATATAAGTCAGTGCAACCCCAATATAAGCCTTCCCCTAAACTGGGAAAGAGCAAGAATTATTTGATTTTTGCCAAATAGTTATAATCGCCTAAACGACTTTCTACTTAAATGATTTTAAGCCATTGTCAAAACTGCGAATAGAAAAAGCAATAACAGGGCCTTCCACACCACGCTTATACTATTATCTCAAATAGCGAATCAATAAAACAGTAAAAAACCTTATTAACTTTTCGCCATGAATTTTAGTTCAAATGTACAAACTAATCAATTATAGCATTTTATACTTTATGGTCTCCAAATTGTAAATACAGCAGTTTTGGGATTGATCGAGTACAGTACTATATTTTAAAATTCTTGAGGTAGCGAATAGCCCGTGGGAATGTACCTCCCCCACAGATGGAATTTACTGTAAGCTGTAGATAATATAATCCCGTTGGTGCTCAATTTATCCTTGAGAAACGCGGTTTTTGGTGTTGAATATGAATGGTACCTTTTTATTACTTTAAGCGTAACTTTGACCCTTGAGATCGAACAACCTCAAACTTGAAAGTAGCAATAAGACGTTTACCTACATATACTTCTAGTATATATTTGCCAGGGGGATCTCCGGTAGAAATAGTCCAAAAATTGCTAACAATACCTTTTTGAACGAAATCGGTACGCTCGATCACAGATTTTGTACCATCAGGTGATAAAAAGAAATGTTCACCGTTATCTGTTCCCCAAGTTAAAGGGGGTTTTGGCAAAGTTAACACTTCTTGCCATGTTAATTCACCGATGTTACCTTGAAGTTGAATGCGCCATCCGTATACTTTTCCTTCTTCTAAAGGTACTTTAGTAGTTGGAATAAAAGTAACTTTACCGTTTTTTTCAGTTCTTAATACTCCAAATTCAGCTTTTTTAACAATAATTGGTTTGCTCGATATTAAGCAAATTGATTTAATAGTATTGTCTTGTGGTTTGTAAGCCATCGTTACTTCAGTGGCTTTGACTGGGGATATTCCCAAAAAAGAGATCCATAGCGTTGTAGCCCAAATTTTCATAAGGCGATCTATTTATGATATTTGGTTTTGTCTACGACGTTATAAGAAGCTGATTTTTGATTCAGACATATGCGAACCTTTTTGCTGTAATACTTAATTCATAATTCATAAAGCTAAATATGGGAGACAAGGAAGGGGACAAAATTTTGAATTTCTGCCCTACTCATTACTCACTACTCACTCTTCACTACTGAATTGGGCACTCCTAAGTTCTAACTCCTAATTCCGTTTCTCTTAAATTAAGCACAGAAGGATTGAGCATTTCTACTAATTTATTCAACTTGTTATCAACTTCTGGTTGACTTAAATATTGTTCAGTGTACTCGATCATTGCATCAATATTTTGTTTTTTGGCGCTGAAAGTAGGTATGTTTTTCTCAAAATTAGGTTGGAATCTAAAATAAGTGTTACCAATAATTTGTTCGGCAATGTAACATACTGCATCACTAGCACCATCAAACAGTACATCTAAAAGGGGTAAGTCTTGATAGGGACTCAACCATTCTAATGCTCCCCATTGTTTCACCTGTTTTGCACCAATTTGTTTGACGTGTTGTCCAGTTCCGAAAGAGGCTACTATAATATTCTTTTGATCCACATTTTCTGCTAATAACACTTTCCATTTGGGGTTATTTGGTAATTTTTTATTCCATCGCAAACGTTCGGCGATCGCGCATAAAGCTGGGTTGTTGGCAAATACCCCACCATCTATTAAGGGAATACCACTTTTCGGAGGTATTAAATAACCTTTGTTTTCCCAATCTTGTAAAAAAGCTTTGTGTTTCATTTCGTAACCAGGAAAACCTATTGGTGCTGCTGAAGAAGCACGACAAATTTCCCATACTAAAATATCTTCATGGGCTATTTTAGTATTTTTAAATACTACAGCCTGTCGGTTATAAGTGTCGTAACTAGTTATTATTGTCGGTTTTGTTAATTCTCCAAACTTCAGATTTCCAAAAATATATTTAAGTACCATTATTAAACCTTCATCACCATAAATAGGCTGACTTGAACCCAAGCGAATCAAGTTTAAAATGCTGTGGATAAATATTCTACTCGGGGGAAAGATATTCACAGAATTATGAATATAAAAATTTTTGATTTCCTTAGCATTCAAACCTTTAGATAAGGCACAAGCAATTAAACTACCTGTAGAAGTTCCAGCAATCACATCAAAATAATCTGTCAGTGGCTTATGCTGCTCGTATTTTTGTAACTTTTTTTCTAAGCTTTCTAAAATTATCGCTGTAACTAACCCACGCACTCCACCACCATCTAAAGCAAGAACGCGAAATGGTACATCAGTTCTCATAAATGCCCCCCAAAAAATTAGCAATAGTTTTGCTGTCGATAAAAAATTTTTCAGACAGCAAATTTACTGTTACAAATACCCATTATGTATGTTAAATCACATTATTACCGATTTTGTGAGGAGTGAATAGTTAGAATGGCCGAATGGCCTTATTTGTGATTAGAGTAAAAGCTATTCCCTCCCTCCCCTGCATAAATCATGGACAATATTGCCCAGCCTTAGACAAAATGTCTATAGAAAACCCACAATTTTGGTTTGTGTCGGTGCGGCCACCACGAAAAAATTCGTTTTTA
>DESS01000400.1 GCA_002361335.1 Richelia sp. UBA3308
TTACTTTTTACTTTTTACTTTTTACGTCGCGACTTGTGCCCGAAGGGCTGAGGTAACATCCCAGGGAAACCTGCTGATGGAAGCTTTAGCAAATGACGCGCATTTAGGATTTTTTGTGAAAGCAGAAATTCCGGGAAAAGATAATGGTTTTGATATTGAAGGCATAGAAGTTTATCAAAACCGGATTTTTCTAGGTTTGCGCGGCCCTGTGTTGCGTGGTTGGGCGATAATTTTAGAAATAGAGTTGCAAGAAATTAATACTCAAGGATTGCTTGATTTAAAATATTTGGGAAAAAATGGCGAGAAATACAAAAAGCATTTTATTTATTTAAATGGTTTAGGAATTCGGGATTTATGTTGGGATAATCAAGATTTATTGATATTAGCTGATCCTACAATGGATTTAGATGCTCCTGTAACAGTATATCGCTTACAGGGTGGTGTGAATCTAGACGAAAACGTGCTTAAATATCCTCAACCTGTGCTTGATATCCCTTACGGTAAAGGAAAGAATCGTGCAGAGGGAATTACTTTTGTATGAAAGCATTTGTGGAGTGCGATCGCTATTAGTGGTTCATGATTCGCCATCTGAAAGTAGGTTACAGGGAAAGACTAGTATAATTGCGGATGTTTTACGGCTAAATTAAAAATGAGGTTACACAAACCAGGTTTCTCAATCTCTAGGAATAATTGAGAATGAGTAATGAGTAATGAGTAACGAGTAATAAGTAACGAGTAATAAGTAATGAGTAATAAGTAATGAGTAATGAGTAATGAGTAATGAGTAATGAGTAATAAGTAACAAGTATTTATGAATAGTAGATAATAAGCGCTATCTTTTCAATAGGATTATATAGTAAGTAATTAGCCGGACTTGATATAACAACTAATAACTAACAACTAATAACTAACAACTAACAACTAATAACTAACAGCTAACAACTAACAACTAACAACTAACAACTAACAACTACAAATTAGTAGAAATCGCATCTACGGGACAAGTAGGAATACACTGTTGGCAAACTATGCAGCGAGAACGAGTAAAGGTTAATTTAAAAGTTTGGGGATTGAGAGTCAGTGCTTGTGTAGGACAAACCCCAGTACACAATCCACAGTGAACGCAAGCTTGTTCATCAATAATAATTTCTCCCAAACTCAGGGAAACAGTGATATGATGCTCGCGCATCCACTGTATAGCTGCATCTAACTGGTCAATATCTCCAGATAATTCTACCACAAGTTTACCAATTTGATTGGGAGCTACTTGAGCGCGGATAATATTTGCAGCAACATTAAAATCCTTTGCCAGTCGGTAGGTAATTGGCATTTGAACTGTACGCTGGGGGAAAGTAATGGTAACTCGTTTTTTCATTTTGGATTTTAGATTTTAGATTGTGAATTGAAACTCTTAGTCCTAAAGACACGCTTGTTTCTGGGGACAGAGCAAGTTTAGGCAATACCCAAAGTCGAACTCTCGCTACGGATGTCATTTAGGTAATCATAAAGCCGGGAAGGGAGTAATTATACTTATGCCTTCTTCCTTCTTTGTAAATTTGTCTCCCCATCTCCCATATCCCTGTCCCCTTCCATCCCCCATTTGAGAATGTTTTTATTTTGGCAACAGGTCTAATAAATGGAATTAGAGGGTTAAACTTGATATAAAAGAACTTGTTAAGATTTTATAAACCTTCCTTATGAGTACGGATTCACCCGTAAATTTCCAGGAAAAGCCAGAATCTAAATTCGGCGATCGCGTCCGAAATTTTTTGATTGTGACGGTAGCCGTAGTTTTGTCGGTAGCCTTATTTTTAGGACTACAAAGCAAAACTAACTCGGTTTCTTTAGCTGAGCTAGATGAAGATTCCACACCCTTGGAAGTTGCTTTGAGTAATGGAAAACCATCTTTAATAGAATTTTACGCCAATTGGTGTACTGTGTGCCAGAAGATGGCACCGGATATTGCCACACTCGAAACAGAATATGACTCCGAAATAAATTTCGTGATGTTGAATGTAGATAATAGCAAGTGGCTACCAGAAATGCTGCAATATCGGGTGGATGGGATTCCACATTTTGTGTTTTTAGATAAAAATGCCCAAGTAAAAGCAGAAACCATAGGCGACCAACCCCGTACAATAATGAATAGTAACCTAGAAGCCTTAATTGCAGATTCACCTTTACCTTATGCTCAAGCTAACGGTAGAGTTTCCCAATTTTCTACAAATGTAGCTCCAACTGGTAGCAATGAAGACCCACGCAGTCACGGCAGCCAGGTTGTAAATTAAAATGCTTGCCACTGCTTATAGAGTGGCATGTAGTATTCTTACAAGCATTTATTGCTTGCGTGGGTTTAAGATAGGTGAGGTTGTATTAGCTACAACATCGCTTGTAGTACTTCGTTTAACACAATTAACCTCAACTATTCTTCCCATAGCTGGGAAATATGATGTTACAGCTCCTAATCGTTGTTATTTTTGTTATTTCAGGTTCAGCCCTCTGTTCTGGAATTGAAGCGGCTTTATTCTCAGTTTCGACGCTGAAAGTTAGACAGTTAGCGCAGTCAAAGAATCCATCAGCAGTAGCATTATTGGCGATTCGGGAAAACATGAATCGACCAATCGCCACTATTGTAGTCATCAATAATATTTTCAATATTGTTGGTAGTATTATTACGGGTAGTATTGCAAGGCAAGTACTGGGAGATACTTGGTTAGGTGTATTTTCAGGAGTCTTGACATTCCTGATTATCATTGGTGCAGAAATTATCCCTAAAACCGTCGGTGAACGCTATGCAGAGCCAATTTCGTTGTTCATAGCTATTCCTCTTACTGCATTAACTTTTATATTTACACCTTTAGTATGGGTGTTAGAAAATATTACAGCACCTTTTACTAGAGGTAAAAAGCAGCCAACAACGAATAAAGCAGAAATTATGTTATTGGCGGATATTGCTCACCAAGAAGGAATAATTGAACGGGATGAAGCGCAGATGATTCAACGGGTGTTTCAGTTAAATGAACTGACAGCAGCAGACTTAATGACACCCCGAACAATCTTGACATATTTACGTGGTAACTTGACTCTTGCTGAAGCCAAAACAGATATTATCGCTTCACAGCATACAAGAATAATTGTAATTAACGAGACTATTGATGAAGTAATTGGTGTGGCATTAAAGCAGAATTTACTCACAGCAATGGTGGAAGGAAGGAAAAGTCAAAAAATTGGCACATTAACGCGAAAAGTTAGATTTGTACCGGAAACAATTCGCGCCGATCGATTAATGAGAAACTTCTTAGAAGCACGGGAACATTTGGCTGTAGTAGTAGATGAATATGGTAATGTTTCTGGTGTTATTACTTTAGAAGATGTATTAGAAGTGATAACTGGTGAGATTGTTGATGAAACCGATAAAACCATCGATTTGCAAGCAATTGCTCGTAAAAAGCGAGAAAGAATGTTGCAATCCATGCGTTTTGCTTATCGCTCTGTAGAAAATAAACGGTAAATAAAGTTAGGAGTGAGGAGGGCGGGAGTGAGGAGTTAAGATAATGACTTAGTATTTTTAATTTCTCCCTATCTCCCCATCTCTCCATCTCCTCTACTATTCTCCATTCCCCATTTCACTCATTACACTTTGCATAAATAGTTTAGGGTATATCAATAGAAAAAAAGCCATCCAAGTTAGTAGAGGAATGGATACTAAAATAGTTAACCAAACTTTGTGAAATAATAACCAGCTTCCACTAATTACAGTTATTCCCGTGAGTAAAATAGACCAAGGTTGACACCACCAAGGTTTATATTGCCATACGTTGATTGGTTTTTCTGAGGTCATGTGTTTTTTAGGGGTAATTGTTTCAGCTTTTTTACTGCATTAATAAATATTAGAAAACTATCCCGCGAATCTTGCAAACCTTTTTGTTTTCCTCCTACACTAAATAGCTGATATGATGTTCGGTTAAACAACCGTCATTGCGAAGGGCGTGAAGCAATCCCAAAGTGTTGTGATTGCTACCCTACCCTACGGGAACACATAAAGGTGAACGTTTCACGTAGTGACCCTCGCTTCGGACATATTATGGGTAATTTGCCGGACATCATATAAGTTAACAACTAATGGACTTTGAAATCTTGCAGGTTTCAAAATACGTGTCACTGGAAGCATAACTTGGCAGCTTTGGACAACTTATGCTTCCAATCAGCCATCGGACAAATTATGGTTCCAAAAAAAACGATTTTGTAAATCAAAAAAATAATTTATCTCCAATATCAGGATTATATCTCTAATGGGGGGATGTGATTCTAGATGATAGCTTCCAGAAATCATCAATAGTATGTTTGATATGGCTCATAGATTCATGTATTAGTTTTTTAGGAATCTGAGAATTTGATAATTCTAAGCAATAAAATTCTTTAAGTTGAAAATAAGTAATAATTTGTCTGTAAAATCTTCTATTTTCATCCTCATATACTTTACTGTTAAAAGCAATGAGTGAACCAAGAACCTTGATTAGCTCTGATTGTAATTTAATTTCTGAGTGATATGAAGTATGTGATTTGAATTGATATTTATCCACATCTCCTAACCATTCTCCACAATAATTGCAATATCCGATTCGTGAATTAGGAGCTATGATAGATAATTTATGATTACATTGAGGGCATTGTGTAATCAAAGGATAATGATGTTGGGAACATAGGGCAACTGGTTTAAAAGACCAAATCAATGGTTCGTATATAGGCAGTTTCTTTTGATGCCAATAGCCATAACATAATGGACACCAAGCTTTAGAGTCACGAAGTAAATAAACATAAGTTATTAATTCGTGCCAATACATCATAGTTAGACAAGTTAAATCACTACGTTTTGTAAGATTTTCTAGAGATTCAACTAATTTAGATGTATACCAACCGCTAAAATTTAGTGACTTAATATGGGAACGATTTGTAAAAGTTCTACCAATAATCCCTCTAGAATTCGTCGATAAATCTTCTTGACTCCAAAAAAGTGGATAGATTTTATGCTTGATTAATTTATCCGGAGTAACGCAATGAACCTCAGCCAAACGAATAAGATAACTGATTAAACTTTCACATTCAATAGTCCCAACATTGATTGGTTCTAAAGAATATAAAGTACTACGTTCTATAATATCCAGAGTATACAAATCATAATTTGGATATAAAGTTAAATTCTCAAACTGCATTTTCTCTCCCAATTGAATCTCGTCTTGGTTTACGAATTCCAACTGACTTTTTTCGTTTTTTTGGTTCAATCTGTTGAGATTTGGTTTCAGATTTTAAACGAGAATTCTGTCTAGATATAGGTGGGCTACGTAAACCTAAATCTTGATATAGCTCTTCTATTTTTCCCTCAATTTCTGCATATCTAGCAACTCCAAGTTTAATATGTTTGAGAATATTACGACATTGACCAACTGATAAAGCCCTTTTTTCTAAATGCTTAAGTGTAACAGTAGAAGCATTTTCATTTAATGCTTCTCCCAGAGCATTTCTTGACCAATTTTTTAATATTCCAACACATCCTAAACTACGTGAATATAAATACTCCCAATGTGATAAAAAATCTGGTGGTTCTGAAGTTGGTATTTGACACTGAAAATTCCAAATTACTGAATGCCAAATTTCTCTATCTTCCTGAAATTCAGCATTATAACGAGGTAAGTGAACGTAAATGCTACGACGGCTTAATTGGTCTCCTATATCATGAAGAGTTAGCAAATCATATGTGCCAATTAATCCATGCAAAACTTGAGTAATATTGGCTAATGATTTAATTGCTTCAGGCACATCTGTTAGTTTTCTTCCGCTAGTTACAGCTAGTAAATGATGTGCTTCATCAATGAAAAAAATTTTAGGTTTTCTTTGTTTTAAAGCTTGTTAAGACTGCCCATCCCAGTTCAGTTTCTAAAATTGATGGTTTAATAATTAATTGACCATCAGGTTTATGATACACACCAGAAGTCCCATAATTTATTTTATGTTCAATTAGCTCTGGTGCTTCTGCGAGTGAATGTAAACAACGTTTAAGATGGTCTTTGAAATTAAATAATCCTCCAGAAAATAAACGTGCTTCAATACTAGCAACAGGAATATAACCAAAGTTAGTCGTAAATATTGGTAAAGATGATTCAATTATCCACTTTTCTATTAATAGACGTAATTTAGTTTTACCTACCCCTGTTGGACCAACAATAAAAATAATCCGTGAGTCTCCGCAATCATTTATAATTGGCTTGAGAGTTTCAAAAGCCATATCCATATAGGGATGTGCCATTGTATATGAGTCATAATAAGCCAATTTTTCTGATGCTGATGCTGTATGATATTTAGATGGAAATTGTTGGTTATTTTCCATATCTTAATACCTAATACTTGTTAAAAACCTGTAGTTTATCTTCATTGATAGATTCTTTCTCTTCTATTGTTGAATTATTATTTTGCTTGATATTATGATTGGATAATTCAATATCTTCTGAATTGCTGTAAGGGCTAATATTCGGTAAATCACCATCCAATATTTGAAAAATTTCTTTATTTTGTGAATCTTTTAAACGTTGTGTAAGTAAAGCTTCTTCTGCTTCAGTACTAGCCATAAATTCAGCTAATTGTTTACAGCGAATTTTATAAGAACTCGCATGATTCTGCATTTGTTTCTTCAACTCAGCAGTAGCTAACTGTATTTCTTTCTCAGAACGTCCTCTAAATAAAGGATAATATTCGCGCTTTTCATTCGACCCAAATTCCTTGAACATAAGCATATGCAACTCCAGCATTAAATGGGTCGTATCTAACATTAACCTGGGTTCTTGAGATGTTTGGGTCACGAAATGTTTGATTCCAATAGTATTTATTATCTATTTTTATTCCTTTACCTGGTTGAACTAAAGCTTTACCTTTTTTTGTTGTGGGTAAAGTTAGAATACGAAAATTATCATCATAAGGAATTAGACGACTGTTACGGCTACCGAATTGGTTAATTCCTGTTGTAAAAACTTCGCGAGGGCTAAGTCCAAGTAGTTCTGGATGCTCAGTTGTGTCATAAATGTCATAAGCCCACTCTGTTATATACATATACAGCAATCCTAAAGTCCAAACTGAAAGATTTTTAGGATTAACAGATTTTGTCATTAATCTGACTTTTTTGGTTATTTGGGTATTCCCCGCTAAATTATATAAAAACTGAGTATTTGTTGTTCCAAATAATCTTTCACAGACACTACTAAATCTAGGTTTCGCTGGCGGTCGCCTTTTCAAAGTACATTCAAAAATAGCTAATAATGTTTCAAAGTAAGTGCTATAAAATTCCTTTCCATTATCAGTGATAATTATTTGGGGTAATCTTGAATGACGTTGAACACAAATTCTTAAGACCATCATACAAGAACGATAAGATGGAGGGTCATAACTGATATAAATAGCTAAAATTTTTCTTGTAAATGCATCTACTAATAAAGTTAGCCAAGGTCTTCCTAAAACTTTACCTGTTTTAGAACATCTCAGTTCAATATCCAACTCTGTATGGTCAATATGAGCAATGTGGAATGGGAAATCACCATGTCGGGGTGTAGATAATTCTAATTCCCAGTAAAATGCTTCCGCCTCATAGGCTGCACGATGACCTGAGCGTTTTTTTACTTCTGTATGCTTTGGGCGTTTTTTAATCTCGTCTATAAAGGTTTTATAGCTAGGAATTTGGTCTTCAGGAATCCCAGATTTAGAACAACTGCGAACAAATGAAGCGTAAACAGATTGTTTTGTTTTTTGCTTTTTACTTTCGTATTCTTCGGTAATAAATTTTGATAAAAGCTCTATGACATTTTGAGGTAATTTTCGATTACGATTGCCTTTTCGGTTATTTAAAGATATTAAACCAATATAACCATAACCATACTTCTGTAGTGCTTGATTATAATTTTGAAGCCAACGTCTTAATGTTCGTCCTTTTGGTACATTATTTTTAACTGATTCCCCATCTAAATAAGGCTTTAATAGACTGAAACGGCGATTGGCATTAATTAAATATAGACGTGGAAGCCTGTTTCAATATTTCCATCGCTTGTTCATGAATAAGCGATTGGTTTTTAATTGGGTTTACCTTTATTTTTCCGGAATTAACTAAACTAAAGAACTTAGATATCTTCAATTCAATTGTCTCAAATTCTTTAGCACTAAGTAACAAATAATCTTGACCAACTAAAATAATATTTAAACAAATTCCATCATAAAATACTGATGTACCTGGAATTAATTCAACACTATAGTTAATAAGAGGGTCTGAATTTTCCGAGTTAATAATTGCCTTCAACGCATTCTCGACCACACGAGATTTAAATATCTGACATTTTGAGGCTTCTACTAAAAGATATGCTGTTAAGTCTACATATATTTTTTCTATGGCTATTAAACTATAAATATCATCCGCATCTACTCCTTTATAATCTAATAATCTAGCAATAGTTATTCCTGGATTTGCTTCTACTAATGATGCAATTATGTTGTATTTATCGTCAGAGAATAAATCTGAATCGCTTTTGTAATAATCCTCTAAAAATTCTAAATTGCGTTGTAATGTCCAATTAATTTTTGCGTTAGACCAAATCTGAAAATCAAAACCGAATTGTTGAGCATAATCAAGCCCTGGTGGTGATTGCCAATTATAATTACTACCAATTTGATAGCGGTGGGGACTTTTTTGTGCTAACTTTTCTAGTTCTCTTTCTGTTTTACATTCAACCCAACCTGCACCCGATGACCTAATAATAAAAAAATCTGGAGTAATTACTACACCTAAATTACGCCCGGAAGCTGAAGTATATTTAATTTTAAAAGGAGGTGGTTGGTCGTAATATTCTAAAACATCTTCAGAATGTTCCAACTGATAGATAAAAGGAAGCTCCACCTTGTGAGATTCAAATTGGATTGTTACACCCATCTTTCGGCTTGGATAACGTCCTGAAACGTTTTTATATCGATTTCCCACTCTACGAGATGGCTGTGTGTTGCGAATTTTTTCAATTTCTTGCCGAGCTTTATCTGAAAGATTTTGATTGACGCACCATTGGTTGAATTCAAGAAGTGTCATCATGGTTGTACCCCATTCATAAACAACACAAACATGAATCGAGTTTGATTCCCTATATTCTCTTGTATATATCTATAATTGCTCGGCGGTTATTTAAGTTATTTAAATTTAACCTTATTGCTAAAATTCTTCTTCATTTAACTAAAAATACTGGTAACATATGCTCCAGCGAAAATCATTGACTTTTTCTTATTTGATAGTATATTAAAGTATCCGCTTCATTTTTGGCTATTCAAGATATGATTACACTATTAATTCCTGATTTTTTGATTGAAGTATCTTAAATTCCCAAAAAATCTTAATTTAGACAACAGAATACTTCGGTTATTACCCTAATTCTTAGTTATAATTTATGCTTTAATTTTTATTAAATTTGCTACCTAATATTCTTGATAATCTATTCTTAACCTTTAACTACATTAACCACTAGTTTGCTATTATAGAACTGGGTAAATAATGGTTAGTAGATTTTCAGGTCTTTAGCTTGGAACCCTTGAAACATCTCTTTTCTAATACTTTTACTTCAAAATTTTAGGCACTACTAAACCTTCAAAAATTTCAGAACTCACGCATAGCTTTATGCTTCCAATTTGCGTCTTGGGACAAGTTATGCTTCCATTGTTAGAATTTGTTGACAATCAATTAACGTAAGAATAAGGGTTTCAGCCCCTGAATTACTTGCTTATGCTTCCAG
>DESS01000402.1 GCA_002361335.1 Richelia sp. UBA3308
TTACTCATTACTCGTTACTCCTTACTCCTTACTCGTTACTTGTTACTCATTCACCCCCACAGAATGCTAGTTAATATTACTCATAAATTTGTAACCACCTGCTTGTATTTCTAATTTACCTTCTTTCCAACCTTGGTAAATAGGTGTCTTTTGTGCTTCGGCATTTTGGTAAAGGCTGAAGTGATTTTTCCAATCATGTAAATTACCATTTCGCCAAACCTTTGGTAAGTCTAAAGGTTGATGTTGTAATTTCACTTTCCCTACAATACCTTGATATTCAACTACACCATTATCGATTTGATTGATATCTAAACGGGAATTAGCAAGTACCGAACTCTGAAACTGCTGAAAATTTACCTGGTTTTGCTTTTCGCCTATTTCTAAAGCAAATCCACTGTAACTATTTCCCGTACCAGTTGCAGTTAAAATTTGGTCTTTGGGATATCTTTTACTAATTTTGGAAGTTTTTGTAGCGTTAATTCCTTCAATATTCAGATTTATCGGCGTTAGCGCCAACCATGTTTTTTCGTAGCGAATAAAGGTGACGTTATTTTTAGTTTCTATCTTTGCTGACTTTGGTAAAAAGAATTGAAAAGGCACTTCCTGCTTATCGTTGAGGAAGATTACCAAGTTGCGATATTGTGCGATGTTGTCACCACCGACGCTGGATGTAGATATTTTATGTGGATTAGTACCTGTCGCCGCAATAAAATAATCAACACCGCGTTGGGAATTAAATGCCATCATCTTAAAACCATTCCAGTCACCACCAGAAGCTTTAGCTAAAGTACCCAGTTGGAAGGTATTACCGAAATACAATGTTTCATGAAATTGCGGTGCAATATCGTTACCTGGTTTCCAATTTTCATAAGTTGGTTTAGAATTAAGCAATTCTACTGGTTTAGAAAACTGCTTTTTTGCTAAAGCGATAATCGCCGGATCAGGGCGATAGCTACTGGTAATTATGTGAACTAAATCTGGAGAAGGTTTAGGATCGTCAATCGGTGAATCGTTAAAATAGAATCCTAATTCATGGCTAGCCAAAGAACACCAAACACAATTACCTTTGTCGTAGTCGCGCTTACTTGGGCCACCAAATCCACCCCGCCAATATTTCAAGGCACCGGAAGCAAAGAGCCAATCTAATCCAGCTTTTGCTATAGATTTGACTTCTTTATCTTTGGCAAAATCATAAAGATTCAGATAGGCAGTAATAGTATGTCCGAGGTAATTTTCCGAATCCCATTCACCTTGTCCTATTTGATACAAAGTGCTGATATTTCGCCGGATGCGTTGTTTATAAATCTTTCGCGTTGCTTCGTTTTCGGTTTCTTCAGCAAATAAATATACAGCAACATTCCGCATTGCTTTTAAATTATCGGTGTTGCGACAATCTACCCAAGTATCACAATTATCGGTTGATCTTGCCCAAAATTGACGACGGTTAGGAAAACGACGTTTTAAGGGATCTTCTTCTGTGAGAAGTTTCATCGCTTGTTTCATTCGCTTCCGATAGGCTGGATCGAGATATTTACCAAAATAGAAATATTTGCGAACTTGTCCTTTAAGAGTAAAACTGGAATAGAAATCAATTCCTAAAGTGTGGGCATGACTTTTAGCGTCTGCATCTTCTGCTTGTAGAAAAGCAATTGATTTTTCGCGGTTTCCTCCAAGAAAATCAATCATTGCTTTAGGATAAGAACGTTTTTCACTCTCAAAGGCTGTGGTTCCATATTTCTTCCCAGCTAGTTGTGCAATTACTTTTTTTGCACGTTGTTGAAACTCAGCTTCCATTTTGGGTGTCCATTTATTCTTTGTTGATACCTGTTTTAAAGATTGTTTGGAAGGGGTTTGTAATTGCAGCGATATTGATTGATTTTTACCAGGAGTACGAGTGCAGGCAAGGAGAAGAAATAGTAAGCAGATGCTAATGGTTTTAAGGGTCATTTTTTTCATCTTAAGCGTTTTAAAATAATTAGGAATTATCCACGTTCCAAGGTGATATTTTCTGAAATAAAGTTGCTTAATCTCTAAAGTGGTAGAGATGATATATAGGAATCAAGTTTGATTTTTGGAAGGCGCAGCTCGCTCCTGCATAATTATTTGTGCGGGTAGGCAGTCTTGCTGTCATGCTGTCTTGCAAAACGGTTTCAGATAATTAATTTTAAGACAGGGGCGCTGTCTCATTGATTAAAATACCAATTTTTTATCAAGCTTTGAATAATCCATCTTTAAAAAAAGGGGCTTAAGCAAGTACTATTACCTGAGCAATAATACTCATTTGTTATTAAATCATGACAAAAAAAGTATCAACAAAGGCTTGAACGAGCCATTTGAGTCCCAAATATCAAAAAACGATGACATTTGGATCCCGAAATAGCCTATAAATTCGTAGTTAGGAAAAAAAAGTCCACTTAACCCCCTTGATCCCAACCAAGGAATGGCAGTTAATATTTACATAACAAGTAATTCTTCTGTCGTTATAAATGCTTATAACTGACATTAGAAAAACTTTTACTGCCATTGTAAAAGTTGTAAAAATAGAAAAATAGAAGGGAAGGGTTGAAATAGAATTTTTCAGTTGGGAAAACAATTTAACCTTGAACCCTATTTTAATATGGTGATTTGTCCAAATTAAAAAAAAACATATTACGACCTTGAAAAATTGACATAAATTTAGCGAATTGGTAGACAAATAATTGGGGTAGATGTAATTAGACCGACCTCTCCTTAATCAAAATAAATTTCTAATTTAAACTTTAGGAGGTCTTTATAGATGGCAAAAGAACGCCCACCATTAGAAGAAATGACATTGCGGCAACTACGTAAAGTTGCCAGCGAGTATAGCATCTCTCGCTATAGTCGAATGCGGAAA
The DNA here is from genome assembly GCA_002361335.1 of Richelia sp. UBA3308. Lineage (GTDB taxonomy): Bacteria > Cyanobacteriota > Cyanobacteriia > Cyanobacteriales > Nostocaceae > Rivularia. Next base: position 2,876 of record DESS01000402.1, read on the forward strand.
TCGCAATTACTTGCAGCGGTTCAAGAAGCAGAGACTAAGAAAATATCTAGACAAGAATCTCGTTCATTGGAGGCACAGGAAACAGTGGAAGCAGCTAAATTCGAGTTAGGACAACAAGATAGAACAGGGGGCGCTCTTGCTTCTGTTGATGAAGGACTTGCAGATTTACCTGATGGTTATGGTGAGAGTCGTATTGTGTTAATGCCTCGCGATCCACAATGGGCTTATGCTTATTGGGATGTTTCCAACGAGCATAAAGAGGATTTACGCAGACAGGGCGGACAACAGTTGGCACTGAGAATTTATGATGTTACCGACATCAATTTTGATAATCAAAGTGCTCATAGTCTGCAAGAGTATCCTTGTGATGAACTTGCACGGGAATGGTACCTACCGATTCCAGTTAGCGATCGCGATTATGTAATAGATATTGGTTATCGTTGTGCAGATGGTCGTTGGTTGGTATTGGCACGTAGTGCTAAAGTACATATTCCTCCCGTATATCCTTCTGACTGGATTGAAGATATCTTTATCACAGTTGACTTTGAAGAAGATTTACGTGGTAAGACTAAGTACGAATTAGTACCACCTGCGAAGAAAGCGCCAGTTGCTATAGATAGTAACGGTAATGCAATTTACGAACAAATCTTTGGTATGGCTGAATCCGCAGAAGCAATGCGGGTAGCGGGTTCGATGTTTGGTTCCATGCAACACGTAGCTGGTTCCATGGCTCCATCTCAATCGATTAGTTCCTACATTTTCCCATCAGGTGTAGGTATGTGGGCGCTTCCTACAGCATCCGGTGTGAATATGTCTGGTGTTGGTTTTTCTGCATCGGCACCTCCGGTACGCCCCCGCAAATTCTGGTTAATTGCTGATGCTGAATTGATTGTTTATGGTGCTACTGAGCCAGATGCTACCGTAACAATTGGCGATCGCGAAATCAAATTGAATCCTGATGGTACATTCCGCTTCCAAATGTCCTTCCAAGATGGTTTGATTGATTATCCAATTAAAGCAGTAGCAGTTGACGGCGAGCAAACCCGCTCGATTCAAATGAAGTTTAACCGTGAAACTCCATCACGCAATACCAATACTAAGGATGAAGCTGTTTTAGAATGGTTTGCTTAGAATGAGATTCGATAGTAGTCGAATTTTGGATTAACTCGAATTAATATAATTTATCTCCCTGTAAAAATATTTTTATGGGGAGTTTTTGTTGGCATATTATTAAAAACCGGGTTAATCGATTTATATCAAGTCCCGCTAATTAGTTACTATATAACCCGATTGAAAAGATGGCGCGTATTCTACTTATCACGAATACTCATTACTCGTTACTCGTTACTCATTCACCCCCACAAATATGATAACTGTTTAACCGGACATGATATTATTGATCGGTTTATTTTATGGTTTCTTGTATTTTAAGTATAAATTAGCTATTTTTTAATCAAAAAGTCAAAAATATAATAGAATCACACATAATTTTGGGTTGATTAATTTGACCAAAAATTAAAATAAGGAAGAGGGAAGAGGGGAAGTTGGAAGAAGTCTGGAATTAGGATAGGATATAATGCCCAACCAAATAAAAACCTCCGATGATGGTGGGGAATTCTACCTATATGTTTGAGTTAAAAGTTTTTTATAATAAAAGATTTTTAATGGGAATCCTGAGTGTATTATATCAAGTTCGGCTAATTACTTACGATATAAGCAAGACTTAAGAATGGCGGTGAACATCTACCTTACATCAATACTAATTACTTCTTACTTCTTACTTCTTACTTCTTACTTTTTATTGATTACTTATTGGTTAATTGTATAGGTATGTTGAACAAAAGTTTTCTCGGAATAATAATAATTGGTATCGGTGTATTCTTTTTTATTTCTTTTAAGCAAAGTAATGAAAGTGAGCAAAATTTAACTCAAAAGCCATCTATCATTAATTCGTCAAGTAATTGTCCGGGAGAAAATAAAAATTTTAGTATAGAGTTTTTTAAAACAAATAATCAAGGTGAAAAATATGAGAAAGGAATTAATCATGTAATTATTTTTAATCCTAAATCGGAAGAATTAGATTTTAAAGTAAATCTAGGTATAGCTCACGAGATTTACGCGAAAGATGAGAGCGGTAAAATACGTAAAGAATATGTTGCCAAATCCTTTGGGAAAATGATCGGCGAAGACAACGCTTTATTAAATGGGAAAAAGCCTATAGCCGCAATTAATGCCGATTATATTGATACAGAAGATAAACCCCAAGGTTTGAATATTTCACGAGGAATTGAATATTCGGGATATTTTCAAAATAAACGTTCTTCTTTTGGCGTATCTGGAGGAAAACCTTCTGTGCGTCAAGCAACTATTGGAATAGGTAAAAGAAATCGCGATATTCTGAATTACAACATAGTCGGAGGCAACGGTAGATTTTATCGTAACGGTAAATTTAAGGATATTTGTGAAGCTTTAGGAGAATTTGCTTGTAAAAGAGCTATTAATCGTTCCATGGCAGCTATTACCGATAAAGGTTATGTGATTTTATTAGTAAATGATGCCTCTTCAAATTCTGATATTAAAATAACTGAAGTTAATCGTGAACTTTTACCTGATATGTTTGATGATGTTTTAGAAGGTATTGCTCGGAATAACTGTTTAGGTAAACTTCAAGAAGGAATATTATTTGATGGAGGCGAATCTCCCGGATTATTTTATGATGGTAAAACTTATGTAGAAAATTTTGGCCCAATTGGTTCGGTATTTTTAATTTATAAAAAATAGGGTATTGGGCAACGAAAAATCCACAGTAGGAAAAAATATAATTAATAGCTTAAAATTCAGCAACGCCAAAACTTGTTAGGCTAAATCTTGCAATGAATAAATCTGATTAATATCGAGACGTACTAAACATTAGCACTATACATGGTAAACTAACGCCATAGCTAATCAGTTATCAGCATGAATAGTCAACTCAAATATATCCTTCGTTGCACTTTGTGTGGAAAAGAATATACACCAGACCCTTTCCGCCTATATTGTGATGAGGAGCATGAGCCATCCCTTCTACGTGCTGTCTATAGCCACAAAAAGCTAGAAGTAAAAGAGAATCTTCCGGGTTTATTCCGATTTATTGATTGGCTACCTGTTGAGCGATACTTACATGCAGAAGGTAAACCTATCACCTATCAAAGCAAAAATCTTGCTCAACATTTGGGATTAGATAATCTTTTTATCAGTTTCAATGGTTACTGGCCTGAACGGGATGCCCGTATTTTTACTTGTTCCTTTAAAGAATTAGAAGCTTTCTCTGTTCTTGCTAGAACACCAAAAAATAATCAAAAAACCCTTGTAGTTGCTTCAGCAGGAAATACCGGTAGAGCCTTTGCTAATATTTGCTCCCAGCACCAAATCCCCTTATATTTGGTGATTCCAGAGACAAGTTTATCTGCTATGTGGTCCCATCTTAGTTTCGATCCTTGTGTTCGTCTGATTGTTGTCAGTGGAAATGGCGACTACTTTGATGCTATTCGCCTGGCAAAAATCATCAGTCAGTTAGACGGTTTCTTCCCTGAAGGAGGAGCAGCAAATGTGGCAAGACGGGATGGAATGGGACTCCCAGTTGTAAATGCTGTGGTGACAATCGGAGAAATTCCCGATCGCTACTTCCAAGCAGTCGGTTCTGGTACAGGGGGTATTTCAGCTTACGAAGCAAATCTTAGGTTTTTAGAAGATGGGCGATTTGGAAGCAAAAAAATGAAGCTTAACCTAGCTCAAAATATACCTTTTACACCCATTACTGATGCTTGGAAAGCTGGTAGTAGAGAAATTACCTCTCTGAGTGAAATTGAAGCAAAAGAACGCATTAATAAGGCTTGTGCTAAGGTACTTACCAACCGAAACCCTGCTTACTCTCTTGCAGGAGGAGTTTATGAAGCATTAGTTGATACTCATGGAGAAATGTATGGTGTGACTAATAAGGAATCAGAGAAAGCCAGAGTTTTATTTGAGGAATTGGAAGGAATAGATATTTGTCCTGCTGCCGGTGTGGCGACTGGTGCTTTAATTCAAGCGGTTGAGACTGGAGGGATAGGTAAGAAGGAATACGTTTTACTCAATATTACTAGTGGAGGCTATAAACGTATGTGCCAAGATTATACTTTCAACTACCTCAAACCGCATTTAGTGTTTACACCCCAAGAGATCGAGGCTGATTTGGTAGCAGACAGATTAGCACGATCTTAAGCTTGATGATAATTATGCTTCCCCATGGGAAACACGCCCTGCACGGGCCGCTATCTTTCAAGTCCCTGCTAGTGCGCCAGAAACTGGCTCAACTCGGCGGGTGTCAGCAAGTCAAAGGCCACATCTGTCCATCGCCACCCTGGATCTAAGTTACGGCTCACCATCTGTTCATCTTCTGCCTGGATCCACTGAGATTACGATGGGTTGGCGTTACCAATTATCACGAACCCCAGTTGCTGCATCACAGATGCAAACCACGAATCCTCCGTCAGGGACTAAACCGCATCCAAGCGCTCCCAAGCCGATTTTGGAAGTTGAAGTGGCACTATGCCAAAGCCCAGGCTGTAGTAACGGCTCGTGCTCCAGTAGCGTCTGCTCACATTGCTGACGGAGGATGTCCGACGAATGCATGTCATTCCCTCCCAAATTGTGGAGAATCTGGGTTAGCAGTACCACATCGAAGGAATCATCCTCCGGCATGAAGCTTGGTGACAGAGCCTACCTCGAACCTTACGTTGTCCAAGTTGCGGCAACCACTCCCTTGGGATAAGCCGCTCACACATGCGCTACGCCATGCCCTACCCGTAAGCCGCATCCTACGGATGAACAGCCTTGCTGCGGCAATCGCAATCCGTGGGGCATCAGTGTCAATCCCTACAACTTGACCAAAAAATAAACAGGATACAAGCCCCCGGTAGTCAGCCGTGGAAAGAAAAAATTTTTTCCCTATTTTTAAGCCCCTCTATTTATACTGTGGGTACTTGATAACTGATATGATGTCCGGCAAATTAGCCCAACTTGATATAACTAGTAATTTCTAGCAAAAGCTGTAACTATCATCACTTAATCAACCTAGAAAATTAATCCGCTCGTCTGCATTTTAGCTGGTAAATTCCGGAAATATCCGAAACTTACCAAGGTTTTAACTAAGAGCTTTTAGAACGAAGATGCAGTGACGAACCTCCTCATTGGCTTCAATTCCAACGAAGGAGTACTCTTGTGCCACCTCGGCAACCCCTGCAGCCACCATTCGGCGCACCTCGTTGAGATATTCACTATCAGCTTCGCGCATCGAAAAAACCACAAATCCCCCTTCCTTAGTGACTCGCACGAACTCAGAAAGTGCAGGTTTTGCTCGAATTTGACTCGCCGCAAGCCCTCCTATACATAGCACCGCATCGTACTGGCAAGAGGGCATCGGTAAAGGTTGATTTGCGTCTTCTATGTGATACGCCCGGTAAAGTTGTCGGCGACGGGCCTCAAACAGCATCCCAGCAGAGATATCCATTCCTTCGACGTTAGTCATACCATGATTCTGCATCAGGTGCAAGGCGTTTTTCCCTGTGCCAGCAGCAATATCAAGGATTCGTGGCATTTCCCCATTACTGCGCCCACCCAGATGCTGTGCTAAAATCTCCGTCGCCGTGCGTGGGATGTTGTAGCCCGCCTGATTGATGTCATGTTCGTAGCGCACCGCCCACTCTTCGTAGCCATCACAATTGTCATCTCGCTTCAGGTAATACTCGATATTTTGCATCGCTTCTTGTACCTTTGTGCGATCGCCGACGTATCTTTCTGTCCGCAGGTAGGTATCCTGGGCAACCACCCGGTGCATTCGACGCAAGCCCTGGTAGTCTGCCATAGCTAGATGTTGCACGGCAAAATTGTCCCACACAACCACATCACCAGTAGTCCAGGAATGAGACAAAATTTGGTCTGAACGGTTGGCTTCCTCAAAGACGCGGTTCAACAGTGCACTACTCTCCTGTTCAGACATTCCCATCAGCCCTACAGTGAATTTCGGGTTGATATAGAGAAGTGGAACACCTGTTTGAGGATGCTTGATTATAGCCGGATGAATGCAATTTATGTCATCAAGCACCTCATCGAGTTGGTTTACCTGCGGATAACCTTCCTCAAGAGAGTGGATAGCACACAGATCCTGTAACTGCTCCCTGAGTTCCGGTGACAGATTGTGGTACATTTGATTCGCATTCTGGAAACAGGTGTTACCACCAGTGGGAGGTACTATGCTCCCACAGAGTATACTGACAGGGGATGGGTTGACTCGCCAACTCATATCTGACTGAAACAGCAAGGAATCAGCCGGAATTCCAGTATCACCCATAGTTTCTAGAACCTGCACCTTAGCTGCAGCGTCTTTGCTTTCATTGACGGGGTGGTAGTTCTCAACTTTCCCAAAAAGCCCTGCCAGCTTCAGTAGACTGGCATCAGTGTTGATGGGTTCAGCTTCAGTTATTGCTCCGTCGGCTGGGATAATTAGCACCCCATTCTCCCAGAGGAGTTGCCGGATGCGATCGCGTTGTTCTGCAGAATCCAGATTGACGTTGGTTAGCTTCACCCCAAAAGGTTTGAGTTGATGGACTACAAGAGTGGATAAAGATTGCATGGTAAACTAAACAAAAATCAATGTCACCAATAGTAGAATAACAGTAGTTATGGAAGGAATTTCTTTGACTAGATTTTCTCTGTCCTTATTTTTTAGTTCCTTCAATCATCACACCCACAAACCCCAAGTCATGAGTTTCCATAGAAAATCCTGAAGATTCAAGTAATGTCTGAAAATAGCTGAGAGGATAAGCATTCGCACAATGCAATCCCCCTTCTAAAATCACTTGGTTGCCATCAATACTTTCTACCTTAAAATTCGTTTTATCGTAATAGCGTAACCGCTCATCCATTACTGCTGAACTACATTGATAAGTAGAGATAAATATCTTTTTCTCTACTACTTTTGCGAGGTTATCCAATATACATTGATGAAGTGTTTGAGGAATGTTTCCAATTGTATTCCATGCTAGTAAACCGTAAGTAAAAGTTTCTTCAACCAGAGTGGGTAAATGTTCTGCACTTCCGAATATAATTGTGACATTATTCACATTTGAAGTTGATTTTTTAGCTAAACCTACAAGCTGTTCTGAAAAGTCAATTCCTGTTATCTTTCCTACAATAGGTGCAAGCTTACGAAGATAACGTCCCTCACCACATCCTACATCCAGAACAGTATTAATCCCATTAAAGGTTTTCAATATAAATTCTTCTTCTAACTCCATATATTCCCTAATCCCTTCCGTCTGATTTTGAGGTTCGAGAAATTTCAATCCCATCCCTTCGTAAAATTCTTTACTATCTTTCATTCTTTTTCCTATATTTCATTAGCTTTACATGTTTTTTTCCAGCATCCACTAAATTCTGGAAAAACTTTTCTAGATCGGCTTTTTGCAGTTCAGCATTAGCGATAATTAAGCGAATAATTATCTTACCTTGATAATGAGCATAGTTAACAAAACTTATTCCAGAATGAAATAATTGGTTGCGTATGTCTAGATTAAGCTGGTCTAAAGCTGTATCATCAAGCTGTTTATCTTTGGGGATATAACGGAAACAAATATTCAAGAATTTGGGTTCAGCAATTAATTCTAAATCCTCACAATGGCGAATATACTCTGCTGCATCATTCGCTAATTCCAATAATTTTTCGATCTGCTTTGCATAACCATTTTTACCATAATGTTTCCAAGACATCCATAATTTAAGGGCATCTACTTTTCGACCACATTGTAACGACATCTGACCTAAATTATAGGATTCATTCTCATCATTATGGAATAAATAATCTGTCCCTCCTCCGGAACAAGTTTCTGACAATATTCCTTTTTCTTTTACTAAAATAGCCGAGCAAATTAAAGGAACTCCCATTAATTTATGACCATCCCAGGTAAAAGAATCAACTAAGTCGCTGCCTGCCAACAAATACTTGTATTTTTCACTAAATAAAACAGGGCCACCCCAAGCACCATCAACGTGCAGCCAAAGTTTATATTTCCTGGTAATTTCTGCAAGACTTGGTAAAGGATCGAAAGCTCCTAAAACAGTAGTTCCGGCAGTTGCACCGACAAAAAAAGGTATTTTTACCTCTGACAAACTCAGCTTGATTGCAGTTTCTAATGCTGATGGAATTATCTTCCCTTCAACATCAGACTTAACTTTAATTAAATTTTCGATGCCAATTCCTAATAAATTAGCAGCTTTTAAATAAGAATAATGAGCTTGTTCGGAAACAAATGCTACTAACTGATTATTTCCTAACCCTTTAAATTTAACTTCAGGTAAAACTTGATGTCGTGCACATTGCATACCAATCAGATTTGCATTACTTCCCCCCGTCACCATCAAACCTTCACCATGATTAAACCCTACTAAACTGTTCAAATGTTTAATCAACTCTATTTCCATCAGTGTGGCAACAGGTGCAACTTCATAGGTGTGCATTGTCGTATTAGTTGCACTTGTCACCATTTCTGATAATATTCCAGGAATACTATACCCACTAAAGAGTAAATTAAAAAACTGAGTATTACCTGTTCTGACACTATACTGCAGGTAAGATTCTATAATCGGAATTAACTCTTCTAAAGCAACCCCATCATCTGGTAAAGTTAAATCTAATTTTTCTTGAAGAACATTCGCAGTTTGATAATTAATAACTTTTGTCTCTGGATGCAAATTACTTTCTAAATATTTTAAAATTATGGCAACTGCTTTATTTAGTGTTCTTTCTGCATCTTTCATCATAATCTTAGATTTTCTAAACTACTAACCCGGCCTTGCGAGTTATCAAAAAATATTTCTGTTGCTAGACTGTACTAATAACGCTTTATAATCAACACTATATTGACAAACTTTTGCAATTACATTGTATTATAGATATATTTTTCAAAAATAAAGCTTTGTCTGATTCAATAATTTGTCAACCTTGTAAAGATTCTTCGCCTTAAAGCACAAATTATCTATTTCTTTGAGATAGCGATGAATTCTATTAATTACGTGCTTTCACCCCAGAAGCATTTATTGTCAGACCAATTTTGTATAAGCAAATACTATCATCCATTAGAAATTGCTCAACAATCTCAGTTGTATATAGTAATAATTGTTCATATTTGAATAAATTCACGGCAAAGTGTAGTAAAAACAGAATTGAGCGCTAACTACCAATAATCCTACCATGCCAGGACTACGCAACAGGCCCTCTCGGAATCACCAAAAAATAAACAGGATAGAAGCCCCCGGGAGGCGGCAGTGGAAAGAAAAAAATATTTTCCACAATGGCCGCCCCTTGAAATTCATCGCCGGGTACTTGATAACTGATAACTGAAATGGCGCGGCGGTGCCGAGCACTTAAAAACTAAACTATAGATATAATGTGGGCGCTTGTGGTGTGTATTCTGTTCAATCAAAAACCGCTATATTAGCGATAGGCTAGAGTAATAGCTCAGATTCATTAATATGACACATAATGAAATTGCCGATACCCTTACGGAATTATTTGGTACATCTACGGTAAAAGTTCTGGCACCTGGATCTTGGCAAGTTGAAACTGCGAATTTTCGATTGTTGTTACTGCTTAGCGACGATCAAAGTTGGTTGCGAGTTTTGTTACCGATTATGCCAGTAGCCCAAGCACAACCATTTTTAGAACAGTTTTTTCAAGCTAATTTCGATGATACTCAACAAGTTCGTTATGCTTTGCATCAACAGGTGTTATGGGGAGTATTTCAGCACCGCTGTGAGACTTTGGTTGTGGAAGATTTACGTGATGCGATCGCCAGATTAATTTATCTTTATGAAGTCGGTGTGGATGATGCTTTTAATCAGTTAACTGAAACCAAGATTAAGGAAATTATTCAAGCCTCGAAACTGCAAGGAAAATCTTTGGATGAGACTATGCAAACTCTTGAGCGTTTTTATGCTGAAGGTTTAATGGGTGAAGTCGATCAAAATCCCCAATCGCGATCGCAAATTTTAACTGCTTGGCGACGACAGTTGGAAAGATTATGGAATGAATAAGTAACGAGTAACGAGTAACGAGTAACGAGTAATGAGTAACGAGTAACGAGTAACGAGTAAGGAGTAATAACGCGCCAACTAACAACTATCACGGTAAGAATGGATTACACTGATTACACCGCAAAGCACTAACCACTAATAACTAACAATTAATAACTAACAACTAATAACGCGCCAACTAACAACTAACAACTAACCATTAACCACCAACAACTAATTTATGGATATTGTAGAAATTTTAAAAGCAGATTATCAAAGATTTCCTGATAATCAAACTTATAGTATTTACGGAGAAAATGTTTATTTTAAAGACCCCATGAATGAGTTTACGGGCATTGAGCGCTATAAGCAAATGATTAAGTTTATGGAAACTTGGTTTCTCAATATTAAGATGGATTTGCATGATATCCGCAGAGAAGGAGATACTATTAAAACTGAGTGGACTCTTAACTGGAATACACCTTTACCGTGGAAACCCCGTATTTCTATTCCCGGATGGAGTAAATTGGGTGTAAATACTGATAATTTGATAATTTCTCATATTGATTATTGGAAATGTTCCCGATTCGATGTAATTAAACAACATTTCTTCACCTCAAACAGTTAATAATGTAAAAATATGTAAAAGCTTCTCACAAAAGACAGATTATTCATGCGCGTAATTTTAATGACAGGTAAAGGCGGTGTGGGGAAAACTTCCGTTGCTGCTGCTACTGGACTACGTTGTGCTGAGTTGGGTTATCGTACACTGGTTTTAAGTACAGATCCAGCCCATTCCTTGGCTGATAGTTTTGATTTGGAACTTGGCCATGAGCCGCAAGAGGTTCGTCCAAATTTATGGGGTGCGGAATTAGATGCACTTTTAGAGTTAGAGGGGAATTGGGGTGCTGTCAAGCGTTATATTACTCAAGTTTTGCAAGCTAGGGGGTTAGAAGGAGTACAGGCTGAAGAATTGGCGATTTTACCGGGAATGGATGAAATTTTCGGTTTGGTAAGAATGAAACGTCATTATGATGAAGGTATATATGATGTTTTAATTATTGATTCTGCCCCTACGGGTACTGCTTTACGATTATTGAGTTTACCGGAAGTTAGCGGTTGGTATATGCGGCGTTTTTATAAGCCTTTTCAAAATATTTCGGTAGCGCTGCGCCCTTTGGTAGAACCAATTTTTAAGCCCATTGCTGGTTTTTCTTTGCCAGATAGAGAGGTGATGGATGCACCTTATGAGTTTTATCAGCAAATAGAAGCTTTAGAAAAGGTATTGACTGACAATACTCAAACTTCGGTGCGTTTGGTTGCGAATCCAGAGAAAATGGTGATTAAAGAATCTCTCCGTGCCCATGCTTATTTAAGTTTGTACAATGTGGCCACAGATTTAGTAGTAGCAAATCGGATTATTCCTCAACAAGTGCAAGATCCATTTTTTAAAAGATGGAAAGAAAATCAAGAACAATATCGTCAAGAACTTCATGAGAATTTTCATCCTTTACCGGTGAAAGAAGTTCCACTTTTTTCCGAAGAAATGTGTGGTTTAGAAGCTTTACAAAGACTCAAAGTAACTCTTTATAAAGATGAAGATCCGACTCAAGTTTATTACAAAGAAAATACAATTCGAGTTGTCCAAGACAAAAATCAATACAGTTTAGAATTATATTTACCTGGTATTCCCAAAGATCAGATAAATTTAAGTAAAAGTGGTGATGAATTAAATATAACTATCGGCAATCATCGCCGTAATTTAGTGTTACCTCAAGCTTTAGCCGCACTTCAACCAGCAGGAGCCAAGATGGAAGATGATTATTTAAAAATTCGCTTTGCCGAAGTTGTAAACTCTTAAACGAAGGTTTGAGCGGAAGAGCCGAAGTTGGAAGAAAGAAAAAGATTGGAATTGGGATGGGGTATCAGGGCAAACTCAATTGAAACACCACGGCTTAAGTAAATCGGCAAAAATAAAAATAAACCAAGCTATGTTACAGCTTGGGTAAATTACCCTCAAACCCTTACTCCCATTCCCTATTGCCTATTGCCTATTCCCTTTTCCGGCATTACTATTTTCAACGCCAACCTACTTACGGTGGAAAATTCTACCCATATGTTTGAGTTAATTTCTTAGGTGGGGATTATCCCACCTTTTATTTGAAAATATATCTAAATAGAACTTTCAATTTAAAGAACTTTCAATTTAAGAAAATTAACTTCTCAACTGCACTGGCATTGCTAAATAAGTCATCTTCACTCCACCTACAGGAGAAAAAATTACAGGAGCTAAATTATTGTTTAATTGCATTTGAATCTCAGCCGAAGGTAATGCTTTTAAACCTTCCATCAAATATTTAATATTAAAAGCAATATCAATATCATCTCCTAATATTTGGGCTGGCATCGATTCCATTCCGCTACCAATTTCTTGAGTTTCTACTGACAAGGTGATTTCTTGAGATTCGCTATCAATACTAACCTTGGCAATATTGTTTTTTTGGTCAGCTAATACAGCAATTCTTTCTAAAGAACTAATAAATTGTTTTCTATCTAAAGTTAATTCTCGTTCAAATTCATGGGGTATAAGTTGATGATAATCTGGATATTGTCCTTCTAAAGTTCTACTCGTTAAACGTTGATTTTGCCATTCAAAAACTACTTGTCCCTCATCAATATACATTGCTACAGATTCATCTTCTTTTGAACTATGGGCTAACATTCTTTCTAATTCTCGTAAGGCTTTATTTGGTAAAGTTACTTCTAAAGAATCTTCTTGCTCATCATCACTATCAAAATTTTCATTCGTAGTTTCAACTACTGCTAAACGATTAAACTAAGTAATTCTGTCACCAGAACTACTCGTCTTCAGAACGGAACGTGAGACTTTCACCTCATTCCGCTCCTCAGTAAGATGGTGCTTGACACACATACTTCTTATGCTCTATTCGAGTTTTATTGTCGTGGCAGTGTCGGTGTAGAATCTGGATATTATCTATCTTATCCTTTCCACCTTTGACCTTAGGAACAATATGGTCTTGTTCCATTAAATCTCCATCTTTAAAGAACTGTCCGCAATTTGGGCATTTACCTTCTTGCTTTTTAAGCAGATAGCTTATCCTCCGATTCATTTCGGGGTGATTACCCATTCTTGAACTCCAATAAATTAAATTACCATCATAAGGACTGGCGTTACCTTTAACTTTTGTATGGTACTTAATATGGATTTCACTGTGATTTAGGAGTGATAGTTTTTTATCTTTTCCTAATGATGCAAAATTCCATTTACCACTTTTGTGATGCCAGTATTTTTCGGTAATCCATTTAATTCCTTTATTGCTGTGTCTTTGACTTGCCCATGCAAGAAGTTTTCTGAATAAAAGGTATCTCAATTTATCAAAAGCCTTTGAACTACTTACTCCAGAATAATAGTTTGCCCATCCCCTAATTACAGGGTTCAAGTGCCTTATTAAGGAATCTTGTGAGCTTGCTTTATGATTGTCTATTATGCTACAGATTTTTCTGTAATGTTCTTTGACTTTTTCTTTACTAGGTTCGATGATGGTTTTCCATCCATACCTAGATTGATTAATACCTTTACGATGTTGGATTATATGAAAGCCCAGAAAGTTAAATCCGGGTTTCATTCCATTGCATTCTTCTAAGCTGTGTACAAGTCTTGTTTTTTCTGCTTTTAATTCAAGACCAATTTCACTGAGCCATTCCTTTATAATTGCACAACATTTCTCTACTACTTCTTTATCTTTGTGTAATACTACAAAGTCATCCCCATAGCGAATGAAGTTAAGCGACGAAACTTTTGATTGCCAACTGATTGATTTACCGTTTTTATTGTACATCTTAATGGTTTTGGCAAATTCGTTAAGTCTAAACTCAAGTCCGTGTAGAGCAATATTTGCGAGTATTGGTGAAATAACTCCGCCTTGAGGCGTACCCTCGGATGTCGGAAATAGTTCATTACCATCCATGACTCCAGCTTTTAGCCAAGCTTTGATTAACCTTCTTAGTTTTGGATAGGTATTTACTTTTTCTAACAGTTTCTTATGATTGATGCGGTCGAAGCATTTTGCAATGTCCGCGTCAAGCACATATTTAGGTTGCCTATTTAAGCTTATGAATATTGCTTGAATGGCATCATGACACGATCTACCTGGTCTAAAGCCGTAGGAGTTAGGTTCAAATTTTGCTTCCCATTCTGGTTCTAATGCCAGTTTGACAAGCCCCTGCAATGCGCGGTCGTACATCGTCGGTATTCCGTCATGTCGTTTTTCCTCGCTTCCCGGTTTTGGTATCCAGACTCGGCGAGTCGGTTTAAAAGAGGAACTCAGTTTTAGTTTGTTTACCAAAGTAAGACGCTGCTTCGGATTGAGTGATTTAACACCGTCAATGCCAGCCGTTTTCTTGCCTTGATTATCCTGAGTTACTCGACGTACCGCTAAACATTTGGCAGACCAGGAGTTAATTAAAGTTTTTTGGATTTTGCGAACTGTTCTAACATCGCCACAACTAGAAGCTTTGTAAATGCGTTTTTGTAGCTTATAAACTCGACGCTCAATACTTTTCCAGTCAATCCTTGACCACATTGATTGGGCTGGGGATTCTTGAATTTCTTGTTCTGTCTCGTCACATCCCACAATCTTCATTGTTGAATTTGTTTTAGGCATTTGTACTACTACTGACTCCTTTACATTCCATCTAACCGTGAGTCCGTCAGCATATCCTCGCCATTACAGCTTGGCATTCGCTTCTGACTCAATCTCTCCTGAATATTGCCTGGAAAACCCAGAATTTGCGCCTTGGTTGGCTACTCAGGCTTCGACCTATTACCTGAGAGCAAATATTCAGGTTTACTCGTTCCTGCTAACCATTGATCGCATCTTTAGGACGGATTAATTAGCCGGGTTCTATTAGGAAGTGCTATTAGTTGCGGACACCAGCAACTAATTCCATAGAACCATTCCCTTTTGGGTGCAGCGTATCAACCCTTTTCGCTGCTTAACGGTCACGACTAGTTTATAAATCCTTTGCTTTAGCTATCCATAGATGCTTGCTAGGTAGGATTATCTGTTGGGTTCAGATTTACTACCGTCTATTCCCGCTTCAAGGATTGAAGACCACTCTCTACCTTGGGGAATATGCTTTCACTTCAGCACTGGAAGGGTGGGACTTATCTTAATGACTCACCCACATGGTTAACAAGTTGTCAAGGTTCGGTAATTACTACTTATTTTTATGTAGTATTGTAAATCCTTGCCAGTCGTCCCTAAGCATTAATGCTTATTTAGACTGAACGAGTCGCACATGTCCATCAGTGGCTGCAAATTCTAAACTGTCTTGTTTTACCGTTAAATGTACCCCCGTAAGCACTTGTTTGGTTTCATCTACACTAGTAGCAAACAAGGAACCTCCTAAGCCTTCAATTAATGCAGCAGCAGGAAGATGAACTGCTTTATCATTTTCTGATATCGGTAATTCGGGAAATTCCTCTGCACCCATTGCACGTACTTCATATCGTCCGTTTTTTGGCGTTAAGGTGAGGGTTAAACCTTCTCCTACAGATTGATTTTCTGTATCTGATGATTCGTCATCAAGGGATATTTCTCCTTCTGGCAAACGAGAAACTATATCATTTAGTAGTTTGGCTGGAAGAGTTATTTTTCCTGCTTCTAAAACCTCGGCATTGAATGTAGTACGAATTCCCAAACTTAAATCAAATCCTGTTAAACTTACTTGACTAGTTGCTGCATCTGCTTGTAATAGCACGTTGCCAAGTATCGGATGAGTCGGGCGTGAGGAAACAGCACGAGAAGTTAGTGAAAGGTGTGTATTTAAATCACTTTGTTTGCAAATTAGTTTCATGGTTTCACAAGTGCTGCATCAGTTACATCATAAGCATTATATTGGTCCATAAATGCCTACTCAATACTGTTAGGTTAATAAAATTTATCTTTCTTATTCTCTGACAATTTAGCTCAATCAAATTAAACCAAATAATTAACAAAATAATCATTATTATTTCAAAACTTTCCCTTCATCTAGAAAAAGTGCGATCAGCCCCTCACTCATGGGCTTCCCACGAGCAAAAAAAAAACCGCCTCTTATTAGGACAGGTTTGGATATAAAATATTAGCAATGGACCATAGTGGTCTTAAAAAGAAATAGAAGAAGAAGTTGAAGTAGAGTCAGGGGGACATTGAATCTTGATTCCTACTATTTGCGGCATTTCTGGAGCAGTTAGGGAAGCTTCTTTACTCTGACATATTTGTGTGAGGGTAATTGGTTTAATATAACCTTCAACTTTTATTGCAAATACTGCACCTGTAAAACTTAATAAATCACTGTTTTTCGCCTTAGCAGTAATTTTTACCGATTTTTTAGAATCACTAACATTGATTCCATAAGAATAACTATCAGTTTCCGATTTGATATCTAGTTTAAGTTCCTCTATTTGAGATGCAAAGCGATTGTTTTTTGAAAAATAATCTTCTTGACTTTCGTTAATCCTAGATACAGTTTTTTCTGCTTCTAACTGTTGAAATGAATTTTTCAATACAGAAGGTTGAAACAGTATTAGAAATATCACAACAATAAATGGAAGCAAAAAAGGTAAACTACAACCTAAACCACAACCTAAAGCAATCAAACCTACCTTCTTACCAGCATCAGTTGGATTTAACATATTTAATTCTAAGAAGATAATTTGTCCACTACTAAAGTTCCAGCCAAAACATCGTGTAGAGTTTGCTTTTCACGAGTATATATAGGGCGAATATGGCTGTTAATCCAAATTAAGGAAAATAATTGGTCATCGAAATAAATAAAACCAAAAAGATATTTACCTAAAAATCTTAAAGTCGCTTTTTGAAATGAAAGTCTATTACCATTTATATCTGTGACGATAATATCCATTACTTGTTTGCCAATTGAACCCTGATTTTTTGAACTTTCTAATTGTGCAAAATATAGCCAATGAACTACCATCATCGCTAAAATATAAAGTATATTTTCTATTGAATAATTAAAATCTAACTTTAAATTCAGCAGATTATCCTGTTGATAGGTACTTGAACTCAATATAATCGAAAAAAATATTACATTAATTGGTAAGCTTATGAACGATAAAATAACCCAGTCAATAAACGCAGCAATTAGTCTTTTTTCAAATCCTGCATATTGAACTGTCATTAAGGAAACTCCTATCCTGAGAAAATTTGCTTCTTATACAAACTGAGGCGTAAATAGGAATTATTGGCTTTTTTTTGATTAATTATATGAGATTAATTATTCTTTTTTGATTATTTCCTAGTAGTTCACTACACAAATTGAATTCAGCGTCTTTGCTGATAAATAGCTTCATTTACTAATCTATACTTTTTAACCTGTTTTTTTCAAGATATTATGACAGTTTGAATCACTGGTTATTAGCTTTTATCGAAACTGTATTAATCAAATGAAAATCTATTATTTTTGAGTATTTTTAATGTTTTATATAATATTTTTTATCTAACTTTAGAACGATATATTTATACTTAAATATATCAATTGTTGTTTTTATAAAATAACTGTCTACTAGAAATTTTATTTTTCAGGAAATATAATAATATAAAATGGGTCAATATCACATTATTTGTAATTAATAATTGCCCCAAGGGCTTGACTCCTAAATCACTTAAATAGATCCAACCCACAGCAAATGCGATCGATATTTAAAATGCTCCAATCTAACCCCTAAAGAAGAGGATTTATGGGAAAAAATGGTAATTTTTGATACAAAAAATAGCTTTACGCCTTGAGTATACACTCCCTCAAATGGGTAAAAATTATCTTCGCGCCTTGTTAATGATGTATTTGTGGAAATTGTGGAAAACTCAACACAGTCTTTCTCAAAGGCAGTTGAGTAAATAACCAACTGTGGAAAAACTGTGGTAAAAAAGCTAGTTTTTCCACAGAATATTTCAAATAAATCTAGTTTTCCACAGTTTGTTGCAAGTTTTCCACAAAAAGTTAGGACTTTTCCACAAAGGTTTTTTGTCTTAATTAATTTTTATACTTTATTTAACTGTTTAATAAACAAATAGTATGAAGGTTTCTCTATCCCACATAATTAATACTAGTTAGCTAGAATTGGTAAGATAGTTTAATAGTTTAAGGCGTAAACAACTAAAAAACAATTTTTATTTTTTGATTTACCTAGTACTGCACCAAGTCAACTTTGAGGGGTATACCATACAAGCATAAAATTATTTTCTGCTTCCCCAGCTTGCCCCACCCGGCATTTTTGACTTGTTCGAGTACTAGGTAGAGCTACCAATGTTTATACGCTCCCCAAGTTGACGGAGGGTTTGTGCCAAGTTATGGTCAGTTTCTTTGAGTTGGGTAATTTTTTCACAACTATAGATAACCGTTGTATGGTCTTTTCCACCAAATTCTTCACCAATTCTAGGCAAACTTAAGTCTGTATGTTGCCGCATAAGATACATTCCGATTTGTCGCGCCCAACTAATTTCTCGTCGTCGTGAATTGCTTTTAAGGTCTTCTATAGAAACATTGAAGGTATCGGCTACTATACTTAAAATTGCCACTGGAGTTGCATCTACTTTTTCGGTTTGGGGTGTTAAAACCGAACTGATATTTTCCACTGTCATGGGTAAACCCCAAATTGAAACATAAGCCATTGCTCGAATTAATGCTCCTTCGAGCTCTCGAATATTAGAAGTATAGTTAGAAGCTATATATTCTATCACATCTTCGGGCAGATAATAGTTTTCATATTCAGCTTTTTTTTGCAAAATAGCCATTCTGGTTTCTAAATCTGGTACTTGAATATCGGCAATTAAACCCATAGAAAAGCGTGAAGATAATCTTTCTTGTAAGCGAGGAATTTGATTAGGAGGACGATCTGATGCGATAACTACTTGTTTACCTGCTTCATATAAAGTATTAAAAGTATGAAAAAATTCTTCTTGAGTCGATTCTTTACCTTGAATAAACTGTATATCGTCTACTAAAAGTACATCGACTCGGCGGTAATGTTCTTGAAGACTTTGTCTGCTGTCATTACGAATGGCGCTAATCACATCGTTGGTGAACTGTTCGGTGGAAACGTAGAATATTTTTGCCCAAGGGTAAATTTCTAAGCGATAATTACCGATCGCCTGCATCAGATGCGTTTTCCCCAATCCTACACCACCATATAAAAATAAAGGATTAAATTCCTTACCGGGGGATTCCGCCACTGCTAAAGCCGCAGCATGAGCCAAGCGATTGTTTGCACCAACTACAAAACGGGAAAATACATACTTTAGATTTAATTTTGCGGTTTTTTGGGCGTTTTTACCAATATTTTGCCGAATATTCCTAGATGCTGGTAATTTCCTCATTGCTTCGGGTTCGTTTATTTCGGAAGCACAATCACCACTCGCCACCGTAAAATAAATATCTACTGGATAACCGAGAATATCCTGGACTACCGACGCAATAGTTTTTATGTAATACTTTTGTAACCAATTGCGAGCAAAGGGATTAGGAGTACGGATTACCAAGCAGTTATTTTCCAACTCTTCGGCGATCGCGGTTTTAATCCAAGTTTCAAAAGTGGGACGCGAAAGTTCTAACTGTAAACGTTCCAGCACTTGAGACCATAAATTTTCTATCTTGTCAGACATTGTCAACCACCGAGTTACTTAGGTAATCGTCATTTGTAGAAGATATTTAATAAATCCCCCCAAATAGCATTCAGTTAATCTAGACCAAAAGCCAGGTTTTACGTTGTAATTATTCTCGTAATTAATCCAGTAGGCAATATCCTACCATTCACTCAATCATACGGAGAAATAAAATCACATGAATAACAATGAGCATAAATCACAACCGAGTAATTTTTATACCATTGACCAAACCCAAAGGTTTTGGGTAAAAAACTTCATCTTAACTTTTATTGTTACTATTAGCACGGCTTTAATTAGCGGCTGTTCTAACCTTGGTAACATTATAGATACCAGAAGACCACAGACTCAGGCTCAGGCTCAGGTTCAAGATAAACCTAATAATGTTCCTAAAGTTGCTCCCCCCCCCATCTTTAAAGAGTCAAGAGACCCTAATTTTGTCGTTTCTGTAGTACAGGAAGTTGGACCTGCTGTTGTTCGTATTGATACTTCAAAAACAGTTAATTCTCGGATACCAGATGAATTTAGCGATCCATTTTTCCGGAGATTTTTTGGAAATAGACTTCCCACACAGCCCAGAGAAAGAGAGCAAAGAGGTAACGGTTCTGGATTTATAATCAATTCTAATGGTGAGATATTAACTAATGCTCATGTCGTAGACGGAGCAGATAGAGTGACTGTTGAATTGAAAGATGGTCGTAAATTTAACGGGGAAGTATTAGGTGAAGATCCGGTAACAGATGTTGCTGTAATCAAAATTGATGCAGATAATCTACCTACTGTTTCTTTGGGAGACTCTGAAGGTTTACAGCCAGGAGAAGCGGTAATTGCCATTGGTAACCCTTTAGGTTTAAACTATACGGTAACTTCGGGAATTATCAGCGCTACAGGTCGTTCTAGCAGCGATATTGGTGCTTCTGATAAGCGAGTTGATTATATTCAAACTGACGCTGCAATTAACCCCGGCAACTCTGGCGGACCTTTATTAAATGCTAGAGGGCAAGTAATAGGGATGAATACGGCGATTATTCGTGGTGCTCAAGGTTTAGGATTTGCAATTCCCGTAAATACAGTTAAAAGAATTTCTCAAGAATTAATTGCTAAAGGTAGAGTAGACCATCCCTATTTAGGAATTCAGATGGTGACTTTAACATCAGATATAAAGGAAAGATTAAATAGTGAGCTAGGAAATCCCAGTATTTCAGCAAACAAAGGGGTTTTATTGATGCGTATTATGCGGGGTTCTCCAGCGTCTCGGGGTGGATTAAAAGCAGGAGATGTAATTGTTAGCATTAATAAGCAGTCTGTTAGTAAAAATGAAGATGTACAAAAAATAGTAGAAAAAAGTAAAATTGGTCAGCCATTAAGTATTCAAGTAGAACGCAATGGAAGAACTGTACAATTAACAGTTAGACCTGCTCCTTTACCTATCGCTGGACGCAATCGTTGATATACCGGCGGATCTACAATGGGGGATGGGGGATGGGGAAAAGTTAAGAATTTAGAATTTAGAATTTAGAATTTAGAATTAGTAATTAGTAATTGGTAATTCTAATATGTAGACCTTTATGTTTAATTGATTTATTTTATGTCTAAAAAACTTTCTATAATTCAATTAGGTAATCCGATTCTGCGACAAAAAGCGGAGTTTGTAGAAGATATTCATTCCGGAAGTATTCAAAAATTGATTGATGATTTACTGGTAACAGTAAGTGATGCTAATGGTGTTGGTATTGCAGCACCACAAGTTGGTGTAGGTTATCGTATTTTTATTGTTGCTTCTCGTCCCAATCTTCGATATCCTTATGCGCCTTTGATGGAACCTACTGCCATGATTAATCCTCTAATTGTCGATCATTCTGATGAAATAGTCAAAGATTGGGAAGGTTGTTTAAGTGTACCAGGAATTAGGGGATTAGTTCCCAGATTTCGCGCGATCGCAGTTGAATATACTGATAGATATGGTAATTTACAAAAACAAGAGTTTACAGATTTTGTAGCTCGTATTTTTCAGCATGAATACGACCATTTTGAAGGCTTGGTATTTTTAGATAGAATTCAAAGCACTTTTGATATTTTTACCGAGGATGAATATCAAAAGTTGATTGTCGATCGCCTTTAATTTAAGGGTTTTTGTGAGTTGGTTGTTTGAGGTTGATATTTATTTATGTAGAGACGTGAAATTTCACTTATTTACAACTTTTAGAGGAAATTGGTTGGGATCGGATTAATTGTTTTTAACGCAGAGGGGCGCTGAGGAAAGCGCAGAGGAGCGCAGAGTTTTTTACTATTTATATCTGGGTTATTAAATTAAGGAATTGAGGGAGGGAAGAGGCAAGAAAGAACAAGCAGGAGGAGCAGGGGGAGCAGGGGGAGAGAAAAACTACCCTAATAGGGCTTATCCGAACTGTATTGAGGGAAGAGGAGGACACATTTTTAAAGGTAATCTGATAAGCCGGAAGGTAGTAATCAGATCAATTTTTATAAAAATCTTTATCTTATATTAATAAACTAATCTTTATAAGATAACTTCACAACAGACAGATAAACTTTTTACAGGTTAATATAAAGAGCATTATACAAATTTAATTATTTAGTTAATTATGTATTGATTTAATTTAAAATTAATCAAAATATTAGTGATGTTAAATTTAGAAATATTAATAGAATTACTTAGTTTAATAACTCCAATCAAAGAGAATTTTCAACGTAATGAAAGAATTATTCAAATATTAAAACAATATAATATTGACCCCGAACATCCACCAAATGATTTTAATGGAGTTTATGTTTATGCTTTGGTAGAATACGGTTTGGGTAAACCAAAGGCATTATTAGAAATTTTTCGTAAACAAGAAATAAAAACAGCTTTTCGCGAAGCTTTTAATTCTAATAATCCAGGAATTCTCCTGAGTTCGATTGATGGTTTTTTGGAATCTTATGCTTTGGGAGATGAAATTAAAGGTTTATCTATTGATTTAAAACGAGAAGTTGCAGCTTTTGCAGCAATTTTTATTGAAGTTGCCAAAAGAACTCGTACACCAGCAGAAGTTTTAACTAATCAAGAAATTAATTCTTTACATCAAAGAGTTATTTGTTTACAAGAAAGGTTGGATAGATTACCAACTTTGGAAGGAATTAGAACCGAAATTGCGCGGTTGGTACAGGGAGAAGAAGACAAGGAGATGGGGGGAGGAGGAGATGGAGGGAATTTTCTTCCACTTTCACAATTTTCTAAGCAGCCGATTTTATTTGCTCTTTCTCAACAGATGCGGGGTTGGTTTGAAACAGTTAATTATCGGTTTGAAAAGTATGAGGTTTGGCAAGATAATTATTTTGAGTGGATTATTAATGTTCCGCTAAGGCGTAATCGATACGATCGCGTT
Source organism: Richelia sp. UBA3308 (assembly GCA_002361335.1). GTDB lineage: Bacteria > Cyanobacteriota > Cyanobacteriia > Cyanobacteriales > Nostocaceae > Rivularia. The sequence continues at coordinate 26,037 of DESS01000402.1, forward strand.
TTGATTCGGGGAATTGAAGGTGAAGCTGGATTAAGCGATGCCATGGCTTTGCGTCAATCTGTAGAGTCGCAAAAAACTGATGAAGGTTGGTTGGTGAGTGCTAGAAGGATTTCCAGAGCAGCCCGAGATGAGGTTGATAAGAACGAAAATCGTCATTTGGAATGTTTTACTTTTGATGATTTGATCGATCAAGATGCGAATTTTGATGATTATCTCGATTGGTTGGAGGAGGAAGTTAAACGTCGGGGAATTGATCAAAAATATGTTCCGTTGGCTTGTATTAAGGAAGAATTTGATTCGGTAACCAAGCAGCGGATAGGTATGAGTCGATATGGCTCGCGCGATGGTTGGATTGATGGTTATCTGGATGTTTGGTTGGACGATCCGGCAAAGGAACATATTTCGATTTTAGGAGAATTCGGTACTGGTAAAACTTGGTGTTCTTTTCATTATGCTTGGGTAGCCCTGCAACGGTATCGAGAAGCTGAAAAACGAGGTGTAAAACGTCCACGTTTACCGTTGTTAATTACTTTGCGAGATTATGCCAAGGCTTT
>DESS01000283.1 GCA_002361335.1 Richelia sp. UBA3308
ATTCTAAATTCTAAATTCTTAAATTATTTCCGAACAAGAAAAGCGAAATTATCTTGTAAACTAGTAAGTTCATCAGTAGACGCTTGTAATTCCATAATTTGCTCGGAATCTGTTAAGTCGGCAGTACGTAATTGATTTTGTATTTGTTGCAATACACCGGCAGAATCTTGAATTAAAGTATAGAGACTGGTAATTTGAGCAGCACGGGCATTTTCCCCTTCTGTTGCTAAAACAATATTGCGTTGCAAACTATTTATAAGTTGTTCTAAATTTTGACGTGCAATACCCGAAGATGAAGAACGTTTATTTTCAACTTCTTGTAATTGCTGTTGTAAATCCTTGATTGATAATAAAGAATTAGCGCCGTGAATTCTTCTACCGAGTTCATCTATTTTTATCGGTAGTTCAATTGCTCTTTGACAAGCTTCTTGTACAGCTACTAATAAATCAAGTTGATATGAACCACTACTTAATAATTTATTAGCTTCTTCATTTAGTGTTTGGGCTTTTTCAGCTAAGATTTTCGCCGAAGAACGCAAGATTTCTAATTCCCTTTGTATCTGCTGCTGAGCAATTTTTTCAGCATCCGGTTCTCTCGATTTCATCACAGCAGCGCCAGCCGTAGCCACCACCACGGATGCTGGTAAAGCAATAACATTAGACAATCCAAAAAACCGAACACCTGCCACAAGAATAACGCCACCAGCTAATACAGCAATTGGATAATAAAGAGGGTTTGCTAATTTCATAATTTAACTTATAAATTAGGATAATAAAGTTAAGAGTTTGTTGCCCGGAATTAGAAGTTAATCACATCTTCTAGCTTACTAGTAAATTTTCAAAAATTACCTTGATTCATTGTCATCAATAGCATTTTCACCATGGCTTGAATAGTCAATGCAATTTGATGAAAGAATTATGTGTTCTAAAACACTAGTTTTAGCTATTTAAGCTATTCAATACATTTAACCTTATTTTAACAAAAATTAAATTTTACATAACATTAATCAGTATCTGAACCTATAAAATTTCCGAATGTTTTACTAAAATTTACACTCCACAAAGAATAATAAATTTAGCATCCTACCCATACTTTTTTTTTACACAGCAATTAATTAACTGCGAAATAATATTAAAACTGAATCGGGTTTAATTGTAGCAAACAATGCTAATAATATTTAGCGAGAAAAGTAAAAAAACTGACTTAACTTTTCGTAAAAACCGGCCAAAGGATCTGATGAATATAATAGGAGATGATTTTTAACACTAAACAATTCATCTTCATACCCTTACTTAAATAATTAAAACAATGAGAATCGTCGCATTCTGGGATAAGTTGAATAACCTAAATTTACAAGCGGTTGAACATAAACTTATGTCCTCAAAAGAATGGACAGCGGAAAAAACCCAAGTAGCAATTAATCGTTACAAATTATTCTTGTATCTCAAGTCAGTTTATCCTGCTGCTGTATTGGTTCCTACTCAAGAAATTGATGCAGTTTGGCACGCTCACTTTGAGGTAAATTTACGCCAATACATAGAAGACTGTAATTATCTTTTTGGTTATCTTTTAAATCATTGTTCTGCTGATGGTGGCGAACAAAATGAACAAACCCTTCAAATTTATGAAGAAGCTTTTAGTTTAACTAAAGCTTTATTTGAAGAGTTTTTCGGAGTAGAAATTTTGGACAATACATCGATTAATATGGCATCTTGTGCGGATATTCCCATCGATACTAATCCTGCACCTTGTACTGTGTTACCAATTATCAACAAATTTTAGATTTTAAGGATTTGATCTCACACTCTTCTTCAAGTCAGATGTGAGACTTCCCATCGACATTGTGAAAATCTAAAATCCTAAATCCAAAATTGATACACTTGCGCCAAGAGGGCAAGTGTATATCAATTACTCATAGATGATTGATAATTATTTTACCTTGCAAGTAAAGCATACATTTCTTCGGCTTCTGCACTCATTTTTAGACTTTGAAAACTTTCTGCTGCTTCCTTTGCTAAACGGTGGGCTTGAAATCGATTTCCGCAACTTTTTTCCAGTTTGGCGAATGTTGCCTTGTGAAAAGCGATAATCCGCTTATCTTTATTTCTTTGCGCCATTGGTAAACTCAATTCTAACAATCGTCTTGCTTCTACTAAATCACCATTCAACAGTGCAATATCCGCTAACCAATTGTTAATAGCTGCAGTTGCTTTTTGCCATTTTATTTCTTGTGCCTTTAATAAAGCTTGCTGAAAACTTGTTTGTGCTTGTTGATAATTACCTTCTCGATAAAATATCTGTCCTTGGTAATACAAAATCTGAACTTGTTGTTCCTGATATTCTGATTCATCCAGGTTAGCTTGTTCCAAAAGCTGTTGTTTTATAGCTAACCATTCTAGCGCTTCCTGTAATTGTGCCAGATGAACGTGTAAAATCACCATATTTCCAGCCAACTCTAACTGAAAACTTATAGTTTGATGTTGGCGTAATTCCCAAGCCGATCGCAATAATACTTGTGCTTCTTGTAAACATGGTACTTGACGCATTCTCACTAAAGTCCAAGCGCGATCGCACATTACGACTAAGGCTGTTACCGAATCTCCTACTTGTTTTGCCGCTTCAATTAACCAAGCACTCCATTCTAAGCGCTCATCCCAATATCCACGGATATGCATATAACCTTTTACACGATTCCATAAAGTTTTCACCTCAGAATATCTATTATTAACAATGCACCATTCCAACACAGCTTGTAGATTTTCCCATTCGACTTCTAAATATTCATAACTTAAATGCCATTCCTTCCAATCCTTATCCCCAAATGATTCAGAAAATTTAAGGTACCAATCTACCCAACGTTGGCGTAATTGTTGCGCGAATTCACTATTTGCAGCTAATTCAGCCCAGGCATATTCGCGAGTTAGAGCTGCTAAGCTATAACGTCCCTGTTGCTGATAAACCAGAGAAAGTTGCTGCAATTTTACCAATCCTTGGGATGTCACAATCGGATCTGATTTTTCAAAAGCAATACTAGACAAGGTTTCTCTAGTTACTGGTTGCAAAAAAAGTGTCAGCGCCATTAACAGATAATGAGGTGGCGAGTTTCTCAGGGGATTTATGGAAGTGGTAAAGCAAAAACGAGCAATATCACCTTCAGGATTTTTAATTAATATCAATACATCTTCAAATAAATAACCAGCCGCCATCTGCCCTATGGCGTAAATCATCGCCGCTGGTACTCCATTTACAGCTTCGTAAAGTTGCTGTGATTCTCGGTTGCTTAAATGAACGCCTTTTTCTTTGGCTTCATGGTGAATAAGACGCAAACCATGTTCTATAGGTAGACAATTAAGACGAATCGGAACAAATAATGTTTGTTCTCGGGTAGTAATAATTACTTTAACCGTTGGCGGTAAATCGTAGAGAAACGAAAGAACTTCCTGCTTGTCTTCAATAGTTTCTAAATTGTCAACAATTAATAAAGTTTTAGTCTGGGAAAGTTTGTGACGAATTACCTCAATTTGTTCCTCTAAGGATAAATTATTAATTTCGGAAAACTCAAAAATACGAGCAATTTCTCGGCATATATCCCGTAAAGTACGCTGGTATACAAGTCGCGGTAAAAGTCCAATAGAAGTAAGATGATTTTCTTTGGCGGATGTAAAGATTATGGCTTTGAAAGCAGGCTCTAAAAACTGTTGGTTTGAATTTGCTTCCAAATACCGGTAAGCAACTTCTACCACTAAAGTAGTTTTACCTACCCCACCAATACCATCTACACTGATTAAATGAGCAGAATGTCCATAATCTAATAGTTCCATCAATCGCTCAATTTCGCGATCGCGCCCCACAAAAGTTGTATATTCCCGCGCCGGTAAGTTTTGTACAATGGTCGATTTTTGGCTTTCTACCGTCCTTTGGTTAGTAAACTTTACTTGCTGGGTATTTAGCAACAATTGTTCGGAGTTATCTTTATTGTGCTTATTGGGTTTGATTTGTTCCCATTGGTTGCTTAAAAAAATTCGCAGGCGGTTTTCTTTACCTCTACTACTACCACTAACGTTAAATTTTTTGTAAACTTGACCCATTCTCTTCAGACAAGCATCCGCAGAAGTACCCAATTCCTTCGCTATTTCATCATAGCTTCGACCGTTGCCCATTCGCAGTAAAAAAACTTCCTCTTGATCCTGAGAAAGTTCGTGTTTGTGCGCCATTTCAGTCAAAAAATCATTTGGGAACATTTTGCTCAAAATTATCTTACCTAACTCTATTCTATCTTCTAATTTCAAATTTACGGAGCGATTCGGAGAGCCATTCGGAGTTTAAAGAAATGATAAAGGTCCGGCGTTGCATAATTTAATTTTTTTTTAACTTGTATCAACGCGCCAATATTGCTCGCCCTTTGCGGTAGTGTTGATTAATTTTGGAATACCCCTACAAGGGCAATACCCATCGGAAGTTGGGAATTTTCTTTTATCTGAAAAGTTTTTTGTTTACGGTAAAGAAAATTTGGGATTAATTATCCTTAAATAAAACTTTATTTATTTATCAAAAAAAAATTGAGGCATCATATCAAACCATCCGATAAAAATTTTAAATCTGAACCTGAACTAATTTCCAGAGTCTTTCAGAACTATAAAAAAATTCCATGAAGTGATTTTCTACACCGACAATAGCAAAAATACTGAGTTAATATTTTAAAAACTCGGAAGAAAAAACATTTGTGGCAAAGACATTGCCCAAATCTTTACAATTTCGACAATACTTAGAATTTGTCAATATTTATACTTTTTACCAATTATGCGACAGTTGATTAAGTCTGCTGCAAAAGTTTCTGCTGTGTCCGCAATTGCTTGTGCTTTGACTTTCGTGTCTACATTGTCTGCAAACGCACAATCCAAAAAAGGTTTAGAGGGACATTACGTTGGTGGTAGTTTCCAAACTGGAGGCGGAATAACTAGTCTTAACATTTACGGACGATATGACTATCCCAAATTACCCATCTCCGTGCGAGGTAGCATCGCTGTAATAGACGGTAGTGGTGATACAGAGACCTTCTTTCAACCAGCAGTTACTTATGATTTGCCTATCAGCGATAAAGCAAATGCTTATGCTGGTGCTGGGGTAGCTTTTAGCAGTGGTGATTCCGATTCTACAGCGTTTTTAAATGCTGGTGCAGAAACAGAAATTGCTACCAATGTAGTAGCTTTCGCTGATTTAATCATTCCTTTTGATGATGATGCTGATACAGGTTTCGGTATTGGACTTGGCTATCGTTTCTAAATGGGGTATAGAAGATTAGGCTATTAGTGTGTTTCCACAATAAAATAACTCATCAGGCGGGGAAGAGTATAGACTTTTCCCCGCCTTTTTCAGTTAATATGAATATAACAGAGTTTTTAAGAGCTTTACTGATTTTTAATCTAAAATGTTTTTTAAATACCTAGCTCCCACAGAATTACGGAGTTATATTGTAAGATAAGCAGAGTCTAAACGAGGATCAAGAAAAACAATTCAATATCAGGGCAAGGCAAAGTTACCGTTAGAATTTTTATGAAGGCCCCAATTGCAGTTGATTGCTGCGTTTGGGAGCTTAAAAGAGCGTAATTATTTGTAGACTCAGGGTTCAATTTCCGTCTTTGGCAGGCTTATTGATTCCAAATTTCGGACACAACAGGAGTTAATTTGTTTCAAAGCGTGTCCTGATGTTAGGCAGTTCCATGTTTCTCGCGGATTTTTCTCGATACTACCAATTAAATATAGATAAGTACATCGCCATTTAAGGTATCTGGGACAAAACTTCAGTAGATAAACTATAAGAATTTGGGTAACCGTTATTATGAGCCAATGTTTAGAAAAAAGAATAGCGCCTAAAATTTTGTTAGTTGATAGTTACGAGATATTTCTAAGTGGGACAATCAAGATATTGCGTTCTTGTTACCCAAATGCTGTAATTCGCGCTGCTACCACTGTAGAAAATGCTTTATATCAAGTTGCCACATTTGAACCAGATTTAGCGATCGCAGATATTTGTATTGCACAAAATGTTGGGCAACCAGCTCAAATTAGTAATGGTATGCAGCTACTTAAAAAGTTATTAAGTAGTTATCCCCAGATGAATATTCTCGTACAAAGCTCCTATATCAAAACATTGGTGCGAATCAAGTCGGAAATTGATAATCATCCATCAGGCTTTGTAGTTGCTGATAAATCTCTTTCTAGTCAGGAAACATTGAATAGAGTAAATTGGGCTTTGCAGGGATTTACTCATACAAAAGAAATTAAAGGAATGAATTCTGGATTAGAACTTAAACCTGAGTGGATAAGGCTGCTTAATTTAGCATTTGAAGAAGGATTGCAGGATAAAGCAATTGCTGCAAATATCTGTGTTTCTGAGCGTATGGTGCGTCACTATTGGTATAAACTACAAGAAGTTTTAGAGATTAATGTTGAAGAATTAAAAAATCAAGGAAAAAATCTTCGAGTAATCACTCATATTCGGGCAAGAGAAGAAGGTTTGATTGATTAGTTTTTCATCAAAATTGCTGGCTTAAAATGAAATACAGCATATTAAATCATAGGTGAGTTACATCATAAACGGGCAGGATTCCCGTACCACAAGAGTTTCATAATATAAGGCTGTATCTAAATAAAAGCAAAGTGCTGTAATAATAATTATTGCATTAATGTATCGAAATTATGCTTGTAAATCAAGAATGTCTATAAGACTATTGTCCTTACGGCGCGGTTGATCGCCCCTGGGAGGGACCTATTATTTTGTCTCAACTATAAACCCTTGGGGGGACACACTTAAATTACTGGATGTTTATTGTAAAAATATTACATAGTATTGATATATAAATAGAAATTCCTTTATGTAATCCAACTACATCAAGCGTGATTTAAATTGATTTTCGCTGTCTAAAAATTAGTGCCTAAGTATTTTCCAGTATTACAGGAGAGACTTTAATGAACAGATTATTAGTAAACGTTGCAATAATTGGATTAGGAGTTATGGCATATACTCCAAAGGTTGATGCAAGAATTGCCTTTACTCCCAAACAATTATTTGCAACACAAGTAGAAGCAGACTCGATCTCGCTTTTTACTCAAGTTAATACAGATAATTCCGTATTAGCAACTTCAGGATGGAAAGAGTTTTATTCAGATGAGGGAAATTTTTCGGTTTTTGTACCCGATACCTCTGTAACTAACTTAATTTCTAACAGTGAAGATTATTCTATAAATATTTACTATGCCGATACTCAAAAAAGTTCCTATATAGTTGGTTACGTCGATTATACTGTTGACTTAAGTAATTTTCCCTTGAGTGAATTTTATAATCAATTCTTAAAAGAATTTTTAGGAACTGATATAAAATTATTAAACAAACGAAATATTACATTAGATAAATATCTAGGTATAGAAGTAGAATATCAAAATAAAAATCAAGAAATAACTGCTAAAACTCGTTTACTTTTAGTAGATAAAAGATTATATATTCTTGATATTTCTAATTACGAATTGGGAAATGCCAAACAGTTTTTTAATTCTTTTAAATTAGAGAATAATCGGAAAGTTTATCTAAGTGAGATTGCTATTAATCAGTAAAATTTTAAAAGGTTTTTTTCTCGATGTTACTTATATAACAAAGTACTAGTAGTATATTCCATTAATTTTAACGGCTTGTAGAGAGTTCCGCTACCAAGGACAACATTATCTAATCCAAAACCGGAATCAATCAAATCTGAACCACCGTTATCAAATATGTTGTCGTTACCTCTACCACCCTTAATTCTTTCGCTGTCGGAACTTCCATAGATATTGTCGTCACCTCTTCCACCAAGGTGTCCATTCCACCGTTACCAAAAATATCATCGTCACCTCTACCACCGTTAATTTTTTCAGCAGCATTGGTACCAAATAGATTGTCATCTTCTGGGGTTCCAGATATTTCGTTATTGCTTGTGGTGTTTTCAGGTGTAGATATTGCTTCAGAAGAAAATTCAAACGGTACAATACCAGCAGCTTCTCTATCTAGCTTGACTGATATGGAGTCTACATTATCAGAAATTCCCAGGTCTTGATTATTCAAGATTGCTTGGGATAGGTTTTGGCTGATGGTTTGATAAAAGTCGTTGGGGTTGGGATAAGTGCTTAAAAATTCCCAAAAATTGTCTTAAAAATCAGAAAAAAAAGAAAAAATTATCATATCGAAGAAGGAGAAACCGCGAAGCGGTTTCTCCTTCTCTTACATTGGCAGCTTGATTTATTTTTCAACAATTTGCTTGAAGAAAAGTGCCGTGGTGTTGCGCTCCTTTGCAGCTTCTCGAAGTGCGTCGGCTAAGGGTTTGGGGAGTTTGAAGTTAATTGATTCGCGTTCTATTCGCATCGTTTCTACACCCAACTATATACAGTCATATAGATAGCTTACAACGTGGTAGGGGCACTCATGTTATTGCTCCGCATAAGTTGAGCAACTTGCTCAACTTATGATTTTGGAGTTGCTTGTATATGATTACAGTGAAATTAATATCAGTGAAAATACTATTAGAAAATCAAAATTGTAATTATTAAAATGAGTGTTACAAGTATCAATAAAAAGTAATTTTAATTACTAAACTTATTTAAAGTAACATTTAATGTTTAAGTGATTTAACTTAGTAATGAGTAGTATTTACTCTCAAATTTCTGCTGCTTTGTTTACATCTATTCCAAACATGATCCAAGCCTTAAATCCTACACCTGGTTCTATTGTTAAATGTCGTAACCGCCAATGGGTGGTGTTACCTTCGGATGTTCCGGAGGTGCTGCGGTTACGTCCTTTGAGCGGTAATGAAGAGGAGATTGCTGGGATTTTCCAGGGGCTGGATTTAGAAGCTATTCAATCGGCTAGTTTCCCTTTACCTACAGCACACCAGGTACAAGACCACAAAGGAGCTATTTTGTTGATGGATGCGGCTCGATTGTTGTTGCGGAGCGGTGCTGGTCCGTTTCGCTGTTTGGGACGTTTATCGTTACGTGCTCGTCCTTATCAGTTGGTTCCCCTATTAATGGCTTTGAAGTTGGAGACGGTACGGTTGTTGATTGCGGATGATGTGGGGATTGGTAAGACCATTGAGGCTGGTTTAATCGCTCGGGAGTTGCTTGATAGGGGTGAGGTAAAGCGGTTGGCTGTGTTGTGCCCTCCCCATTTATGCGACCAGTGGCAGCAGGAGTTAGAAGAAAAGTTTCATATTGATGCAGTAGTAGTACGGTCAGGTACTGTATCAAAGTTGGAGAAGGGTTTACCGGGTGATGTGAGTATTTTTAGTTATTATAGACACATTATTGTTAGTTTGGATTATGCGAAGTCCGAGCGTCGTTTGGCAAGTTTTGTTACTCACTGTCCGGATTTAGTAATTGTGGATGAAGCTCATACTTGTACTCGTTCCCAAGGTAAAGGTAAATCTCAACAGCAGCGTCATCGATTGGTTGAGGAGATAGCAAGGAAGAAGGAGCAGCATTTATTATTGCTTACTGCTACTCCCCACAGTGGATTAGAGGAATCGTTTTTATCTTTGTTGGGTTTGCTTAAACCTGAATTTGAGCAGTTGAAGTTGGATAGTTTGACGGATGCTCAGAAAAATGAATTAGTCAGACATTTTATTCAGCGACGACGAGCAGATGTGAAATTATGGTTGGGTACTCAAACTCCTTTTCCGGAAAGGGAAGCTCTTGAATTATCTTATAAGTTATCGAAGGAATATCGGGAATTATTTGAAGATGTTTATAATTTCGCTCGTGGTTTGGTGAAGACTACGACGGAGGATATGAGTTACCCACAGAGACGGGGTAGATATTGGTCTGCTTTAGCGTTGATTCGCTGTGTGATGTCTTCCCCTGCTGCTGCGGAAGCGACTTTAAATAAGCAAATTGGGAATCGAACCTTGGCAGATGATTCTCCTCTGGATGAAGAGTTAATGGCTTCTTACGTTTATGATTCTACGGATGAAGAAAAAGTAGTTGATGCATCCCCGACTGTAGTTGTGGAGCAGGGACAACGGAGTTACAAGGATAGCGATAAACGTAAACTAAGAGGTTTTGTTGCAGCAGCGAAGAAGTTACAGGGAGATAAAGATAAGAAGCTGCAATCCTGTATTGAGAATATACGGGGGCTTTTGGATCATGATTATAATCCGATTGTTTGGTGTCGCTATATTGCTACTGCGAATTATTTGGCTGATGCTTTGAAGCAAAAGTTCGAGAAGAAGGGAAGTAAAGTAAGAATAATTGCGATTACGGGGGAATCATTCTTATCCAACGAGGAGCGAGAAATTCGTTTAGAAGAATTGAAATCATATCCGCAGCGAGTGTTGGTTGCGACAGATTGTTTAAGTGAAGGGGTTAATTTACAATCTCACTTCAACGCTGTGATTCACTACGATTTACCTTGGAATCCCAACCGTTTGGAGCAGAGAGAAGGACGTATAGACCGCTACGGACAATCTGCGAGTACGGTCAAAACTTGTTTGCTTTACGGACAAGATAATCCTATTGATGGTGCTGTTTTAGAGGTATTGATAAGGAAAGCAGTACAGATTCATAAAACCTTGGGAGTTACCGTTCCGGTTCCAATGGATAGCACTACGGTTTCTGAAGCTGTATTTAAATCCTTGTTTGATAGAGCAACCGATGCTGTACAGTTATCGCTGTTGGATTTGTTGGATGAAGCAGAATCTGCTGTTGAGAAGGTACATAAAAATTGGGATAAAGCGGTAGAGAAAGAAAGAACCAGTCGTACCAAATTTGCTCAAAGAGCGATTAAACCTGAACAGGTAGAACAAGAGTTAATTGAATCCGATAGGATATTGGGTTCGGAAGCTGATGTGGAAAGGTTTGTAGAATCTGCTTGCGAACGACTTGGAGTGTCTTTGATTAAGAAGAAGCAGGGATGGTTGTTACAAACGCCACCACTGTTTTTAAAATCGGTGTTAGGAGATACATCGCGGTTATTGGCTTTTACTACTCCCGTAGCGGAAGGGATGGAATATATTGGGCGCAATCATCGTTTAGTAGAAGGATTGGCGCGTCATATTTTAGAAAATTCTTTAGAAAATGATTTTAATCCCATAGCGGCGCGGTGCGGGTTTGTAACTACAGATGCAGTTGAAAAACGCACTACTTTGTTGTTAGTAAGATTGCGACATCTGTTAGTGAGAAGTAGAGACGTTAAATTTAACGTCTCTACACCTTTATTAGCGGAAGAATGTATGGTGATTGGTTTTGATGCTTCCCCCAGCAATCCGAATTGGTTGGATGAGGAATCAGCAAAGTCGTTATTGGAAACAGCGAATGCGGTAGATGATTTGGGGAAAGAAATTAAACAAATGGAAATCGGTGAGTTATTGGAAAGATTGGATGAATTAGAAGTTGATTTGGAAGAATTTGCTACGAATCGGGCTTCCAAGCTTTCTCGCAGTCATAAAAGGGTGAGGGAGATTACGAAGGAAGGAGCTATTAGAGTAAAACCTCAGTTACCGATGGATATTTTAGGACTTTACATCTTACAACCCCCGAAAAAAGGCTCGTAGTTGCGCTTCAGCGCTCTTTTATTTAGAGCTAAAGCGCAATTTAATTTAGGGCTAAAGCACAGTTTAATTTAAGGTTTGAGCGGCAATTTAATTTAGCGCTGAAGCGCAACTACAAAATATGAAAAGTACTATTACAGCAATTCAAATTCAAGGAAGTTTATTAGCTCCAGATATGACTTCTCAGCTAGTGGCGGGAAGTATAAAAGGACAATCACCGTCGGATTTTGGTTTTGGTAAAAATGATAAATTACCCGATGAAATTGCTGCTGCTTGGGGTGATGCTAAGGCTTATTGGACAGCGTATCAGCGGGCTTTGTCGAGGTTGGATGATAATGAAACTGCGACGAAAATTACTCGGGAATTATGGGCGATACCGTTGTTAAAAAGTTTGGGTTATCACCTTGAATATACTGCTAAAGCTGAAGTTGTTGATGGACAAACTTATGCTATTTCTCACCGTGCTGTAAAATCAGATGATTCTGCAATTACGAATTATCCACCAGTTCATATTATTGGTTGTCGGGTGAAGTTGGATGAAAAACCACCGAGCGGAAAACCCAGATTATCAGTACATTCACTGATTCAAGAATATTTAAATAAGACAGAGCATCTTTGGGCGATCGCCACAAATGGATATCGTTGGCGATTGTTGCGAGATTGTTCGTTAATGACTCGTTTGAGTTACATTGAATTTGATTTACAGCAGATTCTCGAAGGGGAAAATTTTGCCGAATTTGGTTTATTTTATCGGCTTTTCCACCGCTCCCGTTTACCCGAAGGAATGGAAGATGCTGACGAATGTTTATTGGAATATTATCATCAAGAAGCATTACAACAAGGTGGAAGAGTCCGGGAAAGATTGCGCGATGGTGTTGAGAAAGCACTGATTCAACTTGGTAAAGGTTTTCTTCAGCATTCTCAAAATGAAGCGTTAAGAGAAAAGGTTTGTAGTAGCGCTTTAGCGCATTCCGAAGATGGAGCCCTAAAGCGCAACTACGAACTTGAATATTATCGTCAACTATTGCGATTAATTTACCGTTTATTGTTCCTTATGGTGGCTGAATCGCGGGAATTATTATTTATTGGGGATGATATCGAAAAAAATCGTATTTATCGGGAATATTACAGCATCGAACGATTGCGGAGTTTAGCAGAGCGTCCCCGTTACCGTCGGGAAGGGTTTCAAGATTTATGGCAAGGTTTAAGGGTAACATTCCGCTTATTTGATGAAAATTGGCGGGGTGAATTACTCGGTTTATCACCACTCAATGGTGATTTATTTGGTTCTAATACTCTGTCAGATTTAGATGATTGTGCAATTGATAATTACGATTTACTTGTAGCTATTCGGGAATTATCGCTCTACCAAGATAAATCCCAATTACGACGGGTTAACTATAGCGCTTTAGACGTAGAAGAATTGGGGAGTGTATATGAAACTTTGTTGGATTTTCATCCCCAAATAAACGAACATCAGGGGAAATATGAATTTGCATTAATATTTGGTAGTGACAGAAAAACTACGGGTTCTTATTACACACCTCCACAACTAGTACAGCAATTAATCAAAACAGCATTAGAACCAGTAATTGAAGAAAAGGTTAGTAGTTGCGCTTCAGCGCATTCCGAAGACAGAGCGCCAAAGCACAACCACGTACAAGCATTATTATCCCTGAAAGTAGTAGATCCAGCCTGTGGCTCAGGACATTTTCTTTTAGCAGCAGCAAGACGGATTGGTAAGGAATTGGCGAAAATCCGTACCGGAGAAACCGAACCGGGTTATGAACCGTTACGACAAGCAACCAGAGATGTAATTCAAAACTGTATTTATGGGGTAGATATTAATCCCTTAGCGGTAGACTTGTGTAAAGTAGCTTTGTGGATTGAAGGATTTTGTAGCGGTAAACCACTGAATTTTTTAGATCATAGAATCAAATGTGGTAATTCCCTCGTAGGTGTGTTGGATATCAATTGTTTGGATGAAGGAATTCCGGATAATGCTTATAAACCAGTTACCGGGGATGAGAAGAAATTAGCGACAAACTTGAAAAAGCGGAATAAGAAAGAACGAGAAAATCAAGGACAATTATCGATATTTGAGAAATTATCGACCCAAAGAAGCGAATATGCTCAAACTTGGCGAGAATTAGGAGAAATACCCGAAACCACACCCCAACAAGTTAAACAGAAAGAAAAGCAGTATCGAGAAACCAGGAAAAATCAAACTTGGTGGAGAGATTATTCTGCTTGTAACTTGTGGACAGCAGCATTTTTTATGGGGTTGACAGAAGAGAATTTACAGTTATTACCAACCACAGCAGCCTTATCAAGATTAGTTCGTAGTAGCGCTTCAGCGCAATCCGGAGATGGAGCGCTAAAGCGCTACTACGAACTACAAAATATTGTAGATGCAGCGAATCAGTTAGCTAAGGAAAAACGTTTCTTTCATTGGTGTTTGGAATTTCCCGAAGTTTTTGAGGAAGGTGGTTTTAGTTGTGTGTTGGGGAATCCACCTTGGGAAATGCTTCAAATTGCGGAAAAAGAATTTTTTGCAAGTCGTAATCAAGAAATTGCGATCGCAGCAAATAAAGCAGCACGAGAAAAGTTAATTAAAGCATTACCACAGAAAAATCCTCAATTAGCGCAAGAATTTGAAGAAGCGAAACATGATGCTGATGCTCAAGGTAAGTTTATTCGGGAGTCGAGTAGATTTCCATTGACAGCGAAGGGGGATATTAATACTTATGCTGTGTTTGCTGAAACTACGAGAAATTTGATTTCTGGTGATGGGAGAGTTGGGGTGATTGTTCCTACTGGTATTGCGACTGATGATACTTGTAAAAAGTTTTTTGGTGATTTGACACAGAAGCAGAATTTAGCAAGTTTATATGATTTTGAAAATCGAGAAGCAATATTTCCTGCTGTACATAGAAGTTATAAATTTTCTCAATTAGCTATTAGTAGTAAAGCAATCAAACAAGCTAATTTTGCTTTCTTTTTAACCCAACCCAGACAGTTAGATAATCAAACACGACAATTTCAACTTTCACCACAAGATATTGCATTAATTAATCCAAATACACTTACTTGTCCTATTTTTAGAACTAGTGCTGATGCTGAATTAACTAAGAAGATTTATCAGCGCGTTCCTGTTTTAGAAAATGAGAAAATAGGTAGTAATCCTTGGGGTATTTCGTTTATGCGAATGTTTGATATGGCTAATGATAGCGGATTGTTTCATAATCAATCAGGAGATGGTTTAGTTCCACTTTATGAAGCAAAAATGTTTCATCAATTTGACCATCGTTGGGGTACTTATAAAGATAGTGGTAGTACTCGTGATTTAAATGATGAAGAGAAATCTGATTTAAATTTTCAAGTTCAACCTCGTTATTGGGTAAGTCGGAATGAAGTTGAGAATAAATTAGCTGAAAAGTGGGATAAAGAATGGTTATTAGGATTTAGAGATATTTGTAGGTCAACTGATGAGCGTACTGCTATTTTTAGCTTATTACCGAAAGTTGCTGTTGGAAATAACGCACCAATTATATTAATCAATATCAAAAATACACAATTTATAAGTTGTCTTTTAGCTAATTTCTGTTCGCTAATTTTTGATTATGTAGCACGTCATAAAGTTGGGGGTACTCATATGAATTTCTTCATCGTCAAACAACTCCCCATCCTCCCTCCAGAATCCTACACCGAAAAAGACATAGAATTTATCACCCCTCGCGTCTTAGAACTAGTCTACACAGCATGGGATATGCAACCCTTCGCAGAAGACATTTGGAAAGACTCCGATGAAAAAATGCGAGAATTAATCATCAAACAATGGGAAGACAACCAAAAAGAGCAAAGGATAAAAGGACAACAGATAAAAGATTATGACTTAAAACCATTTATTTGGAACACTCAAAGAAGAAATTTAATCAGAGCAGAATTAGACGCTTATTACGCCAAACTTTACGGACTAACTCGCGATGAATTGCGATATATTCTTGATCCTACAGATGTTTATGGAGAAGATTTTCCCAGCGAAACATTTCGGGTTTTGAAAAATAATGAAATTAAAAAATATGGGGAATATTTGACCCAAAGGTTAGTATTGGAAAGTTGGGATGGTTTACTATAAGTCGTCCCAGCCTTTTCCATACTGGCGTACAGGATATTCAACCCAACAATTTCGCAACCATTCTCTACCATAATTTTCTAAATACCAATGAACACTACTTTCACCCCAATCATAAGGAGATTTTACCCAATTATGTTTTACCGGATTGTAATGAATATAATTCAATGTTGTGTAGTAATGACGCTCGGAACGAATAGCGCGATCGCTGAAAGAATACCAAATTTTACCCGTGGTATTTTCTTCAAGGTTCCACTGACGAGAAAGCCTACCATGAATCAAACGAAATGTTTTACTTAATTCTTTGAAATCTACATTTTTTGTCATTAAATGATAGTGATTCGGTAAAACAACCCATGCTAATATTTCAATTCCTTGATTAATAAATTTATCAAATATTTCATTTAATAATTGTTGACGACGTTCTGTAGAATGTATACGAGGTTTATGCTCATAACAAGTTTTTGTAATCAAATAAAATTCACTATCCTTAATTGGATGTGGTGGTGAATGTGGAGGATAACCTTTTTTCAATCTTTCTTGAATAAGGTTAACTTTTTGTTCCTGATTAAGTTTCCGATATTCATACATAAGGTTCGTAGTAGCGCTTCAGCGCATCTTTCCACAGATTTATAATTTCATTTTAATTTATCCTTAATTTAGCTCATAAATTTATATTTTGGTTGAATTTATCGGATGAATATATGTTTTTTCTATATTTTTAGTTATTATTTATGTTTTGGGGAATTAGCACTGAGGCGCAACTACGAACCTGATCTATAATTATTATTATTATGAAATTACTATTACCACTAAAAGAATTATTAAAACAGCCCGAAAGTGCAATTTTATCTATCAGTAAATTAATTGCACAGGGTATATACGAAATAGACTGTACTGATGTCGAATCGGTTTCTATTGAACAATTAAATTTGATATTTACAGAAATTCCTCCAGATTGGGATTTTGATAAATTAGGAGAAATATTTCAACCCGATAGTTTAACAAATAATTTGGGTAACCAATTATCTCAATACATTGACCAAAGGTTAGGAAAACAACAATTACCAAACAGCTCTCTCAAAAAACCAGTTAATAAATCACCACAAGAAGAATCAATTCCCAATTCACTAGATATTTTCAACTTCCGTAACGAAGTAATCGAAGACTACCGACGCTATATTGAAAGCTTTCTCAAAATTCGCGATCGCAAAGTAAAAGCGTTTGTAGATCAGGAGTTGGAGAAAGGACAACTTTGGACTGATCCTTTACTACAGTTAAATCCATCTTACAAAAAAGGTGCGACGGTAACTGAATTGGTTCAACGGGGAATTTTACATCCAAATTGCGAACAATATTTTTCTAGAAACGGTAAACCCTTTCAATTCCACTACCACCAACAACAAGCTTTTGAAACAGCACATCGTCAAGAACCTTTTGTAGTCACTACGGGAACGGGTTCCGGTAAAAGTCTTGCTTATGTGGTTCCCATTATCAACGATTTACTCCACAATCCCCAAATCCAGGGAGTTAGAGCAATATTAGTTTATCCCATGAATGCTTTAATTAACTCCCAAAAAGAAGAATTTGATAAATTCCTTTCCCAAGTACCTAATACCCATATCCGAGTTGCAAAATACACTGGACAAGAACAATTATCCGAAAAAGTCGAAATTCAAAACAATCCTCCACAAATCATCCTCACCAACTACGTGATGCTAGAACTAATGCTTTCCCGTACCCACGAAGAAAAATTAGTAGCATCACCCAATTTAAAATTCCTCATCCTCGACGAATTACACACCTATCGTGGAAGACAAGGTGCAGATGTCGCATTATTAATTCGTAAACTCCGTCAAAGAAGCGGACAATCTACCCCCTCCCTAATTTGCATCGGAACCAGCGCAACCATGTCCACTGAAGGAAACAGAGAACAACGTCGTCAAGTGGTAGCTGGAGTTGCTAGTAAATTATTTGGGATGGAAATCAAAGCTAGTAACGTTATTGATGAAACTTTGGAGCGTTCTATAAAATGTTCTGCTCCCACATCGCAACAGTTACGAGAATGTATTAAAGCTGGTTTACCCACAGAGTCGGAACAAACTTTAGAGAATTTTCAGCAACATCCCCTGAGTCATTGGATTGAAATGAATTTTGGGTTGAAGGAAGAATTTTTAGATAATAAAGTTGATTATTCCACATCTTCTCAAAAATCACTGATTTATGTCCGACGTACCCCTACAACTTTAGAAGCAGGTGCGGAAAAATTGGCTCGTAGTAGCGCTTCAGCGCATTTTCCCAGTGCCCTAAAGCGCTACTACGAACAATGTTTAAATATTCTCAAACAAATGTTTCTTTGGGGAAGTAAAACCAAAGGACTTGCTTTTCGTCTGCATCAATTTATCTCCCAAGGTGGTAGCGTTTACTCTACTGTTGATAGTCACCATAAACGCTTTCTTACTCTTGAAGGACAATATGCTAGTCAAGATGGTTTACTATATCCCTTAGTCTTTTGTCGGGAATGCGGACACGATTACTATGTTGTTCGTTACGATTCCGATAAACAAACTGTTTCACCACAGTTACCAATTGCTTTAGATATTAATCCCGATGACACCGATATTACTGAAGGTTATCTGACTTTAGATGAGCCGGGATTATGGGATGATGATGAATACAGATTACCCGATAATTGGTTTAACGAAACTAAAAGAAGGGGAAGGGTTGCGAAAAAGGATTTTCAACGCTTTATTCCTCAAAAACTGCGAGTTCTACCCGATGGTAAATTAACTAATTCTGCTTTGGAAGGAATAGCTTGCTGGTTTGTTCCCAAACCATTTCTTGTCTGTCTCCATTGTGGTGTCGTCCACGATAAACGTAAAAACGAATTTACCAAACTTTCTCGTCTGAGCAGTGAAGGAAGAAGTACCGCTACAACTTTACTTTGTCTTTCTAACACCAGTCGTCTCAAATCTTTTCCTACTGTTAAACCGGAAGCAGCGAAAATTCTCAGCTTTACCGATAATCGTCAAGATGCTTCCTTACAAGCAGGACATTTTAATGATTTTGTCCAAACCAGTTTTTTACGAGCTGCTTTATTAAAAGCATTACAGGTAAAAGGAGAACTTACCCACGCCTCATTAGCAAGCGTTGTGGTTCAACATATGGGACTTTCCCAATCAGATTATGCCAAACAACCGGCAGAATTTGGTCAAAGAAACGAAAAAGCATTCCGCAAATTAGTAGAATACCGTCTTTATGAAGATTTACGTCGAGGATGGCGAATTGTTCAACCAAATCTCGAACAAAGCGGATTATTAACTATAGAATACGATAGTTTGCACGAAAATTGCGCCAATGAAAGACTTTGGCAAAAGCATCGTCATCCCATACTACTACAAGCATCTTCCCAAGAGCGCTTCAAAGTTATTCAAACCTTTCTCAATCACCTGCGACGTAAATTAGCTATAGATGCCGATTTACTCCAACCCGAAAACCAAGAACAATCCAAACGCGAGATAATTCAAGCAATCAAAGAACCTTGGGTTATTGACGATAAAGAAATTTTACATGAGGCAATTTGGGCAACTACACACAGCGATACTAAAGTTAAGAATATCGTTAAACTAACCTCTGGAAGCCAAATTGGTCGATATTTACGCTCTGCAAATACTTGGTCATCCCGGACGCAAGACTTATCAAAGGACGATTACAGTAGTTTAATTGATAATTTAATTAACGCTCTTTGCGATGCCGAATATGTAATTAAAAAAGATACCCAAAAAGAGGCTCAAATCCAGCTTCGTATTGATTCCTTAGTTTGGAAAGCTACTCAAATATCCGAGATTCCCCTTGACCCCTTAACATCCCGGAGATTGCAAGATTCCCAAACAACAACTATTCCCGCCAACAAATTCTTTCAGCAATTTTACCAAACCAATGCTTTAAATATTCAAACAATGGAAGGACGGGAACACACCGGACAAGTAAGTAATAAAGACCGTCAAATACGTGAAGAAAAGTTTCGTAACGGTGACTTAGCTGCCTTATTCTGTTCCCCCACAATGGAATTAGGTATAGATATTTCCGACCTCAGCGTCGTCCATTTACGTAACGTTCCTCCCTCCCCTGCAAACTATGCTCAACGTAGCGGACGTGCTGGTAGAGGTGGACAAGAAGCTTTAGTAATTACTTATGCTTCCATTGGTAGCGGTCATGACCAATATTTTTTCCAACGTCAAAATCAAATGGTGTCTGGAGTTGTTGCTCCACCTAAATTAGAGCTAGCCAATGAAGATTTAGTAAAATCTCATGTGTATTCAATTTGGCTGGCGCGTACTGGAGTTTACTTAGATGATTCCATGAACAAAATACTAGATTTGGAATCATCTGGCTATCCC
This sequence comes from Richelia sp. UBA3308, assembly GCA_002361335.1. GTDB lineage: Bacteria > Cyanobacteriota > Cyanobacteriia > Cyanobacteriales > Nostocaceae > Rivularia. The sequence goes on from DESS01000283.1 coordinate 20,107, forward strand.
CTCAAAGAAGACATTCGCAAACAATTAACCTTGGGTTCGGAAACATTACAAAAATGTCTAGAAGCCACAGAAGTGATTTTATCCGATATATTCTGTCAAAATGACCTGAGTAAAGCTTCTTGGTACTCCAAATCCTGGCTGCAATTTACCTTAGATAATGCACTAAAAGCATTTAATGAAGCTTGCGATCGCTGGAGAAAACTCTATAGCGATGCATTTACTCAGTTAGAAAAAGCACGTCAAACCATCGATCATTCTGCAGCCGGATACGTTACTCAAGAAGAACGAGATAATGCTGAAACCCAACGTCGAGAAGCTCAAAGACAAATTAACTTACTGGTAGGACAAAACACCGGGAAAACCAACAATCAACTTGAATTTTATCCCTATCGCTACTTCGCTGCTGAAGGATTTTTACCCGGATTTAACTTTCCTCGCTTACCCGTGAGAGCTTATATTCCCGCAGGAGAAGGAGGAGAATTTATCTCCCGTCCCCGAACAGTAGCATTACGCGAATTTGCACCAAGTAATATTGTTTACTATGAAGGCAGTAAATTCATGGTATCCAGAACTAAAATACCAGTACGGGGAATAGAAAGCGAATATACCCAAGTAAAAGTTTGCTTTAACTGCGGTTATTTCCATGAAGGAGACGAAAGTCAGCGAGATACCTGTAAAAACTGTAATTACCAATTCACAGATAAAAATAATAACAAATCACTCCTGACAAAAGTACTGAACATGGAAACCGCGATCGCACGTCGTCGAGAGCGGATTACCTGCGATGAAGAAGAACGGCTCAAATACGGTTACAACATCACCACTCACTTCCGCTATGCATCTCAAAGACGAGATAAAGCAACAGTTACAGCTATTGATGGTTCACCAATTTTAAACTTAACCTATGGAGCAACCGCCGATATTTTCCAAATAAATCGGGGATTAAATAAAAAAAGAACCGAAGAACGAGGATTTAAACTTGATGTGTCAAATGGTACCTGGGGTGATTCTACAAAAGAAGAGTTGACAGACAACTTACATCACGAAGTTAACTTAATGGTGAAAAATACTAGTAATATCCTAGTAATCGAACCATTGGGAATCAAAATTAGTAACTCCGAAGATAATTCTACTCAAGAAGCATTTATTACTACCATCCAATTCGCTTTAAAAACAGCCATACAAGCAGTTTATAAACTAGAAGCAGACGAATTAGACTGTCAAAGATTGGGAGACGGTAAATATTTGCTCTTTTGGGAATCAGCAGAAGGGGGAGCAGGAGTATTATCGCAAATTTTAGAAGATACTAACTCCTGCTCCAAAATAGCCGAGGCAGCATTAGATATCTGTCATTTTAAAAAACCCAAAGAAAGCTGTACCCGAGCTTGTTACGAATGCTTACTTTCATACCGCAATCAATTTGATCATCCATTAATAAATCGTCACTTAATTTTAGGCTGGTTAGAACAACTGCAAAAAAGTACTGTAAATTATCACACAGGAGGAATATCTCGCGAAGAACAGTATCAACAACTGCTGCAAAAAACAGATGAAAAATCCGAATTTGAAAGAATTGTTTTACAAGAGATATATCAAAAAGGTTATAAACTACCAGATGCAGCACAAGAATTAATTCCCGAAGCAAACAGTAAACCAGACTTTATCTATAAGCAGAAAAAATACGCTATCTTCTGCGATGGTTCAAAACACGATAGTTTAGAAAAGCGCAAACTAGATAGGATTGAGCGGGATAATTTAAAATATAATACCAATTATCAGGTAATAACTCTACGTTATGATGAAGATTGGATGGGTAAATTGAGTATTTTGGCGAGTTTGTAATTTTGATTTATTAAAATCGCGCTCAGAGTTGTTAATTTGACACAATAAAGCTACATTCTTTTCTTGATTTTTCATGGCTCAATTAGGCTTTTATGTTTAATACTGAGTAATGAAATCACATTAATTTTTATTGGTGCTTTCAATGCGGGGATTTTAGATTAAAAAAATTCCTATCTTTCAAGCAACGGATAATTTAAAATTACCATATATAAAATCTCAAATAGAATCGTTTATTTTTCGACTTCTTTAAATAACAAATTCTTCAGTAATACAAATTTGCTCTAACTTCAATTCCACACTAAATTTTTCTTCATGCTCAGCCGCAAATTCCAACTGTATCCAATCATTAGCGGTTTGAGCTTTCGTTCTCATACAAGCATTTCCCAATTCATCAAAGATAGTAAGCTGCAAATTTTGAGGTAAATGAATGGTATTTTCTGCCGGATAAACCCGCAAACGAATGTCAAAAGCTGCATTATTTATTGGCGTTAATTCCATTAATAAAACAATCTTTGTGCCAACATTAATTACCTTAGCGCGACTGATAGAATTTGTTTGAGACTCAGTATCTTGGCGGGTAACAGTCGCAGCACTTCTAAAATTACCTGCCTTAGCTAAATCTGGAGATTGCCAACCTCCATCGAATATTCCTTCCAACCACTGACACAAATTAACTAAAGTTTTGCGTCGATTTATAGTATCAATTAAAATATCAAGGGATTCTAATCGGTTTATTTGAATTATTTCTGGTTGCCCAATTATAGCTCTTGCCCGAATAAATCCTAATATTTCAACAAAATCTAACTGCGCCCTTAACCGAACAGCTACATAACCAATTCGCTCTCTCGTTACCTCTTGAGGTAAGACAACAGCATTTTCTGACGGCAACAGTGGACGACATTCTACTCTACCAACATTTGGTAACATTAAATCGGCAACATCAAAAAACGTCCTGATACTCCAATTCCAGCTATCGCTTTGATGTAACGCAGTTTCTATATTTAACCATGCCCGGTGTAGTAGTACCTGCACTATCCTTAATAAAAGGTTAAAGGTGAGGGAGGGGATTGTGGAAAGGATCTAACCTTTTCCACAAAATCAACAGCTAAGTTAACGGTGCCCGTCAAAGCTCTTCCAAAAGCAGCGCTTCTAAAAAATCCAACAATCCATCTACATCGCGTGAGACTTGTTGAAAACAAACAGGTGGAGGGGTTTCTGGTTCAAAATAAACTAATTTGATTTGTTCTTTACCAATACCGATCATTAAAACTTCTGCTTCGGGTTTATGATTATCTACTAATCCCAAGATTTCCTGAAGTTTGTTATCAACATTTTCGTTAAATTTCTCAATTGCTTCTTGGGGACAATATACGAAATGGGGCTTTGGTTGTAGATCAATACCAATAGTACCCTTACTATTACCATTTTGCTGCCAAAGCCCCCAAGAAAGCGCCGCTAATTCATTTTTATGGGCTTTGACAAATTTATCCAGCTTATGTAGCCATTTGGGTTGGGGTTTGTCGGGTTGGGTGCTATTAAACATGATTACATTTGTAGAATGCTTAAATATTTAATCATGATTCCATAACTTTAAATAAGTTTAACAAGGTTTTTAACTATTTAATTCTGCTCACGCAAAGTTCCACAGGCACAATTCACCACATAGATAGATAAACATAATATTATAGCTTATTAATACCGCCTCGATATATAAATTAATTTGTAGTTTGTGATTTGAGATATACTTTAATCTGAATCACCAAAAATGTGATGGGAATACTAATAATAAAACTAATTACAATAAAAAATATCCATATAAAATACCAGACAAAAATTACTTCAAATCCTGCAATGTCGTAGAAAAAGCGATTATTTGCGATTAATTTGGGAGTTGAGTTATTTTTGGGAACTTCAAATAAGAATTCGTAATATGGATAATGATCGTTACTAACTTGTCCGCCGTTAACTGCTATAAATAAATATGGTTGCTTATTTTTATCTTCAGCTTCAACTACTATTCCTTGAAGCCGTTTTCCATCAGCTTTAGATATTAAATCGCCGCTGTTGGCATCTGATATAAGTTCGCCGTTATATCCCGGTTCTCCTTTGTATAAAAGTTCGCTTTCTTCCAGGTGATTATATAAAGAATTTAATAAGTCTTGCGAAATATAAGGAGTTTTTTTTGGCAGCTTTCCTTTTTCAGACATAGATAGAAGAATTCGAGCATTATCGCAATATTCTGTATTGCATTTTCCTGTACCGCAACTGGTTGTCAGATTTTCAATTCCCGATTGTATTTCTTTAATGCAGGAGTTTGAAGTATCAATTTTAAAAATTCTGCTATCATCATTTTTTTTTATGCTAGAAATTGGAGTAATTGAACGGATTTTCTCAAATTCCTCAATTTTTTGGGGTAATCCAGGAGGATTGAAATGATATCCCCAATAAGACTTAGAAATGAATGTAGCAGCTAAAAATCCAACAAAAACACTACTACCAAAAGTCAGTAAAAATGTCAGTATAATACTAAAAGGTTTTGGATGATAATTATTCTTCATCAGTATAAATAACGATATAACATAAAACACTGTTATAACTACTAATAGTGTTTCCATCAAGTTATATTATTTGCGGAAACAATTATCAATTATCAATCAACAACTGCAATAAAATCTAAAATCAACTAACTGCTGACTGATTTTAAACCAGATTGTACTCGCCACAGACTTGCATAAAGTCCCTCAAACTGTTCTAACAATTCTTCATGGGTACCCGATTCTACAATTTCGCCGTATTCTACAACATATATGCGGTCTGCATTACGAATGGTAGAAAGACGATGGGCGATCGCAATGGTAGTTCTATCAAGAGTGATTCGTTCTAAAGAGCGGGCTATTGCAGCTTCTGTCTCATTATCCACGGCCGATGTGGCTTCGTCTAATATCAATATTGGCGGATTTTTCAATACTGCCCGTGCGATCGCAATTCTTTGTCTTTGCCCCCCGGATAATTTTTGTCCGCGTTCGCCGACTATTGTCTGATAACCTTGGGGTAGTTGGACGATAAATTCATGGGCTTCGGCAATTTTAGCTGCTGCCACGATCTCTTTATCGTTAGCGTTGAAGGTTCCATAAGCAATATTCTCAGCTACCGTACCGTGAAACAAAAATACATCTTGACTTACCAAACCGATGCAGCGACGTAAATCTTGCAAGTTGATATTTTGTAAATTAATATTATCAAGGGTAATTGTTCCAGAATTTATTTCGTAAAATCGCAGCAATAATTTAACTAATGTACTTTTACCAGAACCTGTAGAACCGACAATCGCAATAGTTTTTCCGGCGGGTATTTCTAAGGATAAATTTTTAATTACCGGTTGTCTATCTTTATAAGCAAAAGTCACATTATTAAACTTGATTTCGCCACGTACTTTGTCAACGGGTAAAGCCAAATCTCCCGGATGAATAGTGATAGGAGTATCCAACAAGTTCATGACGCGATTGGTAGAAGCCATTGCCCGTTGATATAAATCAAAAGTTTGTCCTAATCTAGTTAAAGGCCAAAGTAATCGTTGAGTTAAAAATACTAAAACGCTGTAAGTTCCTACAGATAAATTACCGTTAACGGCGGACATTCCCCCGAATAATAACAACGCCGTGAACCCAATTAAAATTAACATTCTAATTAAAGGTACAAAGGCAGCAGAAAGTTTAATTGCTTTACTATTACTGCGACGATAAGCTTGACTATCTGATTGTAAACGTTTACTTTCATATGCTTCAGCAGTAAAACTTTTAATAGTAGTAATACCGCTTAAATTATTTGATAAACGAGAATTAAGAAAACTCAGCTTTTCCCGAACATCGGCATAACGGGGTTCGAGTAAATCTTGATAAGCGAATGTTCCCCAAAGAATAAACGGAATGGGTAACATAGTCATCCAGGCTACATTCGGGGCTAAAATAAAGAAGGCACCACCAAGAATGATTATAGTCGTGGCAGTTTGCAATAAATCGTTAGCCCCCACATCCAAAAAACGCTCTAATTGGTTGATATCATCACTAAGAATAGACATCAAACCGCCAGTACTGCGTTCTTCAAAATAAGCAATTTCTAAATTTTGTAAATGTTTGTAGGCATCCAAGCGCAAATCATGTTGAATACTCTGAGCCAAATTACGCCATAATGTATGCAGCGCGTATTCAAAAATCGACTCTAAGACCCAAATAACAACCGTCAGGAAAGAAAGTATTAAAAATTGCCAAAAAATCTCTTTTATTCCCCAACTAGCAATGATAGAATCTTGCTGCTTGACCACAACATCCACAGCAAAGCCAATTAAAACTGGAGGTGCCAAGTCAAACAGCTTATTGAGAATAGAACAAACTATCGCCAGCCATATTTTTTTGCGATAATTATGTCCGTAATCAATTAAGCTTTTCAACGGATGCACCGAATTATCGGGCTGTTTTTGCAACCGATTCGATTTGAGTAGTTGAGCCACAGTATGAAGGTAAATGCGTGGGATTTATATTACCACGGAAAGCTAACGTCAAAGTCTCACCATAAAACAATAGTTTTTGAACATAAAAAGGAGTATTAATGAGGAGTCAACAATTAGGTAGTTGGCAATCTACAGTTGCAGGAATTTCCCTGGCGATACTTATTATTTTCGGCTTTAATGCATTTGTAATCATTAATCCCGGTCAAGCGGGAGTTTTGAGTATATTAGGTAAAGCTAGAGATGGTGCTTTATTAGAAGGTATTCATTTTAAACCACCAGTAATTTCCAATGTGGATGTATATGATGTCACAGTACAAAAGTACGAAATTCCCGCTCAAAGTTCTACCAAAGATTTGCAGGAATTGACGGCAAAATTTGCGATTAACTTTCGTATAGATTCCTCAGAAGTTGTTGAAATTAGAAGAAAACAAGGAAGTTTAGAGAATATAGTCTCGAAAATTATTGCACCGCAAACTCAGGAATCCTTTAAAGTAGCGGCAGCGAGAAGAACTGTAGAAGAAGCAATTACCAAAAGGAGAGAGTTAAAGAATGATTTTGATGAAGCCTTAGGGGGACGTTTGGAAAGATATGGAATAATAGTATTAGATACTAGCGTCATTGACTTAACTTTCTCTCCGGAGTTTGCCAAAGCCGTTGAAGAAAAGCAAATTGCCGAACAAAGGGCGCAAAGGGCAGTTTACATAGCACAAGAAGCCGAGCAAGAAGCGGAAGCGGAAATTAACCGCGCTAAAGGTAAAGCCGAAGCCCAAAGACTCTTAGCTGAAACCTTGAAAGCTCAAGGTGGGCAGTTGGTACTGCAAAAAGAAGCCATTGAAGCTTGGAGAAAAGGTGGTTCTCAAATGCCAAGAGTTTTAGTAATGGGAAATGAATCCAATAGCAGCGTGCCATTTTTGTTTAATTTGAGTAACACACAAGATTAATCTTAACTGTAAATTTTTGTTAGAGTATAGACTCTACATCATACGAAGTAAATCTAGTAGATTCCTTTTAGGCTTATGACAAGCAAACCCAAAACCCAACTTACGGTTGAAGAAGCCAAGAAAATATTGAGTAAATATGACTTCGTTGATATTGCAGCTGTGCTGAAGTCATCTGAAAAAATTTCAGTCCGTCGGGCTTTGACTTTGCTTGCTAGTTGTTGCGATTATCAAATTCTGGGTATTTCTGCTGATACTACCGAAGAAGGAATAAAAGCAATGGAAAGTTATTCCAAGGCTTTGGGATATCAGCCTCCAAGTAACTTACCATTAATTGAAGGTCCAGTTTATATCAAGTTAAATGGTAAAAATGGCTTGTGTTATATCGATTCCTATTTGGGACATCATCGTGGGGTTTTAGTTTCTTGTCAGTCTTCTACCGATAGTGGAATGAATCATATGTATGGGCATTTACCTTTGGATTTATTTGATTAAATAATCTTGGTAATTGGTAATTGGGCCGAAAGGGCATTGGGCATTGGAAATTATGATGTATTTAAGTTTTCAATAATCTAATTGCACCTTGAATATTTAAAAAGCCGTAACGTATGATTCTTTAGTCCCTGCGTTACGGTTTTTAGTATCAATGAACTCATTTTAGTTTCCCTCTCCCCCGAAAGCCCAACTTCGGCACTTCGGGCGGAGGCGGAGATTCTCCGCCTCCGC
>DESS01000149.1 GCA_002361335.1 Richelia sp. UBA3308
TTAGGTGGAGAATTTTGGTAATTTGTTGGATTTTGATAATTAGGTATGGATGTTGGAGGATTAGCTAATGTAGAGTTTCCGGAATTATAGGTTTGGTCATTATTTGGATAAGTATTATTAATATCAGTGGTTTGTTGATTTATACTCTCGTGGTTATATTCTTTATCTTCATAACTTGGTTCATCGCTGAGTAATTCGTCTATTAAATGATGTCCAATTTTATTCAACACCTTTTTGACAGTAAGAGCCGAACTTTCTTGTGGATTAACAAAGATTCCAATACTGCAAATAAAGCTAATAAAAACAAATTTGTGGGTAATTTGCCAAACAAGACGATTTTGAATCCTCATATTTCATGGATATGAATTTAACAACTGTTTTCTCGATTACTCACTTGTCTGAGTTAAAAGTGTTTCTAATTCTGATAATTGAACTGCTCCACTTACTAGTTGTCCGTTTATTGCTAGTATGGGAGTCGCATCAAATCCGAGCTCTTCTGCTAATCTGATATCTTTTTGCATTGCTAGATTCGCTGTATTACTTTTGCGATCGCGATTGAATTGATTGATATCCAGATTTAAAGATTTGGCTGTTTTAACGTAAAATTCATCCCCTAGCTGCTGTTGATTTTCAAACAATGCACTGCGGAATTCCCAGAATTTTCCCTGTTTACCAGCAGCCCAAGAAGCTTTAGCTGCGGGTAATGCTTGGGGATGAATTTCGCTAAGGGGTAGATTTTTATGTACCAGGGTGACTTTATCCTGGTGTTTTACCATGAATTCTTTGATTGTTTGATGAGCTTTTGCACAAGAAAGACATTGAAAATCAGAGAATTCTATCAATAATACTTTCTTCTGGGAAGCTCCAGTAATCGGTGATTCCCCAATGACTGAATTGGGGTTGGTTTGCATATTTTCTAAAAAGGCTTTTTGAGCATACTGCTCTTCTTTGTATTTCTTTTGACGATATCTAGCAACGGATTTAAAAATCACTTCTGGATTATTACGAATCACCTGTAAAATCTTAGCTTCTAATTCTGGTTCTATAGATTCAGAATTGCCTGCATTTGCTTGTGAAAAAACCGAACAACTATTTAATCCCAGTGATAGAAAGAAAAGACTTATAACACTAAGGATTTTGTATGAGGAGATTGTCTGGTGAAAAAATGATGCTTTCATAATTTTCGATGGAGAGAAAGTGGCTGTAATAGCCACTTTCATTAAAAATTAGCGAGGATGATTTTGTCTGAAGTCTTTATAAGTCAAACAATTACTCGAATGAATTGTTTAAGTTGCGGAAACTTTTTGGTAATAAAGCTGTGGTAAAAGTCAGTTTATTGGGTTGATTCAGGACTTATAAATTTAGGTATGACCTCCGGCTTCAAGAATTCTAACTTCCTTTTTACCCCAGTCAATTGTAAAAGTGACTCGTTTGAATCGTTGTCCTGAACTTAGACGAATTTGATATTGGTTTCCTCGAAGTTTTTTAAATTGAGCAAACCTTCGTTCTTCTACTGCGTCTCTGGGGTCCATTCCCCTGTGAGCAATTCTACTCTTGAATATATCGTATCTTCTCTGTTCGTCAGCGTCGAGATTATTAATGGGATTTGGTGAGTTTCCAAGTAGTTTCCATTCACCACAACCACAAACGGACATTTGACCGGGTATAGTTGTTTTCCAATTCTTAGTCCATTTCCATCCTCTCTGACTACAAACACCAGGGCACACTTGTGCGGCATGTGCATTATTAAAAATTGGACCTGCATTTACATCTCTTGCAGAAGCTTTACCAGAAAAACTGACAACAGCTGTGCTAGTAACAAGAACTGAACCACAAAACATTAAGGCTCTTTTGCTGATGGATTGATTTGATTTCGTAGTCATTATTTTCTCCTTTATTCGGAATTATTTACAGCAATTTATATTGAAATGAGGTACATAAACATATTTCAAAGCATATGTTATATAGGCTTAATTGCCTTGATAAATGTACTTCATTTAGTTAAATATGCTGTATTCAACTGATATAATAATATGACTTATAAATTTACGTAGATTTCTATATTCCCTGCTACCTGAATTACGAAGAAATGAGGTTATACTCACTTAGATGAAAACGTCTGTATATGTAAGGATTCTCGAATAAGATAAACCTTACATTACCTTTTTCTGAACTCTTGATTGCATATTACCAATAGGAAAAACAAAAATCTTGCACAAAAGTGCATATTTGTTCACTTAATTTTTATTCATAGGTAGTAAATTATCGAACAAATCAACGCCGAGTTAACCTTTTACTGATTACTCATTACTGATTACTGATTACGGCTGATAGCGGATAGAAAAATTCAAGCCATTATCTTGTAGGGAATCACCGCTATCACCTCTTCCGATTAGCAGTTGCAATAATTGTTCAAATGTAATTTTTTTATTTTCTAAAACTTGCTTTAACTGAATTATTTGATCATTTAAAACAGAGTTTCCCTTTATTTTAATTTCTTTGATAAAGAAACTTTGACCGCTAGGAAAAGTTGTGTTGGGTAAATTTTATTGGGGTGATGATGGAAGTATGGGTACAGTTTGTGTAGGTGGTATGACTGGTAAAGTTGGTGATGGCTGGGGAATAGTTTCTTCAACTTTCCCTGGTGCATGCGGTGGAATTTTTACTCCTTCAGGAGGTGTTGATTGTGCAAATACAGCCGGAGTTGTGATGTGGATGTAAGAAAGGAATGTTAGAAAAAATTTCTGAAACTTAAACTTAAACTTAAACTGAAAATGAGTTTTCATTATCTATGTACATAATGTAAACAAGATTTTGCCACATCTCATAATATTTTAAGTATGATTACGCAATTAAAATTTGAGAATACTTTACTTGATGATTATTTATTCATGAAACTGTTAAAACTTCCACAGTATTTATAAATATTCAATACTTATTTGGTTTTTGGCTCAAACCCTGATGAAATTTTTGAAAAAATATTGGGAGGAAACCCGTAAAAGCTTTAATAGAGCAGATTACGGGTGTCAGGAACAACACCACTAGCGCATCTAGGTAAAAAATAATTTTTCGGAAAATTGCTCAATTTATTATCAATTAAGGCTTTCTCTCAAAACTTATTTTACTATTTTGTGCTAATAATGGTACTACTTTTTGTATAAATTCATCATACTGCATACTGCCAGCATAGAATATGCACTTTTGTGCAATACTACTTACATGTTTTGGCAATTCCTTATTCAAAAAAGCGCAATTAGTTTCAGCAATTTAATTTATGATTGAAAGAAGTTTGTGCATCTTGAAACTCACGAATTAGAGCTTCCCTATCTTCCATGACTAAAAGAGCTAAACTTATATTCCAAATTGGGCGTTGCTGAATCATGGGATGGTTTAACTCGATTTTGAACGAATTATTAATAAGCTGCTACGCATTTAAGTTGTATATTTAGGAATATTATTTAAAAGCTAAAACTCTTATCCCTTTTGCATGAGTGCAAGACAGCAAGACGGCCTAGCTGTTGTGCATTAAAAATGCACAACAGCTTAGTTTCAGAGGCTACTTCATCCTGCATTTATGCAACGCCCGAAATTGCATTTAGTTTGGGCAGATGCTGGATATGCTGGTTTAAACTAGTTGTTCAGAAATCCAATCACTTATTTCAGGTAGACAAAACCCAAACTGGTCTGTACACACATGTTCTGCACCTTCCATTATCCAAACTTTTTTAAATCCATTTGCCCATTCACTCATTGCTCGTACTTGCTCTTCATCAACAATGGTGTCCTCGCTTCCATGAACAATAAATAAGCTTCTATCCATGCGACCGCGTAATGGTTCTAGTGTTATTTGTGTAGCAACAGATGCAAAATCATCAGTCTCACTCAATCCTAAAGAACCCTTGATCGCATCTAATGCATATGGAGGTAGATGGGAAAATACACGTGAATCAAAAAAGCCTCCAAGACTAATACAAGCTTTTATACGGGGTTCGCAAGCAGCAGCACGACATGCTAAATATCCGCCAAAACTCACACCAAACAAACCTAGGCGCTGACTATCTATTTCACTAAATTCATTTAAGTAGTTAATAGCAGTAGATACTGCTCTCTCAAAGTTGTCATTGAGTGACACATGACCGTACAACTCTCCCTGTCCCGGTCCATCAAAAAAGAAAACTGAGTTTCCTCGACGTAAAAAGTTTTCTGCAAAGTGATAAAGCTCTACTTCTTTAGCAGAATCAAGTCCACCTATAAGAATTACGCAAGGTGCACCTGGATAAGCAATTCTAAGATAACCCGGTATTGTTGTAGTTTCAAAAGGTATCTCAAGCCGCACAGCTTCCGGTTCAAGTAAGGGAGCAAGCCTAGAAAAACTTTGGCGGGATCTAGAGCGAATTTCCTGCTTGTAAGGCGAATCTAATAAATTTATTTGGGCATAGTGAAAATAAGCGCTAGCTTTATGCCATGCCTCTTTTGCTGAAACTTTACGATCTTTGCTTAATGCTTCACGCCCAGCAAGATCATATTTTTCAGCAAGTTCTGAAAGTTGCTTACCCCAAGCCAACCAATCGGATTCTTTTTCTATCTGTATCAAGTCTGAGTAGGTCACGCCAAAATGTGTAAATCTCGAGTAAAAAGGCTTATAATCAGGCGTGCTAAGTAATTGTGTAGAACTCATTAATTACCTCTCAAGAATAAATTGTATAGTTCAAAAGTATCAAGGTTGAAGTCATATTTAAGCTATGACATCTGCCATTACCGAGTGTGGTTTAGTAATTTGCAAATCACTAGTTGTTCTAATTTCGGCAAGACAAACAGCAGGTTTACAACCAGCAAAGGTGAGATAAAGATTGTATTTACTCTTTGGACTATCAGTCCAAGAATAAATGGGGATTCCAGAACAAGGAGCAGTTTCTCTAAAGAATTTGAGAAGGTCTTCAAAGGCAATCTTAGTTCTGTTACCTGTATTAACAGATGAAAGTGTTGCGGCTAAAATAAATAATGAACCAATTTCACTTAGTTCTCTATTTCCTAAAGAAATACAAGAACCTGACAGAAGTTCAGCCAACTCAGATTCTGAAAGTTTCAATCCCAGAAGGCTTAAGCCCTTACTGATGTTAGCATCATCGAAATTTTCTTGTAGCTCTAACATATGAGTTGACTCCGTACACTTACACTTCTGGTTTTTTGAGAAGTATCACTAAACTTTGTCCGTCTTCATCACGCTCGTTTACAAGTACATACTTCATTGGATGATTCTCTGGTATGCCGACAACGTGTTTCCCGATAGAGGAAGGCTTTATTTTTTCTACTTCTCCCGCAGTTGGCAGTACTGTTTGCCGTTCTAAACTTAAACACCCGACTGCAATATTAACTGCCATGCTGGCACTTACTAAATTTCCATATAGAGATTTAGGAGCACTTATTCTCAGATTTGCATTTTCTCCTAAAAGTTCTTTAATTGCCTGATATTCCTCGTCATCTTTTTTTACTTCTCCTGTTGCATCTAGCACTACATAATCAATTTCATTTCCTTTCACGTTTGCAGCTTGAAGGCAAGATCGCATGGCTTCTACTAAAAGTGAATTTTTTCCAATTGCTAAGATTTCGCAGTAAATTTTTGCGTTTCTGGCTTCTGCTCGTTCAGCATTCTCAATTATTAGTGTTGCTGCTCCTTCTCCTAATAAGTTACCATCAGCTTCAGGAGTAAAGGGTTGATAATTTCCAGTAGGTGAAATTTGTCCTCCTTGAAGATAAGCATTAAATACCAAGCTATTAAGGGGGGCTTCACTGCAACCAGCTAACATTGTATCAACTTCGCCGCTTTGAATAACTCTCAGAGCCTGTTCGATTGCAATACCAGCACTAATCCGATCTGCACAGACAGTCTTGCTATAACCCTCAATTCCATACAAAATGGAGATTTCCCCCTGTGGTGCTGCTGGAAACCATGAAGTAGCAACATAAGGACCGACATCCTTCATTCCATTGGTATAAAGTTTGTACATCTCTGGTTCTACATAAGTCCATCCAGCAGTACAATTTCCAACGATAATGCCAATTCGTTCGCGATTTTTATCGTTGACTTCAATATTGGAATCCATTAAAGCTTGTCTTGTTGTAGCTATAGACAAGATGGTAAAGCGGTCGAGCTTTTTGGTTTGTCGCTTTGATAATTGATGTTCTAGCTGCTGGTCATCAATATCAGAAACCCAGTAATGGGGACTATCTTCTCCAAATAACTGCTTTTTCCTAAAAAGCGGTTTCCCTTTTTTCAAGGTATTCCAAAATGTTTTTACATCGCATCCTGCTGAAGTTGCAAGTCCGATTCCAGAAATAACACAGCGTTTATTATTACTCATATTATCCCTCGTATTGGCGAATGATTAAACTCGAATGAATTCCAGAAAATCCACTGCTCGTTTTTAGAACACATTTAGTCGGTACAAACCGAGCTTCGTTACCAACTACATCTAATTTACATTTAGGATCTTGTTCTTCTAAATTGATTGTTGGTGGAATAATTCCCTTGCTAATTGACATAATTGAAGATATTACTTCAATGCTATTGGAAGCGGATAATGGATGTCCTATTTGAGATTTAATTGAAGTTACAGGAATTTTTGCCGCTCGTTCTCCAAATAGAGACCAGTAAGCGTTGGCTTCGGCTATGTCATTTTGCGCTGTGGAAGAACCGTGAGCATTAATTGAATCAATCTCGTTTGCTGTGACTCCAGAATCTTTCATTGCTAATGTAGCAGAGCGAGCTATCTGACTTCCATTTTCTGGAATATCTGTCATATGATAGCAATTATTTACACTGCCAAATCCTGCAAATTCCGCGATGATATTAGCCCCTCTTGCTTTTGCGTGTTCTAAAGATTCAAGCACTAAAATTCCACATCCTTCACCTAGAACGAAACCGTCTCGATTTTTATCAAATGGACGACTCGCTTTTTGTGGCTCTCCATTTCTCATGGAAGTTGCTCCAATCTTTGAAAACGCAGCTACGGCAAGAGGAATAATAGGTGCATCCGTAGAACCCGTAATCGCAACATCTACATCCCCAGAGCGGATAGCATCTATAGCATATCCAATCGCATCTAATCCACCAGTACAACCTGTTGTAATTGTGACAAATCCACCATATAAATTAAATTGTTTAGCTACATTTTTAGCAATGGCATTAAAATGAAAAGTGTCTCGCGCCCATTCTTTCTTTTGTCTTGTTTCTGTTCGATTCACTGCCTCTATAGGTTTGCGACCTCTCATTGTTTGGTGAAGAAAAGCTTGTGTCATTCCTGTAACTTGAGAGATAGCAGTTGATAGAAACACTCCCGAACGCTTGGGATTTATTCCGACCATTTTTTCCGATCCAAACCCTGCTGATTCAAGTGCTTCTTTTGTAGCAGTTAGGGCAAATAAAGTACTGCGATCTATGCCTTCAAATACATCTAGAAGATGTAATGGAGGTATGAAATCGTCAACCATCCCAGCTATTTTACTCTGCTCATCAGGAACTTGAAAGTCAGAAATCATTCGGATACCAGATGTGCCTTTGCAACAATTTTTCCAAAAGTCTGTAACATTTTGACCGATTGGATTTACTGTTCCCATTCCAGTAACAACTACTCTTTTTTTGTATGACATACTGTCCTCTATTAATTCATCTTAGTTTATTTGATATGGAAAAATGACAGTTCACGAAGGAAGAAGCAAGAAGAACTCACGTTTTAAAACGTCAGATTGAAATAAGGACGTAAAAATTTATTGCGCTGTGCGTCTCTAAATTTTGCGGTATATTTTTTACTGAGCTTTAAACTCAGAACTGAAGTTTTTTTAAGTTCAACCTTCTTCCTTCTTCTTCCTAACTCCAACATTATTTGTAATGTTTTTTCAACATTCAAATAGAGCTTGAGGAAACATTATGGACATTGTGCGCGTCAACTTGTAATATTATATCGTGAAGTTGAAAATGCCCTTTAAAATCGCCTTTTCCATATCCAGGTAAAAGTCAGTTTGAGTTGAAATGTTCAAGTTATACTTAGTGGTTTATTGACTTTAGTCGCAACTAAATTTTCCAAATGCCCTCTTAATACCGGACGTTTTGTTGTTGCTAACTGTTCAAGAAGAGTAGCAGCTAGTGTTGCTGTATCATAACTTGCTATTTTAGTACCTAGAAGCTTAGCCCTTTGCTTGTATTGAGAGAACTTTAAGATTTTCTTGACGGCATTTTTTAGCTGATTTGGGCTGGGGGTACTAGTTTTGAGGTCTATACCCACACCAGCAAACTGAATTCTTGCAGATATTTCTGGCTTCTCTTCGGTTTGACCTGCACTCACCAAGGGCACCCCATAAGCCAAAGCCATTTGAACACCATTAGCACCGCCATTTGTAACCATAACATCAACGTGTGGTAGAAGATTGTGGTGGGGAATAAATCGTTCTACTCTGACATTAGATGGTAATTGGGCAAGATTAATACTTTCAATTGGCTTGCCACCTGTTGTGACAATGATAATCATGTCTTCATCAGCAAGGGCTTGAATTGTAGGGACAATTAAATCATCTGTCTTAGTTGCTACTGTACCTTGGGTGACATGGACGACTGGCTTGCCACTTTTGAGTTCATCCCACCAAATCGGAGGTGTAAAAGAAGTAGAAGGGGGTGGTAAAATTGGACCAACAAAATGTAATTGGGGTGGCAAATTACTGCGAGGGTACTCAAATTCTGGAACCGATCCCTGTAAATAAAGAAAAGGAGATATGAGAGTATCAAAAAAAATCCTTGGTTCAGGTGGTAATCCCAAACTTGCTCGAACTTTATTAATGTAAAGACTCACATCTTTGAAAAGTAATTGCTCAAATATCCAGTTTAAACTACCATTACGTAAGCGTCCGAAGACCGAGGCATTTGGTTGCATTCCTAATCCAAACGGAGCTGTCTGAGGACTAACAATCGGTACTCCAGAAAAGCCTAATCCAGCCCAAGGTGGGCCACCTTTTTCGTTAATCCAAGCTGCTCCTAGGAAAGTAACGGAAGCTAAAAGTACATCTGCCGGAAATTCAGACAATATCTGAGTGTAGTCTTTTACCTGACCAACAGCTGAATCGACAAAATGATGTTTCAGCTTAAATTTTAGTTGTGCCAGCCCTTGAAGGTTTTTATCGTCCTCCAATAAATCATCAGGAATATTGTTAGGATCGGAAAAATCAACTCCCGTGCTTATAGGAATAAAACGGGCACCAGTTTTTTCTACTTTAGTTTTAAAGGCTTTGCCAGTGTACCACCATACCTCATGACCGCGTTCGACAAGTTTACCAGCAATGGGTAAGGCGGGATTGACATGTCCGATAAAAGGATTTGTGCCGATCAGAAAGCGAGCCATAGTTTTTTACATTGAGTGATAATTTGGATACAACGCCGCTCAAGTTCTGTAGACCTACCTGGAGTAACTCTTAAGAAACACAGGGAATAGGGAACAGTGAGCAAAGAGGATGTGTTTCTTTCATTCCCAGGGAGGAGGTTTAATACTTTTGTTAGCGTAGCATGTCCGCAGGACATCTTTTGACTTCTCTCTCATGGGGGTGCTCTTAAAAAATATATTTTAAAAGCCTTTCCCAGTAAGGATTTAAGATAAAAAATATGAAGATATTTCATATTTTTTCAACAGCAAGGCCGTTATTTGGCTGTAAAAAAACACAGGTAACACTAGATCTGGGAAAGAGAAGTGCAGAGTCACAGAGGTGAGCTCTGTGTGCCGAGATGTGTTACTCTCTTCCCCCTCTAAAATTAGCTATCTCTCTCTATTTCTTTCCTCTGTATTATCTGCACTTCTGGGGTTAATCTTTTCGGTAATTTTCTGGCGGGAAGGGAGTAATAAGGGGCGTTGCATAAATGCGGGATGAACTAGGGTCTAAAAGTATTAATACGACCTTCAAAATAGAACTAAATCATCCCATGATTAAGCAACACCGGGTTTTTGAAAGTCAGTAGAACATATTTGACAAGCTAACAAGATTTAATTGTCGATAATGGCAACAACACGACTCCAACCTGCTCCACAATTCCGAACTTTGATGGGAAAACAAGCTACTCTAAATCCTCGATCGACGGGGATTTTATCTAAGTTGGTTAGCCGTTCAATCTGACAATATTCTTTTTCCCTACCGTATATATGGGCTGGCCATAGAACCTCAGGCTGGCGCTTGTAT
The DNA here is from genome assembly GCA_002361335.1 of Richelia sp. UBA3308. GTDB lineage: Bacteria > Cyanobacteriota > Cyanobacteriia > Cyanobacteriales > Nostocaceae > Rivularia. The sequence continues at coordinate 10,216 of DESS01000149.1, forward strand.
TGATATTCTTCCAACATTTGGTGAAATGGTGGGTCAAAACCAAAGCTATCAACTCCGATAACCTTTACACCTTGAGCTACTAACCATTCAGTTGCTTCACGACTGATACCACGAAAGCTTGTGAAGTATTCTTTTTTTCCCCATTTCAAGTCAGCTCCTGTGTACAGGAGTACAATATCAAAAGGCTTAATTTTGTACTCCATTGTAGCCAACTGTAGCTCTATCTCTGCTTGAGTAATTATTCCATCAGACTTTGCCGAACAATCTATGACGACTCCATCTCTAAAGAACCAATGCAGTGGTAAATCTTCAATCGTTTTAGCGACTTCTCCCTCGCACACCGGACCATAATGAGCAGGAGCATCCACGTGAGTACCAGAGTGAGTTGTCAGTTTGACATGTTCTAAGGATAACCCCATACCATTGGGAAAGGCTCTACGATCGATTCGGGCTGGCTTCCCTAGAATATCTGCTCCTTCTTCGTGGTTGATATACTCTACTTCAACAGGAACTGGTTCACCGACTGTAGGTTCTAGCACAAAGCTTAAGTCAATTAATTGCACGATCTTTACGCGACTTTAACGTACTGCAATTTATCCACCTCCAAAAGTTCCTCAGTTGTTGCTGTTTCCAACTTGGTTTTGAATAAATTTAGATTTCTTTCCAAATACCCACGCAGCATGTCTGTTGTCTTTTCCACAGAAGTCGGATCAGTGTGCTCCGAATCTACTTCAAAGCCAAGTTCTACAACCACTCTTGTGCCGGCTTCACAACTTTCAAATGTCCAAACACCTGTTTTTTGACTAAATGTTGGAGGTGGCACTGGTTGGAACATTTCAATACGCTTATTAGGTTGACAAAAGAAAATTCCACGTATTGTTTCCTGACCTAATGGTCGCTCTACAGTCATAACATACTCTTTGTTGTACCCATCGTCATAGGGTACTTTCACATCTAAAACGTCGTTCAGAGTCGATTTCCAGAAATGCAAATTTGCAAATGCCCAATAAACTACGGGTAATTCCTGGTTAATTACAATTGATTCTATAAGCATGACTTATCTCCCAAAAAAATTATGCGGACAATATTTTTTTCCAATTTTGTAAAGTATACTGTGCGTGTTCTAGCATCAGTTTCTCGATTGCTTTTTCGTAGCCATTTTCTGCCTTTTTGAAAGTCTCGGCAGCGATAGTCGCGTTAAGATTCCAATTATGGTAGGTAATAACTTCACAACCTCCGTTTTGAGTCTCGATAAATTTCCAACCACCTGCATGGTGCTTTAAAAATTTTGGTGGTTCGGGTTGGAAAAAACGAATTTGCTTTTTATCTGGTTCGCAGTTTCGCACAGACCTAACTTTTAACGTACCTGGGTCAGATTGTACCGTCATGATAAATTCCTGGTACTGTTTATCTCCATACAACAAATCAATTCTGTCAACATGGGGTAATACCTTTGGCCATTCTGTGACGTAATACAAACGATTAAAGACCGTATCTACGTCTCGCTCAATCTCTATTTTAGTTTCGCAACTAAATGCAAATCCTTGCTTTGATTCTGATTGTGCTTGCTTGTTTTCTGTTTGCTGAAGTTTTTGAACCATATCAATTAAATCCTGAATTGACAAATCTCTTGATAATTCGTTAGATGGAATACAAATGCTATATCGTTGCTCTAGCAGGGTGTGCAACTCAACAATTTCTTGGGAATCCATCCCAATATTTGAACCAAGACGTGAATTCGCAGTTATCTTCTCCGTCTCCACATCCATTATTTCAAAAATCGACAGTGCGGATTGAAAGTTCATAGTCATTATTTTCCTATGTCACATTACAATACTCAATACATTAAGACCCTTAGTTACGTACTGCGTACAAATTGTAATTATTGAAAGTGGGAGGCAATAAATTATTTCTTTCTACTATGACATTAAAGTCATGCAATTTGAGAAGATTTTGGATATTCTCTAATCTATCTTCAATGTCATGAACTTCAATAACAATTTGTTTCAATTTACTCCAATCCTCCTCATTTATTCCTTGAAGTACAGCATATTCATCACCTTCTACGTCTATTTTTAGCAGGTCTATTGACTCAATACCTAATTCCGAAATAGTAGAAGATAATGTTTTTAATTGACAAAAAGTTTGTTCGCTATCCTGATAAAGATATTCGACTAGCTCTTTATCCAATAAAGTGTACATGGCATCTTTTTCTTGTAATTTTTCATTAAGTCTTGTTGTGGAATTACCTGCCATGTGTGGGAAAAAAGTAAATGGCTTATCAGATTTATACTCTGAACTAAAACCATAATTAAATAAAGAAACATTTGTGTCAGAATGCAAAGAAACATTATCTCTCAACACATCGAAAATTTGTTTAACTGGCTCAAACGCATAAACTTTCACTCCATTTTTTTGAAGTTGATTTATGAAAAGCACGAAAAGTCCAATATTTGCTCCTACATCAAAAATACAATCTCCATCATTAATGGAAATACCATTCATTAGATAGTGCTTTGCAGTAAAGACTTCACCAAATATATACTCTGTTTCCTCTTTACCAAAGCAGTAGCACTCTAAACCATTTGGTAAGTTAATTTTTGTTTTGCTCATTTTCGATTCCATAATTGCTCTTAAAGCTCAACACAAGTCCATGCAGATGATTTTTCTCAGACTTCACATTCCTTTGGAGTCTCTCGAATGTGAAAATAATCTGTTGAGTTCTTTTCCCAAATTAGGTAAGCACTTAGCTGTTTATTATTTAACTCAAACGAAGGTGAACTTATTAAGAGTCGATTGCCAGTAAATTCAAAGAAGCGATATTGATTCACACCGATCCAATTAGGAAACAAGCTAGCTTCAACATGATGAATAACTTTATTACCTTGAACTTTATACTTACCGCAATAGGAATGGTAAGTTTGAACTGCCGTGGTTTGCTCCTCTATAGTTGCTTCTACCATTTCTAGTGCTTTCAACTTAGGTCGGTTGTTTTTCATTAAAGTTGCAGACATATATCCATCGGCGGTATACATTAGATAGCCAATGGCATCTTGTCCATATGGGTAGCTTATCTGGCCATCTGAATACCTCATTTCAAAGGATACCAGTTGCCAAGTTCCTTGAAGTTGATTTTCGCTCATACTATCATCTCATTACTCTGACGCGCTGCGAGAAGGAGTTAATATTGATAAGCAGGAGCTATGTACACTCTTACTCCTGCTATTGTAATGGATAAACTAGTACTCCACCAAGATTACTTTGCGGGGTTAATTGTAAGAAAAAAGTAATTTTCTCCCCCTGCCTCCCCAGCTCCCCCTGCTCCCCCTGCTTACCCCACCCGGCAATTTTGGTGTGGTAAACCACTAGCTACCACTAGAAAGTTGAACTGATTCTTTTCTGAACGATCTTCTAAACATCCTAATTAAGTGTGCTTTCTGTAAAATTGCAATACCTGAAAGCAATAATACAGGAACTACAACAAGTTGCATTAGTTTGGTAAAATTAGCATTGACGCTCCAAGGTGAGTAAATATACATCGCAATCAAAGCACCACCAGTAATATGAATGGAGCGTATCGCTACTCGTAAAGTCTTTTTGCTCACGATCTTATCCTTAACAAATAGTACGTCTTTTGAATCCATCCTCAGACATCTCCGAAAACATAAATGATTTTCAGATTCAGTTGATTGATGAATTTTCTTTTTCTACCTCTTCTACCTCGTTCTTCATCCGCATCTTATTTCTTTTGAATTTCTTGCTAAAGCTGAACTGAGGTAAATTGGTAGAGCTATTTTGAAAGCAATTCAAATTTGAATTGTGTTTATAACCTGCCTAAATTCAGAGTTCTTATACTCATGTTGATCTCGAAGACTTTCTTCTACCGCCACTAATAGATACTCCTGTTCCGTTAGAAGGTGATGTAACTGATTGAGAGAGGGAAGAAGGAAGATATTTTTGGGTAATCTTACAACGGGAAGAGAGTCGTTTCAACAGCTTGTTCATTAATTTCTTCAAGCAGGTTAAATTCTTGTAAGTTGCTTTAACTTTATAACATATTTTTTCTCCTTTGAAATCAGAGTGATTTTGCTTTCTAATTATCCAAGGATTCTCCGATAAATAAGATAAACGTTAATTTACGTTTGTCTCTAACCTTGATTGTATATTACCAATTTTGCAAACAAAAAAAAATACACTTTTCTGCATATTTGATCGGTTCTTTTTTGTAGGTTTGTGCATAAATTAAAATAATTTTCACGGAATTTAACGACTTGCAAATATTTGTTACGTATAAGAGAATGTTTATAAAATAAATCTTAAGAAATAGACTCAGAAGAAATAGAAAAAAGAGCATTTTTGAATTTAGATGGATATAAGTGGAAAGAAGAAATAGTCAAGGTGAATGCCCGAATTTAGAATGAAGAATTTAGAATTATTACCCCATCGATGAATCGAGGGGCACCTCAACAATGGCAGAACTGTTTGTTTTTCTCCACGGATTATCGATGGCTTTTATCCAGTTTATTTTCCGGTCAATTATGGTGGAATTAAACAGATTTGGCTAGTAGTAGAAAGTGAGAAAAGGAAAAATAGTTATTTAGATAAGCTAGAGAACAAGCTAAAAAAAGAAAGAGAAAAAGTTGAAAAGCTTTTAAAGGAATTAAAAAAAGAAGGGGAGCACCCAATTTTGAAAAATCACCAAAATATAGGTTGTCATTGCGAATGTAGCGCAGCGGAATGAAGCAATCGCAATAACTAGGCTTTGCAATTGCTTCGCTCCATTTCCGGGCCGCTCGCAATGAAAAATTACATTTTTAGAGATTTGGGATGCTCCCAAAACAAGATTTTTAAACTCCAGAACAAGCTCCGTATAAATTAAAAGGAACCAACAGAAAACTGAAGCTGTTTGGAATTAAATAAATTAACCTTATTGAAACTAAGGCTTCATGTAATAAAACTGTTTACAAAATGGAAGGAGAAGGTTATGAAAAAACAGAAGAGATAGAAATACTAAGAAAACAAGCAGGAATATTTATTTTAGCGACGCGACTAATTTAGCTGATGATAATAAATTAAAACCAGAATAAATCATCACAAATTATAAAAATAAACAATCTTGTGAGAGAGGATTTATATTTATTAAATTCCCTTTATTTTTTGCTGATAGTTTCTTCGTAGAGTATCGTTAAATAATAGAGAATATGTTGTTTTTTATGTGTTTATGCTTATTAGTTTATAATCTCGGTGAAAGGCAACTGATAAATAATTTTAAAATAGCCAAAATGGGAATAAAAAATTAACTAGTGAAGTGAACAAAATATTATATTAAGATGCTTATTCAATGTTTTCAAGGTATTTATATTTTAATTTTAAATGGAATTAATCAAATTGTTAATTTAACTACTATATCGTAATTTTATCTTGAAGTATCTACCATCATCTTGCCAAAAATACTATCTACTTACTTAATCCAAATAACTTGAGCAAGAATGAATCACAATTTATAAATCTCCGAAGGAACAGTTATTCCTCCAAAACTTTTTAGTACTTAAATAACCCCGATTTATGAGTTCACAAGTAAGAAGTAAGAANNGTACCTCTCCCTAAAGGGTAGAGGATTCAAATAATGATAATTTGATTTTTATTCGTCTTTAAAAGACGAGGCTTTATACCAAAATAGCGGGTAAATATTTTATATTTGATATTTTTATTCTTTCATCAAATTAATTCAGTATGAACTATTTAATTATCCTGACTTTTTGCTTTTATCTTCACTGTAATTTCTTCATGTTTCAAGTTGAAGTGCGGAATGTGGGTTATAATTATTTGGCTAAGAAGTTATGTATTCATGGGGAAAGAACCCCCAACTATAGTTAAGGGAAAGTTGGTGGTAACTTGAGTCTAGAAAATAATAAAATTAGGATTCCTAGAAGAACCATTCAGGGTTTTTGGTGGAATCATTTGTGAAAATCGTGATTGCTTTGCAGATATGTTAGGAGCATATCGCCCAAAAACTTTTCCTAACATAACCACATCCTGCATTAACTCTTCAAATCCTCTTGGTGTTAAAGATTGGGGGGCATCTGATAATGCCTGACTGGGATTAGGATGAACCTCAATCATTAAAGCATCACATCCTGCTGCGATCGCAGCTTTTGTCATGGTTGGTACGTATTCTGATTTACCTGTACCATGAGAGGGATCGATCATAATTGGTAAATGAGTCAAGGTACGCAATACAGGTATTACTGATAAATCAAGAGTGTTACGTATATATTTTCTATCAAATGTGCGAATCCCCCATTCACATAAAATTACATCAGGATTACCCGCGGCTAAAATATATTCTGCAGCCATTAGCCAATCTTCAATTGTTGCAGAAATACCTCTTTTTAATAGTATTGGTTTTCCTGCTGTTGCAGCTTTCTTAAGTAGGGAGAAATTTTGCATATTGCGAGCACCAATTTCTAATATATCAGCAACAGCAGCTATTTTATCGAGTTCGCTCCCCTCCATAACTTCCGTGATAATTCCTAAACCAGATGCATTTTTTGCTGCTGCTAACCACTGTAAGGGAGTTTTGCCGTATTCTTGAAAAGCATAAGGAGAAGTACGAGGTTTGTAAGCACCTCCCCGTAAAAATTGTGCTCCTGCTGCTTTCACCTGTAGAGCAGTTTCTACAATCATTTCTTCACTTTCTACAGAACAAGGTCGAGCAACTACAACCAGAGGATTATTTTGACCTATTGTGACTCGTGATATTGGTGTTTTTACAGTGATTTGAGTGGGTAGACCATAGTTCCATTCCAAAGAAGCCTGTTTAAAAGGTTTTTTTACTCTGACAACTTCTTCAATAAAAGGACTTATATTGTAGATTTGTCGTGTATCTATTTCTGCTGTATCACCTAATAACCCAATTACAGTTTTGTGTGCACCAACAGATTTTTCTGGTATAACCTTCCAGTTATGCAGTTCAGTAAATATTCTTTCTACTTCACTAGATGGAGTTCTTGATTTTATAATGATTATCATTGTTAGTAAGTTTATTATTCCTATAAGTGGTTGGATAAAGTTTTAACTTCGATTCATACTTAGATTAAGTGAGAAATATATATAACGCATTCACTAATTATGCAAAGCTGATTGCATGATTGTGAATTATATTTTGCACAAAAGTGCATATACAATTTTTTTACAATACTCATTACTCCTTACTCGTTACTCGTTACTCCTTACTCCTTACT
>DESS01000150.1:0-1447 GCA_002361335.1 Richelia sp. UBA3308
ATTTTAGACTCTAGTACCGCTTCGCGGAAGTAAGAAGTAAGAAGTAAGAAGTAAGAAGTAAGAAGTAAGAAGTTTGATTTTCTGGGCTTTTCAGCCATTTTTAATGGTTGCCTTATTTACGCCGTGTTGTACTAGTAGTCTTTTTCATTAGTTTTGACTGGTTGGTTTTTCCGAAAATCATGTAGAGACGCGATACCCTTGCGTCTCTACAAGGTTGATTCTACTGCTGTAGTAAATCTTCCAAAGCAGCACCGACAACCTGATGATTTTCATCGTTTCTAAGTTCCTTCAGAGCATCATGGGCTTGGGTTTCATCAAATCTTTTCAAAGCATATGCCACACGTAAACGGATGCGCTCCGATTCATGATTTACCAAAGTTAACAGTTGGGATAAAGCTGCATCGTGTTGAGTTGAATTAGCTAAGGTTCCCAAAGCATCCACAGAAGATTCCGCAACCCCGGAATCTTCTCCTTTAAGGCCTTCCATGCAAATATCAAGAAGTTGCTCGGGACAATTCATTTCCACAAGCGCCCCTAAAATACTGCGACGAACTATCCAATGATCGTCTTGATAAAATGCCAGAACAAGATGGGATACTGCTACTCTACCAAACAATGATAAAGAATTTGCTGCTTCCGCTCGCACATTGGGAGTATTGTCAAACTTCATGATCTCCATCAATGCCGTAAATGATTCTGTGGTTTGTTGTTTACCCAAAGCCATCGCCACAAATGAACGTACTAAAAATTCGCGATCGCTAATTAAGTTGGTAAGTATGGGAACTGCAACTTCACAATCATAATTCTTCAGGGCAGTAACAGCTTTGAGGCGATACTGAAAATCGGGGTTTTTCAAATTGGCTTCGATTTGAGAGATATCCATATCGTTCTATTGTTAACCGAGTTTTTTTAACTTTCTTTTACAGATTTTAATCAATTGCTCATCTTTGAGGGAAAATTATTTTGATTGCATTTAGGATATTCTCATAATAGAGAGTTGCTCCTTGACACCACAAGCTTTATTTTTATCTAAGCAATTTTTCTCTAGTTACACACCCTACAATCAAAAATCTGCCAGTTGTGTAAGTCCGATTTAAAATCAAATCTACTATCCATAACAATGTCTGAAAATCAAGAAGAAATAACAAAAGTTAAAGAAACACCAGAAGAAATCGCCGAAGTAATAGCCGAATTAGAACAATACCGTTCTCGGATTGTTAACGATACTATGGCAATGGCAAAACGAGCGAAAGTGTTGCGTGCAAGTGCTCTGGCGAATATCGAAAATCATCCCGAAATTGCCAAAATTGATGCAATGTTGAGTGATTTACACTCTCGCAAAGCTGCTGATAAAGATTAATCGATTAAATAAATTGTTAGCTGTTAGGAGTTAGGTGTTAACAACCAACAACTAACAACTAACAATGAAGAATGAACAACTAACAAC
>DESS01000150.1:1586-15434 GCA_002361335.1 Richelia sp. UBA3308
AACAAGTAACAAGTAACAACTAATGACTCAATTAACTGAAAAAGTTAAAGAATTAATTACTAAAGCTAGGATAGTCAGTTTTGCTAGCTGGGAGAAAACACACCCAGAAGCAGCGATTGAAATATTCCAAATGGCAGATGACACAAAAACCTATTTAACATATGAAAATCTACAGCAAATTCAAACCCTTTCACCGGATAATTCCGAGTTTATCCCTGTAGCCAAATTTTTACGGGATAATGCAGCCGAAATTGTAGATGAATCGAGAAAGCATGTTTTGCTGATGATGCCCGATATTATCGAACCAGGAGGCGGTTTGTATCCCCCCGAGCGTGCTGAAGCTTGTTGGCGCGATTTCTGGCATTTTCTCCGTTGTATAACCTATGGAATCGCTGCTAAACATACTGATTACACTAGCACCACCGGATTGCACTACATGAATTTGCTTTACCAGGAATTACAAGTTCCTTTAAATGCCATGATATTAGGATTGGAAGCTATGAAAACAACTAGCTTGCCTCGATGTGAAGTGTTTGTGTCCCCAGAAATTCTTGCTGCTTATTTTGACCATTTAATCCTGCAACTTGCTGATTTTGAAAGTTAATCATAATCCTTTAAAGGGGATGGGGAAGCGGTGAATGATTTGCTGCTTTCAATTCCTCAAAAGCTCCCGTGCCCCTGAATTCTCATAATTTTGACATTTTTGATTTTTTTTAATTTTTGTTGCGAGAGTGGTTTTTCTATCCCCTCTTATGCTAATAACTCTGTTTTAAATTGAAATTTGAATTCTTGTTTCACTACAAAAAATTATTTTTAGTCATAATTCTTAACAAATATGGACTCAGAGTCGTATAAGAATTAAAACAGGAAAAGATTTGAAAAACTTCCTTTATCACCAAAACTAGAGTATTAACAACGATCCAAAATACTCTTTGAGTAAATAAAGATTAAGTTTTTTAAAATCTTGAAACATTTTAATAATAATGTCGTGAACTGGGAGATTATTTAAATGGCATTCGGACCAGCATCCCGATTAGGTGTAGCTCTGTTTGAAGATACAGATCCGATCGAACTTACCCCAGGACGCTCGGAAGAAGAAGTCGAAAACGTAATTCGAGCAGTCTACAAGCAAGTTTTGGGCAACGCCTATGTAATGGAGAGCGAGCGCCTGAGCGTTCCGGAATCACAGCTGAAAAACGGCGATATCAGCGTGCGCGAATTCGTGCGTCAAGTTGCGAAATCGGAACTTTATCGCTCGCGCTTTTTCGAGACTTGCGCCCGCTATCGGTCAATTGAATTGAATTTTAAACATCTCCTCGGACGTGCTCCCGATAGCTATGACGATATGAAAGCTCACAGCGCCATTCTAGATGAAAGTGGTTTTGAAGCCGATATCGATTCTTATATCGATAGTGATGAATATCAAAATGCTTATGGGGAGAATATCGTGCCCTACTACCGTGGTTACAAAACCCAAAACGGTCAGAGCATGGTTGAATTTACTCATATGTTCCAATTGTTGCGTGGTGCTTCCAGTAGCGATTTGAAGGGTAACTTGGCAGGTAAGAAGCCCAGATTAAATTCCCTAGTAATTCAAAATACACCCACTCCAGTAGTTGCGCCTAGCAATGCTTCAGATGGTTGGGCATTCCAAAATCCAGCATTGGGTTCTCGGAGTCGCCAAGGTGTGGGAGCGACTGCAGATGGAAAGTCTTACCGCGTCGAAGTTACAGCTTATCGGGCAAAGGGAGTCAATCGGATTTCCAAATTCCGCCGTTCCAACCAAGTGTTTATTGTGCCCTTTAATAAGCTCTCCGAAGAGTACAAGAGAATTCACAATATGGGTGGTGTAATTGCTTCGATTACTGCCATCAACTAAAACCCGGAGCCAGGGAAACTTAAAATTTGTGAGGTATCAAAATGGCAAGTTTAGTCATCGATGCACCAAAAGTGGAGCTATGGCAAACTAGCTCCGAAGACGAACTAGAAGCAGTTATCAGAGCCGTTTACAAACAGGTTTTGGGTAACGCTCATATAATGGAAAGCGAACGACTCACTAGTGCACAATCGCAATTGCGCGATCGCAGTATTACAGTACGGGATTTTGTCCGTGCTGTAGCGAAGTCGGAGATGTATCGCGCTCGCTTTTTTGAAACTAGCGCTCCTTATCGGTTCGTAGAACTCAATTTTAAACATTTGTTAGGACGCGCTCCTGAGGATCAAACAGAAATTTCTGAACATATCCGTCGTTGTAACGAAGAAGGATATGATGCTGAAATTGATTCCTACATTGATAGTGCCGAGTACATGAGTGCTTTTGGCGACAATGTAGCACCTTACTTCCGAGGAGCTAGCAGTCAAGTCGGACAGAAGCAGGTTGCTTATAACCGGATGTTCGATTTATTCCGAGGAACTGCTGAAACTTCCAAAGCATCCAAGGGTTCTAAGTTAGTTTATTCAGTTGCTACCAACAGCACCAGCAAAATTAAACCTCCTGTTGTAATTGGTACTACTGAAAAACGGTTCAAAATTACCGTTAAGGGTGCAAAATTTGATAGCCCCCGTCGTCGCAGTACAACTGAATACATTGTGTCTGCAACTAAGATGACACCCACAATACAGCGAATCAATCGCACCAGTGGAAAAATTGTTAGCATCACAGAAATTGCTTAAACAATAGAAGCATCGGGAGTTGGGGGTGGAGAGTTAAGGGTTTTTGCAAGAATGTTTAACTATCAAGCAATTGTTGACAACTCATAACTTTTCACACCTGACTCCTGAATGTGGAATAAAAAACCAATAAATACAACTTTTTTTTAATCAACTGCGAAAATAAACTTTTTTTAATTTTAAGACAATAGGAGAAACTAATATGTCACTTTGGGCTGTTGAAACCGAACCAGTAGAATTACGTCAAGATACAACTGAAGATGATTTACAAATAGTAATTCGGGCTGTTTACAAACAGGTTTTGGGTAACGAGCATTTGATGGAAAGTCAACGCCTTACCAGCGCCGAATCCTTATTGCGCGATGGTTCTATCACCTTGCGTGACTTTGTACGAGCAGTTGGGAAATCCGACATTTACCGCTCATTATTTTTTGAATCCTCTTCTCAATATCGTTTTATTGAGTTAAACTTCAAACATTTGCTAGGGCGTGCTCCCCAAGATCAATCAGAAATTGCCGAACACACTCGCATCTACAGTGAAGGTGGTTACGATGCTGAGATTGATTCTTATATAGATACTGACGAATATATGCTCAATTTTGGCGAAAAAATTGTTCCCTATTTTCGTAGCACTACTAGCCAAATAGGTATCAAGAATGTTGGTTTCAACAGAATGTTTACCTTAATGAGAGGAATGGCTACTAACGATCGCGATACCCATGCAAAACTAATTACTGCTGTGGCAGCCAATTTACCTACAAAAATTAAGGCTCCAGCAAAAGGTTCTGGTGCAGTAAGCAACACCACCAAGCGCTTCTCTATCAAGGTTACTAAAAACGCTGTTGGTCCAAAAAACCATTTGAGCAACAAGGAATATATAGTTAATTATAGCCGCATGTCCCAGCAAGTTCAGAATATTCACAAAATGGGAGGCAAAATAATCAGCATCGCCGAGATTGCTTAGTTTTTGTAGCTGTTGGCTTTGAGTTGAGAATTTGAAAAATTTTTGATCTTCGACTCTAAAGTAAGCGATTATTGGATTTTGCATCGATCGCTTCTCATACTGGGTTTGAGGTTGCTAAATCTGTTTTCTGATGATTATTTTTTGTAATTTTGGGTTAGAAAAGCAGTAAAGTGGGAATTGTATCCTAGTTCACACAAAAATTTAAATATTCTAGATTCTAGTTTTCAACCAAGAGAGCTAGTACCGCTTTGCGGAAGTCAAAAGTCAAAAGTCTGGCATTCAAAATTTTTATTTTATAAAGGTTTCAAACTTTTGATACAGGTACTTTATTTCCGCGCTCACTGTACTAGTAGTTTTGCGGTGTATTCATTGCAGAAGGCAAAATTTACAAATAACTAACTGTCTAAGTAAAGTCAATCGGAGGTAATTTTTATGTCAGGTATGGCGACTACACTCCCAAGCAACACAAGCAGCTACGATAATCGCACTGCGATAGTTGAAGTAACTGGTGCTTTGGGTGAGTTAGTGCGGACTAGTAACTATACTCTGAAAGTCCCTTACAGTAGACTATCTGATACAGTGAAGCAAATTCACCGTATGGGGAGAAAGATTAGTAACATTAAAATGACATCACCTATCAACACCATGAATCAAGATGATGGTGTCTGGACTAACGATAACATCAATTAAATAAGGTTTCTCTTGGCTGGAGTAATGAAAATATTAACTTCAGTCAAGATAGTTAGAACATTCTACTGGCTAATAGGACATATTTTTGTAATGAACATTACCGAATTTGTTGAACTTTCCATTGGAAGGTGGCGATCGCAGCGTAGCGGGCATCACTTAGCCTTTGCACATTTTGAGGAAGTGCTTTCTGAGATTAATATTGAGTCTCTTAGTACTGACGATAGTAAGGTGCTAGAAATTTGTAAATCTAATGATGTGAACCCCAGTAGCATCACTCATCCCTTCCGCATGACTTGGGAGGGAGAATCTGACTGGGATGAAAAAACCTTTTCTGGTAGTACGGTGCTGGTACCGGTACCTGATGCAGAAAATCCTCAAAAGGGTAAATTGCTTAGAGAAGAAGGATACGCTGAAACAATAGCCGCAGTGGGAAATTATCATCTTTCAGAAGATGGAACATTTATTCTGCAGACGGAGTATGACAGAGCAGCAGCAGAAGAGAGAATTTGGTTTGCTAACCCCAACCTGCGCTTTCGTGTTGCAACAATAAAAACAAGTAATGGTAAAGGCATCACTACAGCTTCATTTTGTAGTGAAATTCGTTCTTAATCGAACCAGTCAAATCGTAATTTTTGGTTCTTCAGTACATAGGGTAGCTAAAAGTATTGCTCAAAAGCTGGAAATCCCTCCACCGGGAATGTTACTAGCTTTATAAAATACCTTGATAGTAAATACTATTTTTTATTTCCTGTTTGCTAATTTCTCCACCCGAGTTCCCTTTTTTTTATTATTTTTTTTAGCATAGTAACTACGTATCGACCTAATTTTTAAGTTAAAACATTATATAAACACTTGTTTCTTTCCTTTTAGCTTTAGAGGTTTAATATGACAATAATTCAGCATCATCCTAATACTAACACTAGTGATTTAATGACATTGGCTAGGTGGATGGCGGGAGAATTTAGCAATCAAAAACAATGTTATGAAAGTCCCAAAGATTTCGCACACATTCACGTTTTTTTTCGTCCTTTAGCATTTAATTTTTTTGATGCAATAGGTTTTTATTCCGAACAAGTGTATGACTATGATTTATGGTCTCCTTATCGTCAAGGAATACATAAACTTATTGACAAAGGGGACCATATTTATATTGAAAACTATGGTCTTAAAGATTCATTTCTTTACGCTGGTGCAGCGAGGGAATTAGAGATTCTCCAGACAATAACGACCGAATGTATTGAACGACGTTATAACTGTTCTATGGTATTCCGAAGAGAGCAAGATATGTTTCTGGGAAGTGTAGAACCGGGGAATCAATGTTTAATTACTAAAAATGCTCGTCAAACTTATTTAGAAAGCGAGGTAGAAATCACACAAAGCACTTGGTCAAGTTTAGATAGGGGCATGGATATTGAAACCCACGAACAAGTGTGGGGTTCTACTCATGGAGCTTTAAAATTTGAAAAAATAACAAATTTTGCTGATGAAGTTCCCAGATTGAAATCATAATCAATTTTAAATAATTCTAACAGTTATCAGTTACCTGTTATCAGTTAACAGTTACAAAATTTATTATTGGAGTCGAGCGTCTCCCACATCGATATTTGCTGACAACTATTCGAGCAGCAATAGATAACGCCACAAACAAATAACGCCTTTATAACAACTCCTGGTAGTCGTTACAGCTTAATAACTGTTCACTGTTGATTTTTCACTGTTGATTTTTCACTGTTGATTGTTGATCGTTCACTGTTCACAGATTTAAAGTAGTTTGAGTTAGATGAAATAAAATGTTACCGCCACAGGCTGAAAAAAAGATGCGATGTTGGATTCGGAGTCGTCATTTAATTTGTTCGGGTAACTTTTTCATTTTTGAGACGTTAGAGTATACCACAATAGATAGATTTACAGAATGCGTTCGCTCTTTAGGGGGAACCTTAATATCAGTTGAACCCGTTAACAAAATTTGGATGGGTTCTCATCGCCAAGTAATTTTGCATCAGGCAAAAGCTAGCTTACACACACCTCATCATGATTTAAAGCAATACTGGATAAAATACGGCAGTTTTTATACCAGATTTGATGAGCGGGTTTGATTTTAATTATCAATTATTAATTAATTTTTAGTTTTCCGGCTTTTCCGTACTTGGATGTAATACAAATTTTACCTCACTTCCTTCCCCTCTCCAAAGCATGGTGGAGGGGTGCCTTTAAGGGCGGGGTGAGGATTATAAAACTGAGGCTTTAATATCAATTGTTAAAGCATCTGTAGAATTAGACAACTGGCGGCTGGCATTTAACGCTTCTAAGAAATGTCCCACAGATGAATGTAAATTAAATTCCTGTATAGAAATACTAACAACTTGGGTTGAGAAAAACAATTAGGACAATTGAATAGTGAATAGTGAATAGTGAGTAGGAACAAGGGTTTTGAGCCAGTTTACCCAAGCCTTCTTTAAGTTCGGGTAAATTTTCGGCCGACTTACTTAAACCATCAAATTTTTAGTTCATTTTAATGAAATGGCAGCTATTCAACTGGAACTTGTAGTCCCAGGCACTATGATGATAGTTTCTTATGGTGCAAGATGTGAATAGACACTCTAAGGAAAATTGTAGTATAAATAACCTCAGTCCAAATAAACTCAACCCCTAGACAAATTTCGTTGAACCATTTGTGCTAAAACCTTTTCAGTAAGATAGCGTCGTTCAGAACAATAAGTCATCATATACACGCCATTCATCATTCTCACCGTGCTGACACGCACCCGGAAATCATCCGTGATAAACCAACAACGTTCTTGCCCTTGATTGCGATCGTATTCAGTATCAATAGTTAAAATACCGTCATCACCAAACCAGTAACGACTGACAACCGGTACTTTTTCCACATAGCCCTGGTTCCTTAATAACTTCCCACAGCGCCCCGTTTGATCATCCGGTACATCAATCAAAACAGCGGCACTATCTGGATTTGGTTCCCCATCATCTTCGTGGGCTTGCCACCTAAAACTGGCTCCAGATTTGACAGTGGCTGGTGAAATACTTTGGGTTTCACAGATAGCTTTTACCCTTGAATCATCCAGTGTAATCACATCCACATAGAGCTTGGATTCACCCGACTCATCCCTTACCGCATCAAAGTGATGTACAGTGCGATGAGTAAACCAAACACCTTCACTCTTGCGGAAGAAATCAATCATTGTCATTGGTGTAACAAAAGGCATAAGTTTTGTGATTTTGTAGATTTTTGTATGGATTAGGAGCTACGCATCGAGGATATAGCGGTTTTCAGTTGGGTGCAATACAGGAAACTACCCCTTTCCCCTCTCCAAAGCATCGGAGAGGGATGCCCGTAGGGCGGGGTGAGGTAATCTGAGGGCAATGAAGGTACGGCACCAACCTCCCTATTGTGACGATATCGTAAATTTCATAAATTCTGGGTGGTGGGGTTTTCCCAGAAATTGTGTCCCAGACGTTATATATAACGTCTGGGACATTACGTCGGTAGCTAGCATAGGAACGCCAAAAATTTATTTAAATTTAAGTTGTGATAGTATATCCCTAAATATTCTCATAAATTTGAGCAATGACAACCAGGGAGACTCAGAAAACACCCCAAGAATTTTTGGCTGTCCTCCAAAGACAAATTGCTCTTGGTGATAAGGATTTTTACCAATTCAACCTATTCTGTCTCGATTTACAAAAGCTGAATTTAAATAGTGCTGTTCTAATTAGAGCCAATCTCAGTGAAGCCAATCTCAGTGAAGCTGATTTACAGACAGCCGATTTACGAGCAGCCGATCTGAGCAAGGCAATTTTTCGCGATGCCAACTTACAGGCAGCTTGTATGTTCAGGAGCGATTTGAGTGGTGCTGATTTACGGGGAGCCAATTTAGCCGATGCCAAGCTGCTAGGGGCAAGGTATGACACTCAGACTCTTTTCCCAGATGGTTTTGCTTACCATACTTGTGGAGCGATCGGTCCAAATGCTAAATTAAATGGTGCCGAACTCAATACAGCTAACTTACGAAATGCCGATTTGCAAAGTGCAAGTTTGTTGGGGGCATACCTGGGAGGAGCCGATTTAACTGGGGCAAATCTCAAGGGTGCGAGACTGACTCAGGCAGATTTACGGAAAGCATTTTTACCGGGGGCTTATTTACGCAATGCCGGGTTAAATGGAGCCAATTTAGCAGGGGCAGATTTGCGAGCAGCTGATTTAACTGATATTGAATTCAATAATCTTGAAAATATTGCTGGTGCTGATTTTACTCACGTACAGGGATTGAGTGAAAAAATGCGATCGCGACTTCTTAGCCAACCTGCATCACAATTAGATACACCCCATACACTTACTCGTCGAACAACACGAGCTAGTCTGGAAAATAGAGGTTAATCCCAGGAGGGGAAGTCTCAAGTATCAAGGTAATAAGTCTCAAGGTAATAAGTCAAAAGTATTAAATCCTCTCCCAGGGAATGAAATAAACACTCGAAAATAAAAAAAGCCAGAAAGTAATTGGTGCGTGACGGCATTCGCTAATTATTCAATTATGTGATCAATTTTCAGTGCCGTCACACACCCTACAAATACTGGTTTTTGTCAAGGGTTTCGGCTCGTGTTTCTTGAAAGTAATTGGTGCGTGAGGGCATTCGCTAATTATTCAATTATGTAATCAATTTTTCAGTGCCGTCACACACCCTACAAATACATTTTCTTGCTGAGTTAGTTAATTTATTAAAATAAATAGGAAATTTGTGATGAGTCAATCCCTCAACTCCAAAAATCCAGTAGTGGATAATTTAGCCCTGGAAATTCAAACCGAAAATGACAATCTGCTCGAAATGACTAAAGAGCAAATTGCTTTCAAAACATTTGACTCTACTAATGAAAAACTCATAAAACAAATGATAGAGGGCTTGGGAGACACACGAGGAATGGTTCGACTGGGGTTTGCTCAAGCTCTGGGTGAAATTGGTAAGCCAGCAACGCCATTACTAACAGAAGCACTGGCAAATCATTCCAATGTAGTGGTACGGAGGGCTGCGGCAAAAACACTCACCATTATCGCCGATCCGAACGCTGTACCAAACTTACTCCATTCCTTTCTTAATGATGAAGATACAGTAGTTAGAGGTTCCTCTGCCGGAGCGCTAGCAAGAACCGGAGAAGTTGCTGCACCAGCATTGTTAGATATCCTAGCATCCACCGAGTATTCTCAGGATATCAAAGGTCATGCCGCATGGGCATTAGCATTTATGGGATCTAAAGCCTCACAACACCTATACAAAGCTTTGAACGACGGTTCCTTAGATGTGCGATGTGCTGTTATCGGTGCCCTCGGTAATGTAGCAAAAGAGGAATCGGACGAAAAGTCATGCAATCTCCTAGTTTCATCTCTCAAAGATCCAGAACCCCTTATCCGCACGGAAGCAGCAGCAGCATTGGGACAAATCAATTATCCCCCTGCACTTGAGCATTTAATTACTGCTGCAACTCAAGATACTGATTTAGACGTAAGGAAAGCAGCAATCAATTCCCTGGGAAAAATTGGCGATCGCAGGGCAATTGAATCATTACAAACCATGCTCAATGATGAACAACAAGTAGTGCTAACTTTGGCTAAACTGGCGATCGCTCAAATTGAGCGGCAATCAGAAGCAGATGATTGGTAAAGAGCATGCCCGATAACAAAAGTCGGACTTAGGCAGTTGTAGCAAAAAATAAGGCTTTGGAATTATGTACAAAATCGAAAGCTTAAGTAGATATAACGAATAAAAACCCGGAATAAGCCTTCACCAGACTTTTTTGATTAATTTTTATAAACACTATCTTCACAAAAGAGTCAAGTTCTGTATATTTCCCCAGTTAATTACCCTGACTGGGGATTATTTTTGAAATATTTCTTACTGAGAATATTACAAATTGTTGCTTTATTTTTCATAAATGAGACTGAAATAGAAATCATCTTTTATGTTCTATATTGTCTTGTTCAACAGACAAGAAATCTATATCTAACAGATAACCAAATTTAAGGAGAGCAAAATGCTTGATGCTTTTTCTAGATCAGTAGTAACAGCTGATGCCAGCACTTCTACCGTAGGTGATATCGGTGCTTTAAAAGAGTTTGTTGCTAATGGAAACAGACGCTTGGATGCTGTAAACGCAATTGCTAGTAACGCAAGCTGCATGGTTTCCGATGCTGTTGCTGGTATGATTTGCGAAAACCAAGGCTTAATTCAAGCTGGTGGTAACTGCTATCCTAACCGTCGCATGGCTGCTTGTCTTCGTGATGCTGAAATCATCTTACGCTATGTAACCTACGCTTTATTGGCTGGTGACGCTTCAGTTCTAGATGACCGTTGCTTGAACGGTTTGAAAGAAACCTACACCGCTTTAGGCGTACCTACCACCTCAACCGTGCGTGCAGTTCAAATCATGAAAGCTCAAGTAGCTGCTCACATCCAAGATAATCCTAGCGAATCTTTTGCTGGTCCTAGATTAAAGAAAATGAATCCTACTTTAACTGATGACCGTTGCGCTAGCTTGGTTGCAGAAGCTTCCAGCTATTTTGATCGCGTGATTTCCGCTCTGAGCTAGTCGATTATTATCCGACGCTCGAACAATTGAAATCTAAAAAAGTTAAAAATCAAAATCCCGACAGGAGTATTTAAGAAATGAAATCTGTTCTTACCACCGTTATTGCATCTGCTGATGCTGCTGGACGTTTCCCCAGCAGTTCCGATCTAGAATCAGTACAAGGCTCTATCCAACGTTCCGCTGCTCGTTTAGAAGCTGCTGAAAAGCTAGCTGGCAACATTGATGCAGTTGCAAAAGAAGCTTACGATGCTTGTATCAAGAAGTATCCTTACTTGAATGATGCTGGTCAAGCTAACTCTACCGATACCTTCAAGGCTAAGTGTGCTCGCGATGTTAAGCACTACATGCGTCTAATCCAGTACTGCTTAGTAGTTGGCGGTACCGGCCCATTGGATGAATGGGGTATTGCTGGTCAGCGTGAAGTTTATCGCGCTTTGAACTTACCTACCGCTCCTTACGTTGAAGCATTAACCTATGCTCGTAACCGTGGTTGTGCTCCTCGTGATATGTCTGCTCAAGCATTGACCGAGTACAATGCATTACTTGACTACGCAATCAACTCTTTATCCTAGTTGATAACTCGCCTCGCTGCTTCTAACTTGGTAATGAGTTAAATTGTTACCCTGCAAACCTGGAACTTCTTCGCTAGGCTGCTTTACCTGTTAGGGTTGAGTAATGGCAAAGAATCTCTAGGTTTGTTTTGTTTTAAAATAAAAAATAACTATTCAAACAAGCGTGAAAGAATCTTTTCTTGTGAAAACTGTAATTTCAAAATCGACCGCGATTTAAACGCTGCAATTAATTTATTATCGGCTGTCAGTTAAACAGTTTCAGCCTGTGAATAGCAAGTAGCCGACTAGTAAGCGTTGAAGCAGGAAGTAAACCGCAAAACGGCTTGAAGTGTCTGAAAATATGTAAACTACATAATATATGGATAAGCGCTTTTTTAATCTTTTTAATCTTACAGAAGAACAAGCGATCGCTCTTTTGGATACTCCTCAAGACCAGCTATCAGAGGATGATTCGCGCTATATTGCCGCTTCTCATTTAGTTAATTTTCCCACAGAACGGTCAATCAACGCCTTGATGCGCGCGGTGCAGCAAACTGATCCGAGCTTAGATAATCGCATTGTTCGTCGTAAATCAGTAGAGACTTTGGGACGACTACAAGCTAAGGTGGCTTTAGGGGTGATTCGCGATTGTCTGAGTGATGAAGACTGCTACACAGTAGAAAATGCAGTGTGGGCTATCGGTGAAATTGGCACTCAAGATCCCGATATATTAGAAGATGTGGCTCAATTGTTGGACAAGCCCAAACAAACCTATCGAGTCATAATTCACACATTAACAAAGTTTAACTATCAACCAGCCCTGGAACGAATTCGTAAATTTGTAGATGATACCGATCCACCAACAGCCAGTGCAGCCATTGCAGCAGTTTGTCGCTTAACAAGAGACTATTCCCAGATGGAAAAAGTGGTGGGGATGTTGCAAAACCCAAGTGTATTAGGTAGGCGGTTGTCTATTCAGGACTTGATTGATGCCCGGTATTACGACGCAATTCCCCATATTGCCCGATGTCCGGTATCTCTAGTTTTTCGACTGCGAGGAATTCGGATGCTGGCAGAAGCGGGAATTTCTAGTGGAGCAATTAACTTTGCAAAAATTCAGCCTCACTTGGAGCAAACTTTACGCGATCGCCCAGAGGATTTGAATTTAGTACATAAATACTCTGATATCCCAGATATGGCATTTTTGATTAGGGGATTGTACGAAACGGACTTTGGGCGCTGTTATTTGGCAGCTAAAACTATTCTTGAGCATTACGCCGATGTTGCTCCTCAAGCTTTGTTTGCCACCTATGATGAAGAAGCAAAAAGTGATTATGGTGCCCATTTTCACGTGGTTAAATTGTTCGGCTGGTTAAAACATGCTCCTGCCTATGATTTGCTGATTGAAGCCCTACATAACAAACAACCCCAGTTTCAAAAATCAAGGGCTGCTGCGGCTATAGCTTTAGGAGAAATTGGGGCAACAAGTGCGATTAAGGAATTGAAAGCCTGTTTAGAAACTAACATCTGGGATTTAAAGTATGCCGTGTTGATGGCACTAGAAAAACTTGGCGATACCAGTAGTTATGAGATGCTTGTTAACGATCGCGACTGGTTGATTCGGGAAAAAGTCTTATATAAACGTTGCAGTGCAACGTCTCAAATATAAATTCAACAACGAAGTAGGCAACGCCCTTTCCATGATTGGTTTTGTACAACCTTCATGGAAAATTAAATTAAAAATAAGACCTTTATATAATGCATACTTTTAGAAAAACAGTGATTGATAAAATGTTCATATTCATATTCATTAACAAACACGTTACTAAAGTTTATAGAAAAATTTTTATTGACAGAATTCTCAACTAATTAACGAGATTACAAGCATTTCCGGCAAAATCATGATATTGTATTTTCAGGGAAGCAGTTTATTTAATTTTCGGCAAGTAGATAAATTAAGTTGTTAAAAAATAGCAATTAGCTTGATGAAAAACTGTTTTTATATACTACTTACCGTATTACAAAATCATTTTAACTAAAAAACAAAATCAAAAAAAATTAAGCAATGTAAATTTTGCTGTGATTAAAAATACAAAAAATAGCCGATTGACATACTGATATTGACAAGTGAGTCTTTTTATAGTTAGTTTTCGTGGTTATTTTTAAATCATCAACGTAAAAGGTAAAAGCTAAAATATCAGATTAGATTTAAATTGCTAAGTTTCAAATTTGTACACTCTAAGTTGAAAATAGGGATGCGGGAAAAACATCTACATCCTTCGGGTACTCTGGGAGAGATTTAAATGCATCCAAAAATTTAGAAAAATATGCACGGTTGGCTAACCCGTGCCTGGACGTGAAGGGATAACTGCTCC
>DESS01000030.1:0-4623 GCA_002361335.1 Richelia sp. UBA3308
TGGGCATTGGGCATTGAGAATAAGATTTTCTCCCCGTCTCCTTGTCTCCTTGTCTGCCAATCACCTACTCTTCGCGCAAAACGTAGCCTACACCGCGCACGGTGTGAATTAGACGTTTTTCATTATTTTGTTCAAGTTTGAGGCGTAGATAACGTACATATACTTCAATAACGTTAGAATCGCCGACAAAGTCGTAACCCCAAACTTTCTCTAAAATTTGATCTCTTGTAAATACTTGACGGGGATTGCTCATCAAATATTCCAGCAAATCAAACTCTTTTACTGTCAATTCTATTGTGCGTAGGCGAGGCGCATGCCCGAAGGGCTTATCGCTACGAAATACTTCCCGAGTTTGACGGTTCAAACTTAAATCTTCAAACTGTAGTAGATGGCGGTTATCTTCTTCGGTACGACGGCGTAAATGAGCGCGAATTCTAGCCAAAAGTTCTTCAATGCTGAAGGGTTTGATTACATAATCGTCAGCTCCAGCATCCAAACCGGTAACCCGGGAATTTACTTCGTCTTTAGCGGTTAGCAAAATTATGGGAATTTTACATCCGGTAGCTCGCAAACGACGACAAAGCTCTACTCCACTTAATCCAGGAAGCATCCAATCTAAAATAGCTAAATCTGGAGTTGATTCTCGCGCTAATATTAATCCTGTCATTCCATCGTTGGCGACGCTGACATCATAACCTTCGCTAGTTAACTCCATTTCTAAGAATTGAGCTAATTTGACTTCATCTTCAACTAAAATAATACGTTCGCTCACTATTCAATCTCTCCATTATCGAAATAATTAGCAATTGTTTAATCAATGTCAATCAATGCCGGGATTGAAAATTGATATTTTTGTTTATATTTTTGTTTATATTTTTGTTTATATTTTTGAAAAGTTTAAAACGTTCTTGGTTGAAATTATTCATAATTTAGTAGAAAATCCGAAATCTAATGTTAAAATATCAAATTTTTCAGTAAAATCACAAAACAAAAAAAATTGATATTTTTATGCTAAAAACATTGGGAATTTTACTGTCACTAAAGTTCCTTCTTCAGCATTAGATTCAATCATAAATTCTCCGTTGTGTACTTCTACAATTCGTTTAGTAATTGCCAGTCCCAATCCAGTTCCAGAAGATTTTGTGGAAAAGAATGGTTGAGTCAATAATGGTAAAATATCGGGTGGTATAGGTTCGCCGCCGTTGCGAATTTTAATGTAAATTTCTTGACGATTAAGGTTACTATCTACATTTAATTTTACTTTTTCTCCAGAATTTACAGCTTCACAAGCATTCTGAATAATATTAATTAATACTTGTTTAATTTTATCTTCATCTCCTTGTACTACTGGTTCAGTTGTTGCGGGATAAAATTCAATTTTTTTATTAATTATTTGTGGTAAATTACGTTGTAAATCTAATACTTTATGAATACATTTATTAATATCAATATGTGAAACATCTAGAATTTGCGGTTTGGCATAAAGTAATATTTCTCCTAATAACTTTTCTAAACGTTTGGCTTCGTCTACGGCCAAATTTAATCGTTTTTTTACTTCAACGGATAAATCAAGTTTATTAAAATACTCCAAAACCAACTTGATTGTAGAATAAGGGTTACGAATTTCGTGAACAATAGAAGCTGCAAATTCACCAATTGCTGCTAAACGTTCTCGTTCGACAAGTTTAGCTTGTGCTGCTTGTAATTCTTCTGTTTTAAGAGTTACCTCTGTTTCTAAAACTTGATTAAATTGTCTTTGTTGTTGATAAAGATGATGGTTATCAATAGCTGTTGCTGCTCGCTCGGCAAATAATTCAACAATTTCTATTTCTTGAGCAGAAAAACTACGAGGTTTCTCATGAAAAGAACAAATTGTACCTATAATTTCTCCTTGAGAAGTGCGTAAAGGTATTCCTAAATATGCCCGACATCCTTCTGGTGCTTGCCCATGCTCTGTACAAGTTTTTGTATCTTCAACAACGAGACATTGACCAGAATTGACAACAGTACCGGTTAATTGACCGTGTAAAGAATGAGCACCATTATCATCACCCATATCTATATTACTAGCCAATATTTTAGCAAATCCTTCTTGACAAATAGTGATCACAGAAGAATCAACATTAATTAGTTCGCTAACACCGCTGGCTATTTCCTTTAAATATATTTTAAATTCACCCGTGCGATGACTTAGTGATGATAAAACTTCTAAGGTTCTTTGTTTGTGCTGCCAGTAGGTATTATTGAATGACTCTAAGTTATTATTTCCCCTCTTCTTAAAAGTCAAAAAATCATCATAATCTCGCATCAAAAATAACGACAACAAAGCTCCTAGTAATGGGATATTCTCCCAAAATAAAATATAACTTGGCACAAGAGGGTTGAGCATACCATTATAGGTAGAAGCTACTAAAACTAACTGTATACCTAACAAAGCACCGTAAGAAAAGGTTTTATACAAACCCAAAAGGAAGGCTATGATTAAAACTGCTTCAATAAACAATAGTGGATAAGATGCGGCGATGCCGATTTCAAATGAATCAAACCCTCCAAATATCCCTTTTGTACCTTGAGTTGCTACCAGCTTCTGTATTATTAAAGCGATAAAAAAAATTCCAATACACAAACGCATGACAAATAATCCGATTTCGAGATGTTTTTCGTTTGTCATCGGCGCACGCTCCCTGGGGTATCAATTTTGTAGACTGTTGTCAAATGTCACTTATTAATGAAAAACTCTATATAAAGCTTCCTCTCGGAAGCCTTAGATAGGCAAATATATAAGCCTGCATTTTAAGATACTACTAAGTAGACAGATTAGTCCACATAATAAAATTTATTTATGAGCGGCGAAGCTAATTGTCAGCGCCAACAGAATCGTTCCAAATTGGGCGATACAACTAAAAAACATCAGCTACGGGAAAAAATTTTGATTGCAGCAGCAGAATTATTTTATGGGAAAGGTTTTAATCAAGTAAGCGTTAACGAGGTAATTGCCAATTCAGATGTTGCCAGAGCCACATTTTATCGATATTTTCCATCTAAGGATGAGCTAATTCTGGAAGTCATGCGCTTCCAAGCAAAGCGATGGCTTAAATGGTTTGAAGATGCCCTTAATCAAAGAGCGAGTAGCCCTAAAGGAAAAATATTAGCAAGCTTTGATGTGTTACAGGAATGGTATATAAGCCCCGATTATCACGGATGCCCTTTTATTAAAGCAGCTTTAGAAATCGCGGATGTTTCCCATCCCGTAAACCAAGTAGCCGTGATGGCGAGACAATCAATTCGCACTTACATTTTCAAACTGGCTCTTGAAGCTGGTATTCCTAAACCTGAAGTGTTTTCTCAACAATATTTGCTCTTAGTTAGTGGTTCGATTTTGATGGCAAGTATTGAAGATAACCCAACAGGAGCTGAATATGCTCGGGAAACTTTAGCGGTTTTCATGAATCCAGATTCGTAAGATTTGTGACGCTTTGATTGTCACCCACCAACGGGAATCTACGGGTATATAGATCAGTCTACTTACACGGAAGCTGAAATATCTCAACTTGCTACCAGAGGAAAATCTGTGTTATCCAAACGACGTTTGACACCTCTTTGACGGCGAATCTCTCGCCAAATACCTGTAGCTGCAAGAGCACCATCAGAAGCTGCAACAACTACTTGATTAAGTCCTAATTTTAAATCGCCAATTGCAAAAATTCGGGGGTGAGATGTACGACACATGTTGTCTGTTACTAAATTCTCACCTTGAGTTTGGAGATTTAATCCAGAAAGATAACCTGAGTGAAATTGAGAACCCATGGAAATTAACCCAGCATCCAACTCAATCACTGAACCATCCATCAGTTTTACACCAGTCATTTGATGGTTTTTACCGATAAACTTAGAGATTGGTTTTTCAACTAGTTTATATTCATGCTCCCACAAGCGATCGCGGAATTGGGAACTAACTTCAAACATGTCTTGGGTAAAAAGGGTGATATGTGGTGTAAACCAACCGAGACTAAAAGCTATTTCTAAACTACGTTGATTTTTACCAAACACACCAACTCTTTTATCAGCCATTTCATAACCATCACATATCAAACAGACGTGTAAATTATATCCTGCATATTCGTAGACATTTTGCATATCGTCTAGGAAAGGCAAGTTATCAATAATACCGCTAGCTGCAATCAAATATTTAGCGCGAAATACTGAATAAGTGCTGTTTTGACGACCAATTTTAACTTTAACAGCGAAGGTATCTCCTTGATCAATTACCTCTTCGACATAACCGTTAAGTAAATCTCCTCCCAAAGATAAATAATGGTCTTTACCATGTTTTAATAGAGTACGACCTTGGGTATCTGGTGGTAAACCGAGATAATTGTGGAGTTCCTGCATCCAGAAGGAGCGAGCCTTACCCTTGTCTATAATTAAAGTATCTAAGAGATATCGTTGTAAGTAAATTCCAGCAGACAAACCGCCAACTCCACCGCCAATTACAATGGTATCGTAAACTTTGTCTGTGCCTTGTTGTAAATCTTGTTTTGATAATTGCATGATGTTGTTAGTTGTTAGTGGTTAGTTGTTACTCTTTACTCTTTACTCCTTACTCGTTACTCGTTACTCTTT
>DESS01000030.1:4685-22272 GCA_002361335.1 Richelia sp. UBA3308
TTACTCGTTACTCCTTACTCGTTCATTGAGTAGCTTGCTCAGCTAGCATTTTTAAAGCATTACTAACTCTTTCCAATGCTTGTTCACCACAACCTCTTAATTGATGGCGTTTTTGGAGATATTTTGGACTATTGTAACCAAGCCAAACTTGCCCTTGTTCATCTTGCCAAATAAGTGCTTTTTGAGGTAAATCAATTCCCGTAGTTTGATTGCACTGCATTAAGGGCGTACCAACACGAGGATTTCCAAATATAATTACTTGTGTCGGACGTAATTCTAAACCTACAGATTCGGCTCCTGCTTGGTGATTAACTATGCCAAAAATATTTAAACCTCGTTCTTTGGCTATAGATTCAAAGCGTTTAACTGTTTCTTCTACACTATAATTACTCTTGACTTTTACAATACCATTTCTTCTGGCTGTAACAATACTTTTTTCCTTAGCTCTAGCTATTTCATTTTTCGATTTTTCTCTGATTCCTTGAGTAGCATAGGCGGGAAGAACAAATAAACCTAATGCAGCAATAGTCAATAAAACTTTCTTCATTGTAAACCTCCAAAAATTAATCAATAAGTTGAACTAAAATTTAATATTTTTCAATAGCCATTAACTATTAACTATTCTCTATTCCCTATTCCCTTAATTCATTAGTAAAAAGCCTTGATAAGACCTAAACTAATAACGGAAATGAATATCCATGAAGCAGCACCTAAATACAAAGGTTTTATTCCACTTTGTTTGATTTCGAGAAGGCTAGTTTTTAAACCCATACCCGCCATAGAAATTGTGAGTAGAAAATGGTTAACTTCACTAACTGATTTCTTAAAGACTTCGGGGAAAACATTAGCACTATTCAGTAACATTAAAGCAATAAATCCAAATACAAACCAAGGTATAGGTAATTTTTTAGATTTATTTTCTGTTGATGAATCCCTCGAAGATGGTGTAACAAATCCCAAAGTTAAAACAACTGGAGCCAAAAAGATAACTCTTGATAATTTTGCGATCGTACCGAATTCACCACTAACTTCTCCACCTTGAAATGCTGCTGCTATTACCTGGGCTGTTTCGTGAATGGAAACACCACACCAAATTCCAAACTCTTCAGATGTTATTTGAAATAAACTAGATAGTAGAGGATAAAGCAACATTGAAAGAGTACCAAAAATGGTTACTATTGCCACAGCATAAGCCACATCTTTGTCTTTACTTTCGACTACACCATTGGTAGCAACGATAGCAGAAGCACCACAAATAGAAGTTCCGGCTGCAATTAATTTTGTCAGTTTTTGGTTGACTCCAATTTGTTTACCAAACCAACAGGTAAATATAAAAGTACTGGTCAAAGTTACAAAGACAATTGCTAATCCAACGGGGCCAACTGCAAGTATTTGAGGTAAACTTAGTCGCAATCCTAATAGAATAATAGATAATCGGAGAATACGTTTTAAAGAAAAGGTAATTCCCGGTTTGAATATTTGTGGAACTCCGACTGTATTTTTAACTATTATTCCTAAAATAATTGCTATGATTAACGAACTAAATAATGAAAGTGATGGGATTTTTTTTAGATATTCAGCTAAAATAGCAACTCCAATTGTTAATAATAACCCCGGTATTACGGCATTGAATGGAAGGGATTTTATAATTTCTGACTTAATTTTTTGAGGTGGATTATTCATTGTGATAACTCTAATTAACAGGAAAAATTTGGAAAAAATTGTTGTAGAGACGTTATATACGGCATATTTCAGATTGGTGAGGTACAGTTTGACGGGCTAGAAGCCCGTACCACTTGAAGTCTCTAGCAAAATTAAATGAAATCTAAGTCTGGATTTTGAGCCATGATTTCCGAAATTTCATCTGATTCGGAAACTGATACTTGAAAAATATCTTTCATGAAGCGATAATACGCTGTATAAACCTTCTGCACGCCTTCATCATTCTCGACAATGAAAAAAGGTGCTGAGGATACTTGATGTTTTTTAGCTAAATTAAATCCTTGACTACTAGATTGTTCTCGTTCATCTGCTGCAATAATTTCGTCTATTTTTTCAAGTAAATTTAATTCCTTGAGATCGTTTAAAACTCTTGCTGATTTTCGGCAGGAATTGCCATCTAATTTGATTTTTTGAACTAATTTGATATTCATGGTATTTACTGTGACAAATTTACTGATTTGATTTTGTACAGACGTTATATATTTTGTAGAGACGCGATATATCGCGTCTGTACATATTGATTGGACAAATTAACCCTTATTCTGAGTTAAATTAATTTCATGGAAGCCACACTCTTTATCAGCAGCTTGTTCCCACCACCAACGGCCGCTACGTTCGTGCTGATTGGGTAAAACTGCTCTTGTACAAGGCTCGCAACCAATGCTAATAAAACCCTGATTATGTAACTTGTTATAAGGAACTTCATTTGCACGAATGTATTGCCATACTTGTGCAGATGTCCAGTTCGCCAGGGGATTAAATTTAATTAATGTGCGTTCTTCTGAAGAAAAAGCTGTGTCAACCTGAATTACGGGAACACTATTTCTAGTTGCAGGATTTTGATCTTTGCGTTGTCCAGTAATCCAAGCATCAACGGTTTTAAGTTTGCGTCGTAGTGGCTTCACTTTACGGATACCACAGCATTCTTTATGTCCATCCTGATAGAAACTAAATAGTCCTTTTTCTTTGACTAATGCTTCGACTTCTGCTGCATCCGGTGAAATTACGTCTATTTTAATTCGATATTGCTTTCTAACTCTATCGATAAATTGGTAAGTTTCGGGATGCAAACGACCTGTATCAATGGAGAATACTTTGATGTCTCTTTTGATTTTTGATGCCATATCTATTAATACTACATCTTCGGCACCACTGAAGGAAATTGTAATATTGTCAAACTGTTTGAGAGCAAATGCAAGAATTTCTTGGGGACTTTTCTGTGAGTATTCGGATTCTAATTTTGCAATGTCTTCAACGATGGAAAGAGTGTTAGCTAATGTCATGATTCTCCTCTCTTTTTGGTTAGTAA
The DNA here is from genome assembly GCA_002361335.1 of Richelia sp. UBA3308. GTDB lineage: Bacteria > Cyanobacteriota > Cyanobacteriia > Cyanobacteriales > Nostocaceae > Rivularia. Next base: position 7,717 of record DESS01000030.1, read on the forward strand.
TTGGTTAGTAATTGATATATATGCGGGATTAAACTGTAGCTAGTTTCATGGAAGAAACTAAAATTTCAGCAACTTCTGGACGGGAAAATTCTGGTGGTGGGGTTTGACCATTTCTCAGCATTTGCCGCACTTTTGTTCCAGATAAATGTATTCTTTCTTCCTTGGTACTGGGACTAGTTTTACCCGTTGCCATTGATTGCGTGCGAGTACAATAGAATGCGTGTTCAAATTTTAAGGGAGTAATTTGTAACTCCGAATCAGTAAATTCATTAAAGATGTATTGTGCGTCGTAAGTACCGTAATAATCACCTACTCCAGCATGATCGCGTCCGACGATAAAGTGCGTACAGCCGTAATTCTGACGGGCGATCGCGTGCATAATTGCTTCACGGGGTCCGGCGTAGCGCATAGCAGCAGGAAATACACCCAAGCATACGCGATTTTGCGGGTAATATTTTTCCATTAGTATTTGATAACACTGCATCCGTACATTAGCAGGAATATCATCTGATTTTGTTTGTCCTACTAAGGGGTTGATGAAAAGTCCGTCAACAAGTTCTAGAGCAATTTTAGTAATGTATTCGTGGGCACGATGAATGGGATTTCTAGTTTGAAATGCTACAATTGTATTCCATTCACGTTTAGCAAATTCAACTCTGGTTGCTTCTGGTGTCAGACGGTAATCGAGAAAATCTTGGTAAGGAATTGATTTGATTAGTTTAATCGCACCACCAAGATAAACTTCTCCTTCCCGCTTCATGGCTGCAACACCCGGATGTGCTTCATCAGCAGTGCGGTAAACTTGTTCTGCTTCAAAGTTTTGATCTGGTTTAAACTTACTAGTAACGGTCATTACTGCAAGTATTTCTCCGTTGGGATGAGCTAAAGCAATTTCGGAATCTAACTTGTATTGTTCTGCTACAAATTCAGAAATTTGCAAAGTAACGGGAATACTCCAAGCAAGTCCATTACTCAAACGCATATCTTTGACAATGGAGTTATATTCTTGTTCGTTTACAAAGCCTTCTAGGGGACTGTAAACACCGTTAGCAATACATTCTAGGTCAGCAATATTACGGATGGAAAGAATGAGACGGGGTAGATTAGAGGCTCTCAACAGCGTTTCTTTGCGTTCGTTTTCAGATAAGTAACAGTTGATGAGTTTACCACCGTGGGGTTGAATTAAGCTTTTGATTTGAGACATTGTTTTACTCCTATTGGGTAGTGAATTGTGAATGGTGAATGGGGAATTGGGCATGGGGCATGGGGCATGGGGAATAGCAAGAGAAGGAGGAGAGCGGTTCATGAAATCTAACGAAAATCTAAAATTGTCAAAGTCCGTAGAATAAGATAATCAATGGTGGTATGATTGCTGTCATTAGGAGATTTAATGGTATACCGATGCGAACAAAGTCGGTAAATTTATAGCCTCCAGGTCCGTAAACCATGGTATTAGTTTGATAACCGATTGGTGTGATAAAGCTGTTGGATGCTGCAAAAATTACAGTAAGCATGAAGGCTATTGGATTAAGCTGTAAATTCTCGGCAACATTGGCTGCAACTGGTAACATTAAAACTACTGCGGCATTGTTGGAAATCATTTCTGTTAGTATGGAAGTAATGATGAAGAAAAATGTCAGTATCCAATAACCTGAAAGATTTCCTCCTATTGCCACTAAATTATTTGCTAACCATTGAGTTGCACCAGACTTCTCCATTGCAATACCCAGGGGTATTAAACCAGCTAGTAGAAAAATAATGTCCCAACGTACTGCGTCATATATTTCTCTGGGTTTGAGACAGCCTGTTAAAACCATCAATACTACACCAATTAGGGAACTAATTAGAATAGGTAATAAATTAAACGCTGCTACTACAACTACTCCTAAACCGATACCGATTGCGATCGCAGCTTTGTCACGTCGGAGTGTTTCTAATTCTCGCTGTGTAAGTACCAATAAATTGCGATTGATTTGCAGTCCTAAAAGGCTTTGTTTGGGGCCTTGTACTAAGATGACATCACCAAACTTTAATCGGATTTCACTGAGACGTTCTCGTGTAATTTCTTGCCCGCGATGGATTGCTAAAACTGTGACATTATAGCGTTGACGAAAACGTATTTCTTTGACAGTTGAACCGATGAGGTTGGAATTAGAAGGAATGAGAACTTCTGCAATACCTTCATCATCAGAACTAAGTTCTGCTTGTAAAGATTTTTTTTTGCGGATAAATTCCGGCAGAATTTCAATACCTTCTTCATCTTTAATTTTAAGTAAATCCTCTCGACTACTCTTAACTAAAAGTACTGAACAAGCTTGAAGCTTTTTATCTTCTAAAGGTTGGTGGAAATGGTTCTCGTTAGCAATTATTTCTAATACATCTACATCAAATTTATGTTGCAAACCACTAGAATATAAAGTTTTTCCGACTAAATTAGAACCGGGTGGAACTAAAATTTCACTAATATAATCCTTTAAACCGTAGTCTTGACTAATAATATCATCGGTGTGTTTTTTACGATTTGGTAACAGCTTTGGTGCTATTAACGACAGATAAATTAAACCGATGCTAAATGTAACTAACCCTAATTTGGTAAATTGGAATAAACTAAATGTTCCATATCCTAATTGTTCGGATAAACCGCTTGCTAAAACGTTTGTAGAAGTACCGATTACCGTAATCATGCCGCCTAAAATTGCAGCAAATGATAAGGGAATTAGTAATTTAGAAACTGAAATTCTTTGTCTTCTACACCATTCTTCCACAATGGGTAAAAACACGGCCACAACTGCAGTATTATTAATAAAAGCTGTTGTTGGCCCCACGATCGCCCCGAGAGTAAAAATTTGTTGAGAAGGGCGTTTTCCACCCCACTTTAGTAGCAGTTCGCTAACAATTTGAATCGCTCCAGTACGTGCAATACCTGCACTTAAAATAAACATCGCCATCACGGTAATCGTGGCGGAATTACTGAAACCACTTATACTTTCTTCCGGAGTAACTAAACCCAAAATTGCTAAAAGCAGCGTAATAATAATGGCGACTATATCTGACGGGAACCATTCAGCAACAAATAAAATCAATGCCAAGACAACAATGGCGAGTGTGAGAAATATTGTCATGTGGTTGCTGTCTTATAGTGCTTTAATTGCATTATGATAATGGTTGATTGCAATCAAATGTCATAGGAGTAATAGTTAAAACCTGGCAGTAAGTTTTTCTCTATGTCAATTAGAAGCAACATCGTGCACCCCTTTTCAGTTCAATAATTGTTTGCGAAAGTTGAATTGTTTTTACTTTCGCTTAACAATCTGAGAAACCATTGATAAGTAAATGAGATTTTCCTGAGAAATCCATTAATAAAATCACATATTTTCAGGTTAATGGCTGAATTGCTTGTGTAATAAGGGTTTTGTCATCAAGCGTTTAGGTAAGAGTAGTCCTGTTAACGTGGCTGCATATAAGCTGAAAATCTTGCTTTTAAAAAAAAGGTTTGCGATAAGCCTCCGGCATGGGCGAAGCGATGGCGTTTTTGATTGGATTTTGTACCAAAGAGGAAATACAGCATATTTCATGTTTTGCGGGGTAGATTTAGACGGGCCTTCTCTGCCCGTACCACAAGAGTTAAAAATATAGTACTGTACCTCATTCATCATCAAGGGGATAGTTGATGTAAAAAACGTGATATTTTCTTTTAAGCTTAAATAAACAACCAATATTGCCGATCGTTGATAACCGATTTATATTATGTTTACTGGATTTATTACACAAACTGGAATAGTAGAGCTAGTTAATTCCATTGAGTCGGGGGTAGAACTAATGATTAAAATTTCCCCTGAATTCGCTGCCCAAATTCAAGTTGATTCATCTATTGCTATTGATGGAAGAGTGCTGACGGTTTTGGATAAACAAGACAGCACTGATTTTAGTTTATTAAAGTTTTATGCTTCTTGCCTCAATAAAGTTAAGAATTTCCAACCAAAAAAAATAGTTAATTTAGAAAGAGCAGTTAGATTGGGAGAAGAAATCCCTGGAACTTTTTTTTATAGCGTTCCTTCTGGACAAGTTAAGTTGATATCTATGGAAAAATTATCCACAGGAGGAATGTTATTTAAATTATCTTTTGAAAATAATTTAGTCAATTATTTATCTATTAACGATCAAGTGTCTTTAAATGGCGTTTCGTTACTAATAAAGGATATAGAGGCTGAGATGCTTTGCTTTGAAATTTATCCAAATACCCTGAGTAAAACTAATTTGGGAGAAACCCAGGTAGGAGATTTACTGAATATTGAAGTTGATCCAATCATTGCAAAAATTGCGCGAATATTTGAAAAAATTAACAATTAATATGATGTCCGGCTAATTAGTTACTATATAACCCTATTGAAAAGATGGCGCGTATTCTACGAACGAGTGAATACTCATTACTCATTACTCAGATCAAATATGATAACTGTTTAACCGGACATGATATAAGTATTGCTACCAGTCAAAATAATAGAAAAAATAATAGAGAAAAGTCAGCGGGCAGAAAATGAATCAAGCAACTGAAATTACCCCAAGCTTTCTTTGCTTGGTAGACTGCTAAGAGTAACTGGAATTTCAATCAAAAATTCCGTACCTTCCTGGGGTTTAGAAAAACATTTTATTTCACCTTGATGTTTTTCCACTACAATTTGATAGCAAATAGGCAAGCCCAATCCCGTACCTTTTCCTATTTCTTTTGTAGTAAAAAAAGGGTCAAAAATTTTATGACTAACTTCTTCTCGAATTCCAAAACCGTTATCAGAAATTTTAATTATCGCTTTGTTATCAATCGATTCTGTACTAATTTGGATATTTAGAGTAATTTCTTGGGATTCTGTTGATGAATTTGCCAATTCTTTTGGTAAATTGTTCCATTTTTCTTCTAAAGCATCAATACTATTACTCAGAAGATTCATGAATACTTGATTTAGTTGAGCAGGATAACATTGCACTAATGGTAATTCACCGTAATTTTTTATTACCTTAATTCCTGGATATTCACCATTTGCTTTTAATCGGTGTCCTAAAATAAGTAAAGTGCTATTTAATCCTTGATGAATATCTACTGCTTTCACATCAGCTTCATCTGTACGGGAAAAATTACGCAGTGAAAGTACAATTTGACGAATGCGCTCGGCTCCTACTTTCATCGATTGTACGATTTTTGGTAAATCTTCGATAATATAATCTAAATCTAGTTCTTCTATATCCTCTTGAATATCTGATATATTTGAACAATTTTTACGGTAAAGATTGACTGCTTCGAGCAAATCTTCAGTATATTTATTCACATAATTTAAATTAGCAAAAATAAAATTCACAGGATTATTTATTTCATGGGCAACTCCAGCCATTAACTGTCCTAAACCTGCCATTTTTTCACCTTGAATCAATTGTGCTTGAGTTTGCTTTAATTCCTGTAAAGCTTCAGCAAGTTCTGTGGCTTGGCTTTTAGTTTTTTCTAGTAATTCTGCTTGTTGAATAGCGATTCCCAACTGTATACCAACTTGTGCAAGTAAATTAACTTCTTCCTCCTTCCAATAACGAGGTTGTGAGTTTTGATAAGCAACTAATAGTCCCCACAACTTCTCACCTTGGGAAATGGGAACAAAAGTTTCGTTGCGCGGTAAATCATCATCGTCATCGTGATCGGAAAATGTTGGTTGAACAATTAGTTGTGTATGGATGATAGGCTCCCAATCGTCTTTAAAGGAATCTGCTACAAATTTACCTGTCCAATCAGAATTAAAACGGTAGATTGCGACTCTTTCAACTTCTAGTAATTCTCGTACTGCTTGAGTAGTAGTTTTAAAAATGTTTTTAATGTCAAGGGATTGGCGAATTTTATCGACTGTTGTTGCTAATAATTTTTGCCGTTCCATGGCTTTTTCTCGTTCATTGACTTCCGCTAGCTGTATGGCTTGTGTCTGAACTTGTTTTAAATACAAATCATGTTTTAAAGCAAGACTAAGTTGTTCGGAAATTTGGCTGATAAATTCAACTTCAGAAGTTTGCCAGTTACGAGGTTTATCGCATTGGTGAATACAAAGCAATCCCCATAATTCATCTTCTTTTAATAAGGGAGCAACAATATTAGCTCGAACCTGAAATTGTTCTAAAATTTCAATGTAGCAATCTTTGTATTTTTTTTGATAAATATCAGCGATTGCATTCACTCTACCTTGATGATAAAGTGGTGCAAAGTTTTCGCTAAAGCAATGGTCATAAACCTTATTAGCAATGGCTGAATCATAACCACAAGCAACATCTTCGTAAATAAACTCTCCTTCCCAATCATTTGCTATATCGAAACGAAAAACCGCTACTCTATCAGCTTTGAGAAGTTGACGTACTTCGGTAACAGTAATTTTGAAAATTGTATCCAAATCTAATGATTCTCGAATTCGGGTAATTACACCAGTTAATGCTTTTTGCTGTTCTGCTTTATAGCGAGCTTCCAATAACATTTGATTATGTTGAAGTGCAACTCCTAAATTCTCCGCAATTTGACGGGTAAATTCAATTTCCTCTTGTTCCCAATTACGAGAATTACTGCATTGATGTACGCATAACAAACCCCATAAATCATCTCCTTTAAGTAAAGGAACAACCAAATTAGCACGAACTTGGAATTTACCCAGAATTTCCTGATGACAATCACTTAAACCTGCTGCGTAAATATCTGCAATTGCTTGCACCCTACCTTGTTGATAATCTAAGGTAAATTGTTCTCCAAAACAATGATCGTAAACTTTGGTTGCAATAACAGAATCCCACTCAGAAGCAACGCTTTCCCAAACAAATTCTCCTTCCCAATCTTTTTGAGAATCGAATTGAAAAACTGCTACTCTGTCTGCTTTTAGCATTTGCTGAACTTCAGTAACAGTTGTTTTAAAAATGGTATCTAAATCTAAAGATCTCCAAATCCGGGTAATCACTCCAGTTAGTGTTTTTTGTTGCTCCGCTTGATTCCTGGCTTTGGATAATAATTCATGGTGTCTCAGGGCTACGCCAATTTGCGTACCAATCTGAGTTAACATATCAACTTCATATTGCTGCCATATTTTAGGTGCAGAATTTTGAAAAGCAGCAATTATACCCCAAAGTTTACCTCCTTGGAGAATCGGAGCAGTTGCAAAAGCTTTTGCTTCAAATTGTTCTACAAGAGCAACATGACAATCACTCAATTTGGCTTGATAAATATCATTAACAGTAAATGTCTCACCGCAAATGTATCGTCCACCTTGAGTTTCTTGTAAATAAGTATCATTAATTACAGGTTGAACGCCAACTAAAGGAGTCCATCCTTCTGCAAAAGATTCAGCAACAAAATCACCGCTCCAATCTGAGTTAAAACGAAAAATCGCAACTCTATCGACTTGGATTAATGTTCGTATTTCTTCAGTTGCTGTTTGAAAAATGTTTTCAATATCGAATTGTGTACGAATTTTATCAACAATTTGAGCAATTACCTTGTCACGTTGAGCCCCTTGAGCTAATTTTGCAGTTTGTAATTCTAACTTTCTGAAATATTCAGCTTGTTGAATTGCAATGGTGAAATGTTCAGCAATTAGTTGAATAAATTCAATCTCCGATTCTTTCCAATCACGAGGGGAGTCGCATTGATGTACGCACAGCAAACCCCATAAAACCTTTTCTTGCAGTAAGGGAACAACAAGATTAGCTCGAACTTGAAACTGAGCCAAAATGTCAGCATCACAATCGCTCAATCCTGCTGCATAAATATCAGCAACTGCTTGTACTCTACCTTGTTGGTAATCAATCGCAAACTGCTTCCCAAAATAATGATGGTGGACTTTCTTTGCGATTAACGAATCCCAACCAGATGCAACATCTTCCGAAACAAATTCCCCTTGCCAATCCGAATCAAGATCAAATTTAAATACAGCTACTCTGTCAGCTTTAAGTAACTGACGTATTTCGGTTGCAGTAGTTTGAAAAAGAATTTCTAAATCCAAAGATTCTTGAATTCGTGTGATTACGCCGGAGAGCGCTATTTGTTGTTCCAGTTGCTCTTGAATTTGAGGATCTAAAGGCTGTTTCCGTGATTCTGCTGAATGAGATGTCATACAAAACAACACAAAAAATGGTCACTATTATATTTCCCATTTTGTTTACTTAAATTTGCAAAATATACAGAATTATGAATAATTTATCCCCTTACTATATTAAAATTAAGACTGTGCAATAGTTGCGATCGCATTACTAATACCGTCTTCCGAGCGTATTTTTTCACCCAAATTTTCTGCGTTTTGTCGAATGATTTGATTTTTTGTTACTTCTAAAATTGCTTTAGCCAGTTTGTCTGCAGTCAACTTCTTCTGTGGTATTGGTTTAGTACCTACTCCTAGAGCAAAAACCCGTTCTCCCCATAATGGTTGATCGATGATAAAAGGACATATAATAGTAGGCTTTCCTGCACGCAATCCGGCTGCTGTTGTTCCTGCGCCACCATGATGTACCACTGCCGATACCCGAGAAAAAAGCCACTCATGAGGAACCTTGTCAACTTTGAAGATGCTTTCCGGTAAATTACTGCCATCTAACCCGCCCCAACCAGTAGCAATTATGCCGCGTACCTTTGCTTTTTGTAGGGCCTCAACAACAATATTAGTGATTCGTTGTGGATTACGCCCTGCCATGCTGCCGAATCCAATATAAACCGGTTCTTCTCCTGCTTCAAGAAAATCTATCAATTCCCCTGGAGGTTGCCAATCGTGCTTTCGATCTAAAAACCAATAACCAGTGATGTGGGTTGTATTAGTCCAATCTTTTGGACGTGGTAAAACAAATTCGCTATAACAATGGAGAACCGGAATTGGTTTGCCATTTGCCATTTGTATCGGACTGATTGATTTAGGCAGTTTACCAATCCCGAGTACATCTTGGCGAAATTCGTTGATTACGTCATCGTAAGTATGGTAACCTCGATGTAATACCTTGTAGGAAAATTTGTTGTACCAGCCTCCAAGCTTCAAATTTGGAAACCCAATGGCGACAGTTTCAGCAGTTGGAACAATAATAGGCACCGGAACAGCCATTAATACCGGAACACCAAGTTTTTCTGCAATGTGGGAACCAGCCATCGATTTTGGGTGGAAAATTATTATGTCGGGCTTTGCCGCTTGTGCTGCATTCCATGCATCTTTAAGCATTTCTCTGGTGAGGGCTTTGGATTCTTTTAGCAATGTCAGCATCGTTTTAATCAAACCAAAGAAATTACTACCAGTTTCCATTGCTTTCCTACCGGCTTCTGAATCAACGAGTTTGATAAAATCGTCATTCATATATCCATAGTTCAAATCATTCTCAGTAATGAATGATTCAAAACTAGAGCAAGTACAAATTGTTACATAATGTCCTGCTGATTTCAAGCCTTTACCGAATGCTACATAAGGTTGAACATCCCCACGGGAACCTACCGTGACTATAAATATATTCATAGTGTGGTTCAATTAATTAGATTTTTGTTTACTCTGCATACCACGAACCCTTAGGCCAAGAAACACCATCGATGTTACCATGTATAATGTCAGCGATAACCACAGCACATGGTTGTTCTGAAAATACCAAGCTATACCCGCTACAGGAATAAATCCCAATCCCAGAGCAGTTAAAGCAGAATTACGCAGTTTTGCTGCTTCTTTTAATCCAATGGTATATCCTTCCAGCATGAAGGCGATCGCACCACTGGTTAGCAGTGGTAGCAACCAGTCTCGATAATTAATGGCAGACTGACTGATATCAGCATGACTGGTTAATAAGCCAAAAATCCTTTGGGGAAATAGAATCGATACAGAAGCAAATATACAAGCAATTAATACGCTGCTGAAGATAGATACTCTCAACAGCGGTATCATTTTTTCAATTTCTCCTTTGCCTTTAAAGTTACCGATTAGAGATTGAGTAGTTAAACCGATGCCATTAACTGTGAACTGACTTAGGAGTACAATCTGAAGCAGCAATCCGTTTTCTGCAATTATTTCGTTTCCCATCGCCGCACTCAGATTAGTAAAAATAGAGTAGGCAGTAATCATAGCCAGATAACGGATAAGAATGTTGCCTTTGAGAGCGATTGTGCTTTTGATAACTTGCCAATTAAACAAGTCTGAAATAGCGATAGGCACCACCTTCTTTCCTAAACTAATACATACTCCCACCAACGCCACCAACAGCGCTAAATATTGACTTACAGCCGTAGCTAATCCGGCTCCCGTGCTTTCCCAACCCCATCGACTAATCATGAAATAATCCAATACCACATTACAACCATTGCCTACAAAAGAAATCAACAACACCACAAAGTTCATCTCCCGCCCTAAAAACCAACCAATCAGCACAAAATTGAGTAAAACAGCGGGTGCCCCCCAAATACGAGCCTTAAAATAGGCAATTGCAAAAGCTTCAACATCCCCAGAGCCAGCCATTATCCCAAAACCAAACTTTTGGATCGGATATTGCAAAACTAGGATTAAAATAGCGATCGCCAAAGCAACTAAACTACTACGCAATAAAGCCAATACAATTCCTTTGCCATCGTCATTTCCCACAGCTTCAGCGGTAATAGCGTTGGTACTATTCCTAAAAAATTTCAAAATTCGATACAAATAATCAAACAAAATGCTCGCTAAAATTACCCCTGCTAAATGACGAATATCTGCCAGATGTCCAAGGAACGCAGTATCAACTATTCCAGCTAAAGGCACCATCATATTCGAGAGAATACTGACAGATGCCAATCGGAAGAAGCGAGGTAAAAAGCTGCTGTAGCGAGATGGAAGCGCAAAGGATAAATTTGATGAACCCATAGGAATGGTGTTTGAGAGTTAATAGCTTTACGGAGGAACAATTTTGGATTTATTCCACATTGAAGCAAACAAAAGTTACAAATTAGGCACAAAAAGATATGAAATAAAAATTCCCCTATCTAAATTTTAGGTAGGGGTTTTTATCCTGCTGTTCACTTGGCAACATTACTAACTTATTGAAAGTAGTGCAGCGATTTAAATAATCGCAAAAATAAGATTTGGTACTTTTCCCTTACAGTAATCATGTATTTAAAATTAATAGTAAGTTTTGTGTCTATAAAATATTCGCCAATAAGGAAACTATGTCTACAAAAATTTCCGCTGAAGAATTTTACGATCAAATCGCTGCCAGTTATGATGATACGTTAACAAGTTCCAAAGTTAATGCACAGTATGTAAATGAAGCGGTTAAAATATTTCATCGATACAATCACCATCAAGGCAATGTTTTAGATATTGGTTGTGGCACAGGAAATTTAAGTGAATTGTTGCAGGGAGATTTTGAATATACGGGAATTGATATTTCAAGTAAGATGCTCGATTTTGCATACCAAAGAGGTTATAAAACTATCCACAAGCCAATTGAAACCGCTCTGGAGCAAATTGATACCAAGTCCTTTGATTTTGTATTTTGTTTGGGTTCATTACTGTGTGTCGAAGATGCTGCCACAGCTATAGAACACATGGGTAGAATTGCTAGCAAAACTATTTTAATTAGCCTTGATGAGACAACAGAGGAATTTATTAAAAAGAGTGCTGTTCCAGTTTACGATCGCTCGAAAATTATCATCAAAGATGCTACTGAAGATTATTTTATTTTAGGTTGGACTTCACCAACCACGGGAATTCCAATCCGAACTCGCATGATTTACATTGAACAAGATCGTTGAGAGATTTTGTGCAAAACAAAGGGCAATTGCAAATTCTACGTCTCTACATTGGGAGCATCTCAATTTTTAAAAAACATTTTACCTGACACCCTCAAAGGGTGCAGCACTTACCTAGCCGCGGTGGCGGGCGCTTGAGAATTCTTAGCCCGTGAAGACGGGCTTTGTTTCTTAGCCCCAGGCTTACAGCCTGCGGGCTTTTCAAAAAATTGGCATGCTCCCTCTACATTCTTTTACCTGAACCTAATAATCTCTTAAACAACTACCATTTGTTCAACCTTGGCTGATGTGCTTTAACATATCAAAGGTACCCACGCACAGAAAATGAACAACTTCTCTACTGAACCAATTTGGCAAACACCACCGCAACCCATCAACCAAATCCTGGAAGCACCACCACCACCACAAGTTCGGATTTCTCCTAACAGACAATGGATGGTAGAGTTGGAGCAGTTACAATTAGTCCCCATTGCTTTACTTGCCGAGCCGGAAGTTGCTGTGGCGGGTTTTCGCTTGAATCCTCAAACAAACGGTCCCGCTCGTCACAATACTTACTATAGTATGATGATAAAAGGGGTAGATTCTCCCGAAAATATCAGAACAGTAGAATTACCAGAAAATCCCCGCATCGGTTTTATAAAATGGTCTAGTGATAGTCAAAAGCTGGCATTTACCCTTACTCAAGCAACGGGTTTGGAACTTTGGGTTTTGTACGTTGCCGATGGAACTATCCAACGTTTAACCGAACCCGTACTCAATGCTGCTTATGGAACTCCCTACCGCTGGCTTGATGATGAAACCTTAATTTGTAAATTTGTTTCCCAAACTCGCGGTGAAGAACCTACCATTAATAAGATACCTCAGGGGCCTTTAATTCAAGAAAATTTGGGTAATAAAAAAGCAACTCCTACCTATACAAATTTACTTAAAAATGCTCACGACGAGGCATTATTTGAATATTATTTAACTTCAACATTAGAAAAAATTACCCTCCAAGGAAACAGTACTCAATTAATTTCACCTTGTTTAATTAGCGAAGCTATTCCTTCACCCGATAGCAATTTTATTTTAATTTCTACCATACATAAACCATTTTCTTATCAAGTACCTGCCGCTCGTTTTCCCAAACAAATATATGTAATTGATAATAATGGAAACCATATTTATCAAGTTGCAAATTTACCCCTTGATGAAGAACGTTCGATTAAATTTGATGCAGTACGTAAAGGTAGAAGGCGGACATCCTGGCGCAGCGATGCAAAAGCTACATTAACTTGGGTAGAAGCACTAGATGAAGGCGATCCGAATATAGAAGTTCCTTACCGCGATGCTTTGTTTATCCTAGAAGCTCCCTTTACGGCAACGCCAACACAATTATGGAAATCAGAATATCGCTTTAATTCTGTAATCTGGGGAAAACCAGATGCAGCATTAGTTTATGAAAAATGGTACGATACCCGTCGCGTGAGAACTTGGCGAATTTACCCAGATAATCCACAAACACCAGCACAATTAATATGCGATCGCAGTTACGAAGATAAATACAACGCCCCAGGAACCCCATTAACTAAATTAGGAGACTACCGTTACCAAGTTCTACGTTTCGCACCCGACGGTCAAAGTATATACCTTAGTGGACGCGGCGCATCCACCGATGGCGTATATCCGTTTTTAGATAAATTGAACATAGAAACCCAAGAAACCCAACGATTGTGGCAATGTCAAAACCCTTATTATGAAGAAATTTTTGCCCTACTTGACGACGAAGCCCAAAACCTAATTACCGTCCGTCAATCCCAAACGGAACCACCCAATCTTATGGTGTTTTCTCGTAATCATGATGATAAAAAAATACTTACGAATTACCAAGATCCGGCACCGCAACTAGCCGGAATTCATAAAGAATTAGTACAGTATCAAAGAGCGGATGGAGTACAGCTATCAGCGAAATTGTATTTACCTCCCAACTATAACCTTGAACGCGACGGTTCTTTACCTACTATCCTTTGGGTGTACCCCGAAGAATTCAAAGATAAAGAATTCGCAGGGCAAATAACTACCCCCGAAAATACCTTCAGTCGTCCCACCCGTGCTTCTGTACTATTTTTGCTAACTCAGGGATACGCCGTACTTTCCGGAGCTACTTTACCAATAATTGGCGAAGGTAATAGGGAACCCAACGATACTTATGTAGAACAATTGATTGCCGGAGCGCAAGCCGCTGTTGATTATATAGTTGAGCGTGGAATTAGCGATCGCCAGCATATCGGTATCGGCGGACACTCTTACGGTGCGTTTACTACCGCAAATTTACTAGCTCACACAGATTTATTTTGTATGGGAATAGCTAGAAGTGGAGCTTACAACCGTACTTTAACACCATTTGGATTTCAAGGAGAACAGCGCAACTTTTGGGAAGCACAAGAAACTTATATACATATGTCACCCTTTACCCACGCATCCCAAATCAAAGCGCCATTATTATTAATTCATGGTGAAAATGATAGCAACTCAGGAACATATCCCCTGCAAAGCAAACGTTTGTATGAAGCACTTAAAGGTAATGGTGCCGTAGTGCGATGGGTAGAATTACCCTTAGAAGCCCATGGTTATCGTTCCCAAGAAGCAGTCGCTCACGTACTTTGGGAAATGCTTAATTGGTGTGATAAATATTTGAAAATTAAAAGTGAGTAGGGCGGGAGTTGTAACAATTATCAACTAACGAGTAACGAGTAACGAGTAACGAGTAAAGAGTAACAACCAACAACTAACAACTATCAACTAACAACCAACAACTAACAACTATCAAC
>DESS01000046.1:0-1184 GCA_002361335.1 Richelia sp. UBA3308
TTATAAATTATAAATTCTAAATTCTAAATTCTAAAATAATGCAAATCTCTCCACAAAATCAATTTTTTCAAAATCTCGAAAAAAATCGCCGACGAAAAGTCAAAATAACAGATACTCATATTACTCTCGCCCATGGAAGCGGCGGAAAAGCAATGCGAGATTTGATTAATGATATTTTTGTGAATACTTTTAATAACCCAACTTTATCGCAATTAGAAGACCAAGCAAAATTTGATTTAAAAAACTTGATACAACTAGGCTCACAACTAGCTTTTACAACTGATTCTTATGTTGTAGATCCTTTATTTTTCCCTGGCAGTAATATTGGAGAATTAGCCGTTAACGGTACCGTTAATGATTTAGCTGTCAGCGGTGCAAAACCATTATATTTAACCTGTAGCGTAATTTTAGAAGAAGGTTTATCTATAGAAACATTACGCCGTATTGCTCAAAGTATGCAAATAGCAGCAGAAAAAACAGGGGTACAAATTGTCACTGGCGATACAAAAGTTGTGGATCGAGGTGCTGTAGATAAACTATTTATTAATACAACTGGAATTGGTGTTATTCCTCCAAATATTTGGATCGCAGCGAACAGTATCAAACCTGGAGATGCGATAATTATCAATGGGGAAATAGGAAATCATGGAACAGCAATTTTAATTGCTCGTGGAGAATTAGCCTTAGAATCTGATATTCAAAGCGATTGTCAGCCCTTACACGATTTAGTTGCAACAATACTCGATGTTTGTCCCCAAATTCATGCAATGCGCGATGCAACAAGGGGGGGTTTAGCTACAGTTTTAAACGAATTTGCCTTAACTTCAAATGTTGGAATTCGTCTTGAAGAAGAATCTATTCCGATTCGTGAAGAAGTCAAAGGAGTTTGTGAAATCTTAGGTTTAGAACCATTATATTTAGCAAACGAAGGTAAATTAGTAGTAGTTGTAGGAAGTGAAAACGCCCCCAATGTTTTAGCAGCAATGAAATCACATCCAGCAGGTAAAAATGCTGCAATTATCGGTAAAGTCACTTCCTCACCTCAAGGCATAGTATCTTTAAAAACTAGCTTCGGAGCCGAAAGAATTATTGATATGTTACTAGGTGAACAACTACCAAGAATTTGTTAGTTGTTAGTTGTTAGTAGATATTTGTTAGTGCTTTCAGTGTAATCAGTGTAATCC
>DESS01000046.1:1205-8781 GCA_002361335.1 Richelia sp. UBA3308
CCATCTAATCCGTGATAGTTGTTGGTTGTTAATTCTAAATTCGGCCATTCTAAATTCTAAATTATTATTATATGCATGAACTTGGAATTACTCAAAATATAGTATCAATTGTTAAGGAACATGCTAAAGATAAAAAAGTAGAACGAGTTTTATTAGAAATAGGTAAATTATCAGCAATTATGCCAGATGCCGTACATTTTTGCTTTGATGTATGTTCTCAAGGCACAATTTTAGAAAAGGCAAAATTAGAAATTATCGAAACTCCTGGTTTAGCTGTTTGTCGTCAATGTGGTGCGAAAATCGTTTTAGAAAAACCTTTTGGAAAATGTAATTGTGGCAGCACACAATTGGATTTAATCGCTGGAGATGAATTGAAAATTAAGGAAATAGAAGTAGAAGAATTATGTGTGTAACCTGTGGTTGTTCTGATGATAACGCCTTTATTACTCATCCCCAAACTGGTGAAGTTCTAACAATGAATTCTCATAGTGATGAGCATCATCATACTCATACTTTACCCGATGGCACGATAATAACTCATTCTCATGGTGAGAATACTGTAAGGGATGCATCAGCAATTCATGCCAAAATGCATAATACAACTATATCTTTAGAACAAGATATTTTAGCTAAAAATAATTTAATAGCAGCCCAAAATCGGGGATGGTTCAAAGGTAGAAATATTTTAGCTTTAAATTTGATGAGTTCTCCCGGTGCGGGTAAAACAACTTTATTAACTCGTACTATTAATGATTTAAAAAATAAATTAACTATCAGTGTAATTGAAGGCGATCAAGAAACGATCAACGATGCTAAAAAAATTGAAGCAACAGGTTGTAAAGTTGTTCAGATAAATACCGGAACCGGCTGTCATCTTGATGCATTAATGATAGAAAAAGCTTTAACACAGCTTAATCCTAATTTTGATTCTATCGTAATGATTGAGAATGTCGGAAACTTGGTTTGTCCAGCTTTATTTGATTTAGGAGAACAAGCTAAAGTAGCTATTCTTTCCGTTACAGAAGGAGAAGATAAACCAATCAAATATCCTCATATTTTCCGTGCTAGTGACGTGATGATAATTACAAAAATAGATTTATTACCTTACGTGCAGTTTGATGTAGAAAAATGTATCGAATACGCACAACAGGTTAATCCTGATATCCTGATTTTTCAAGTTTCTGCAATTACCGGAAAAGGATTAGATGATTGGTATGAATGGTTAAGAATAAAACTTTTTAGATCCCCCTAAATCCACGCCACTTGCTCGTACTGCGGGCACCTCCGCAACGCAGTGGCTCCCCTTAAAAAAGGGGACTTTAATATCCGTTCCACTCGCAATTAGATGTTATGGGTAATTTGCCCATATAACCCCCCTTAAAAAGGGGCGAAGGGGGGATGATCAGAGAATTACGTTAAAAACAATACTTTTTAAACATCTTCTTAGAACTATGATTTTCTACTTGCTCTATTTTTACTATTTTATTCTCACAAAACAATTTAAATTTGTAAAAATAAAAAAAATGGTTGATAAAAATATGTTTCAAAATATGTCAAAAAAATTATATATCAACTTGCTTAAGTATTTTTAATAAATTTGATAACGGAAAAAGGTGTAATAGTAAATAATACGTCAACTCACCACCGGCGAATAAAAGTTTTAATACCATTTTTAAATGAAGGTACATATTATTAGCCCATCTTAACGATGAGCTTTGTTTGTTTAGCCCCAGGGAAAGCTTGGCTGCGGGCATTAAAAGTCTAGTCGCATTGATGAGAATTATCTTCTATTTCTTCTATTACCTCTATTTTTATTATTTTTCTCGTATCTATCGTTTAACCAAATATTAGTTACTTGACTGGAGACAGTTGCTCCACCGCAAGTTCCGACTCTTTGCGATCCTGCATATTTACATTCATCTAAAGATTGCCATGATTGAGCATTACCATTTTGATCTACACAAACAACTTTGGTTGTCCATTCAAGATCTCGTTGAATTATTTTAATATTTGGGTTCTCTTCGACTTCAACTGAAAAACTCCCTTCTTTTATCAGTTCCATATTTGATTTACCGTATTTACCATTGTAAATTGAATAAGAAAGTTTATTTATACCAGGTTGAATTACAAATTTACTTTTTCTGTGACTAGTACCAAAATCAAAACGTATTTTTTGAGACCTACCTTTTTTCTTGTATTTGCGATCGGTATATGGAACTTTTTCTGAAGTATCTTTCAATGTATCGTTAACAATTCTTACTCTTCTTTTTTTTACTGTTGGTACTTCACTATGCACAAACCGACCTACAATACTTTCTCTTGCCCTTCCTGGGCAACTTCCTACATACTTTATTACATCAACTATTTTCTTATTTAAAGTACCGTTATTAAATTGAATACCCACATCTTCTAACTTTTCTTGTGCGTAGCTAATAGATGTAATACTACATACAGCAATAGTACTGACTATCGCGGTTGTAAGCAAACATAATTTTTTCTGTTTCATTATTTATTACTGTTCTAAGTTCTGATATTTTTCACCTCTAAATATAAACTGATAGTAGCTAATAAAATTCATAATAAAACTACATAAAATTATTTTCTATTTAATATTAAACAATATTTAAATGTTCGCTTAATGGAATTTAAATATTAATAAAAAACTGCAATATTTATATTTTTTTATTTCATTTTTCAGAAACGCTAATGTTATCTAATATATTTTATTTTTATATTTATGTTGATTTTGTTTTTTATTTAGATGCGATGAAATTCTACTTAAGTATGTTTATTTTTTTTAACTGTCTGCGGTTGATTTTAATTTTGCTAAAAATTTTCATAATTTCAGACTACCTGCATCTCAAACTTTATGTATTAAATTCTTTTTTTGCAATTCCCTAATAATCATCCAGGTGCCACCAGCACAGAAAAATGCTAAAACCGTGGTGAATTTTAATACACAAAACTTATGAACCCAGTTAGACGCATCGGTTATTGGTTTGAATCTCGTTTTTGTGCTCCAGCATATAGCGGTTTGGTTTTAGGGGGAATTGCAATTTGTTTTTTCGGAGCGGCTATAAATACTATGGCTGGCTGGTTGTACGTTATTAGCGGTGTCAGTTTTGCTTTGTTGGGTTATGCTGCTGTTTTACCGCCAAAGTCTCTTGCAGGGTTGGTAATTAAACGAAGGGCAATTCAAGCAGTTACTGCTGGAGATGATTTAATCGTTGAATTAGAAATTTTTAATCAAACTAAAAAACCAATTTCTTTACTACAAATAGAAGATAAATTACCTTTCATTTTAGACAAACCATCAATAAAGCCTATTGAAACTATTTCGCCACAAACAACTTATAACTGGGTATATTATCAACCTACAGAGCGTCGGGGTATTTATCGTTGGCAGAATGTAGAATTAGCTACCGCAGCCCCTTTAGGATTGTTTTGGTGTCGCCGCTCTAGACAATTAAATGCGATCGCCATTGTTTATCCAAAGGTATTACCGCTTAAATCCTGTCCTTTAATAGACGACATAGGAAAGGAAGATAGTCGCAAAGGACAACCTCTTGGTAATCCCTTAAATACAGCTAGTGAAGGGCTAACTCGTTCTTTACGTCCCTATCGTATAGGAGATCCTCTACGTTTGATTCACTGGCGCACTAGTGCCCGTTATGGGGAATTACGAGTACGGGAATTAGAAATGCTTACCAGTGGACAGGAAATTATTATTGCTTTAGATAACGGTAATTGGGAAGAAAACAATTTTGAGCAAGCAGTAATTGCTGCAGCATCAATGTATTTTTATGCACAATATCAGCAAATGCAAATACAATTATGGACGGCATCAACAGGTTTGATTAATAGAAAAAAAGATGTTCTTGAAACCTTAGCAGCAATTCATCCCCTCCAGAACAGTTACACACAGCCTACCGACAAACCTTTAATTTGGCTAACTCAAAACCCTTCAACTTTTTCTTCCCTTCCTTACGGTAGTCGTTGGATGCTATGGCAGAATATTTCATCATCCCAACAAAAATTTGTGATCAATAGAGATTACCCAGGCATGATCGTAGATTCTGAACAATCGCTGCAACCCCAATTGCAAAAACCATTAACGTGATATCAAAATCTAACAGCCCAGTAGAAAAAACTACCCGCTAGGGTAATGTCATATTTCAAGTCTCTATTCCACACTAGAACTATGAGGATGTTTGAAAAGTCTACATAGTTCATATCTCGCAAAAACCTGGGCTGTACCTGGCTGCATAACACCAGAAAGACTTGAAAAATTTTTCTACTGTAACTAGGAATTATATGTTAACAGTTTTCTGTTTCACAGAATACTTTTTAAACATCCTCTAAACAAAGAACAATGAGAGTCATCTAAAAATAAAAGATGATTAATCGTTTCAACGAAAAAGAGTGAATATTTTGCGAATTTTTAAGCAAAATGTACTTCTTATTCCTAAACACTGTAGTTTATTTATAAGGCATCAAAATGGTTTCCACTACAAACGTTTCCACTTACGAATTGCTAGTTAGACCTATTCTTAATATTCCCAACTCACCAAATCGGACTGTTATTCAAGGCTATTTTCTGACTATCTCCAACCCTAGCTTGAGTAATTTGACAATCACATTAACATTCATAGCTAACACTCCTGATTTTGACTCCAGTCAGATTGTTGGATTCTGGGATTTCGATGGTGCAAACAATCTAATACCACCAGTTATACCAGCTGGCTTCCCCTGTATACGTACTTATACTTTTGACCTTCCAGCACTAGATACAGGACTATTTATACTAGTCCCAGATGTCACACAGAGGAGAGTCATTAGCGATCGCAATACTGAAATTAGAGGATACGTCACCCTAAGGATTGATTCAGCTTCTGGATTTGGTGGAAATAGCAATAGGAGAATTTTGTTGCTCAGTGCCCAGCAACGAGGTACTTTCTTACCCCAAGGGGAAATTAATCCACCAGCGGCTGGTGATTTCGATCAGCTTGCATATAGCTTGCCATTGGCTACAGGAGGTTCTGAGGTGACTCTGGAAACTAATATTACTACAGCAACTACTCCCCTTTCCTTGCCTCCTCGCCGACGTATCTTACAAGCTATCGAAGCGAATCCAAATTTCCTGAGTCAAATTAGTAGCGATCCACTAGCTCAACAATTATCTGAGCTTAGTGTCGAAGAGCAACAGCGCATGTTGTTCGTCTTGTTGGAACGTTTTGTAGAGACTCCTCAGGTTACCCTTGAAGACAATCAAATAGAGGTAGAGGCAAATAACAACTTAGTAGATAATCTACAACAAGTAAATCAGCCGTCTACTTCAAATTCATAAATCAATCAACTAGTAAAACCGAAAAATACTAGTACTCTACCAACCCTCTTATTGCCGGGAGAAGGGGGAAATAATTTTTTATCATTATTAACCCGGCATATTTTTCTTAATGAACTACTCGTTTTTGTTGAGTCTTAATAGAGTTATTAAAATTCACCACTGAACTATCGAAAAAATCAGAAATTATCACAATACCTGGTTGGTGGGTGATAATTGGTAATTCATAATGGCGGAATTATGTGCTCAGTTACGGCTATTCCTAAATAAATATCGTTTGGTTGAGAAAATTACTACTTAAAGTGTTGAAAATATAAATATGATTAGTGACTATTCAAAAAATATTAAGCTAAGTCAATTTCAAGATACTCAAGAACAGTTCTGTTTTAGACGTTTTTCTAAGAGTTGGGTTGCGATTAATCCCAATCCCAAAGGAATTATTCAATTTATAGGAAGCTTTGTGTTTGGCTCTTTTCCCCTCAATTCCTATAAATATTTGTTCCAAAATCTCTTTGAGCAAGGTTATACAATTTTTGTCTTTAGATTTCCTTTTTCTCCTTTGGAATTCAACCACTGGCGAGTTGCTACCAATTTACTGAAAGAAGAATATGCTTTAAGAGTAGAAATAATTAAATTCCTTACGCAAAATGGAAAAATATCTGATCGGAATTTAGAAATATATCTCAAAGATTCTAATTATTATTGGCTGGGTCATAGTTTGGGATGTAAATATATTACTCTGTTGGAAATTTTAAGTAACGATCCTAGTCAACGAAAATTAATTCTTCAAAACTCCCTTGGCGATCGTTATAACGATCAACTAATATCTTCGATAAATTCTGTTGATATTTCCAGAGAAAAGGCAGAACAAGAAATTAGCGAATTACTAAATAAAGCCGTTAACTTTAATCAATTTTTTATCAAAAATCAACCTTCAATACTATTAGCACCTGAAATTAGTAATACAGTAACAGTACATGGGGTTACTTTTCCTACAACCAATCCCTTTTCTAACTTTGAGTTACTTGTATCTCCTAATGCTAGAGAAACAAAATCTATGATTGCTCAAAGTAAGAATTTATTTAACTTAACAGGAATAATTTCATTTACTCAAGATTGTATTGCTAGAGATGACGTGAACTTTTTAACTCAACACACCATACTAAGACCTTTTTGTCCACCCCTCTACAAAGAATTATTTGGATGGCATTTTGAACCAAATGGAATTCAAATCCAACATCTGGGAACTTGCATCGATCAAATTTTTACAGTACTAAGACAACGGCAAGAAAGCCGCAAAACGCAGCCGAAGTAACTACAGTCAATTTTGCGGTCATTAAAACATTCAGGTAAATCTTTGTAAGAAGGGGTAAATCTCCCCAGTATTAGGTTACAGATGGTGCGGTACAATGCATACATATTTAAATTAAAGTAACCGTTCCTCATGATTTCATCAGAACCAAATACTAAATCTACCGATAAGAATTTAGAAGCAATGCGGCATTTTTCCGAACAATACGCCAAACGTACCGGAACTTACTTTTGTGCCGAACCTTCTGTAACTGCAGTTGTGATCGAAGGACTTGCCAAGCATAAAGACGAACTAGGTGCCCCTTTGTGTCCCTGTCGTCACTACGAAGACAAACAAGCCGAAGTCAGCGCCACTTTTTGGAATTGTCCCTGCGTACCAATGCGGGAACGTAAGGAATGTCATTGTATGCTGTTTTTAACTCCAGATAATGAATTTGCTGGGGATAACCAGGAAATTTCTTTAGATACTATTAAAGAAGTAAGAGATAGCATGGGTTAATGCATCTAGGATGACTAAAGAAATTCCCCAAGAATTTTGGCAAGGCGTAGAACTGTTTAATACAGGTCAATTCTATGCCTGTCATGATACATTAGAAGCTTTGTGGATGGAAGCCACAGAGCCAGACAGAACTTTTTATCAAGGAATTTTACAAATTTCTGTAGCCCTATATCATTTAGGTAATGGTAACTTGCGGGGAGCCATAATTTTGCTGGGTGAAGGTAGCAATCGCCTCGCTCGTTATCCGTCTATTTACTGTGAAGTTGATGTTGATGAATTATTAGACCAAAGTGTAGCCTTATTGAAAGCATTACAACAAAATCAACTTCAGCAAAAAAACTCTTCCTTAATTGAAGAAGATACTTTACCACTCCCGAGAATTATACGAGTTGAGGAGTGATATCAGTGCGGCTCGTTCTCAC
>DESS01000027.1 GCA_002361335.1 Richelia sp. UBA3308
ATGCCCCATGCCCTTTCGGCCCTATGCCCCATGCCCCATGCCCCATTCCCCATTGCCAATTCCTTTAACTGGAATCATTCCTCCAAAAGTACGAGCAATATTCTCTTCCGTAAAAACTTCTCTTGTGGGACCATATGCTAAAATTGTACGATTTATTAAAACCACATCATCGCAAAATGTAGAAATTGAAGAAAGATCGTGGGTGGAAATTAAAATTGTATGACCCATATTTCGTAATTCTACTAATAATTGAATCAGCGCTTTTTCTGTTTTTATATCCACTCCGGCAAAGGGTTCATCTAAGAGAATTATTTCTGCTTTTTGCGCCAACGCACGTGCTACAAATGCTCGTTTTTTTTGTCCACCTGAAAGTTCTCCAATTTGCCGTAATTTAAATTCACTCATGTGAGTTCTGGCTAAACTTTCTGCAACAGCTTTGCGATCATTTTCACGAGGAATTCTTAATAAATTCATATAGCCGTAGCGTCCCATCATCACTACATCTTGTACGTTAATAGGAAACTGCCAGTCTACATCTTCTGATTGGGGAATATAAGCAACTAAATTTTGTTTTTGTGCCTTTTTCATGGACATTCCCTTAATTAATACTCGCCCAGTTATCGGCTTAACAAAACCCATTATTGCTTTAAATAAAGTCGATTTACCCGAACCATTCATCCCCACTAACCCATAGATCGAACCAGTTCTTAGTTCTAAATTTGCTCCATGTAAAGCTATTTTATCGTTATAAGCAACTGTAACTTCTTCTACTTGAACTGTAATTTTAGACATAAAATTTATTACTTATATAAGTAGGTCAGCGTTGAAAATAGTAATTAGGATAAGAGAGTAGTGATGGGGTGAGTGATAATAAGGCTTATGTTGACGCTTCGCTTCACGTCAACTCTAAAGAGAACTCGGTTTACCCAAAGCTAACATAGCCCTCGTTTATTTGTGCCGACTGACTTAATTGGGTATCTTTTCTAACCCCACTGGCTATTTATAATACCCAATTTATTGTTCCCTTTTCTAAAAAAGAATTACCAGTTTTACTACTATTTCAAACCATTAACTAAGGTATTAATGTTATACTCTAATAATTTAAAATAAGTGGGTGCAACGCCATTTGCATCAGTGAGTGAATCGACATAAAATACTCCGCCAAATTTGGCATTACTTTCTTTGGCTACCTGCTTTTGAGCATCTGCACTAACAGTACTTTCACAAAAAACTACGGGAATTTGATTTTTCCGCACTGTTGTAATGACTTTTTCTACTTGTTTTGGAGTCGCTTGTTTTTCCGAATTAACCGCCCACAAATAGACTTCTTTTAATCCATAATCATTGGCTAAATAAGAAAAAGCTCCTTCACAAGTCACCATATAACGTCTATTGGCAGGAATTTCTTTTACTGTGTTTTCTAATTTTTCATCAAGTTTTTTTATCTGTTGGCTGTATGCTTGTGCATTAGCATTGTAAGTCTCTTTATTGGCTGGATCTAATTTCACTAAAGCTTCACGAATATTCTCTACATAACTCAAAGCCAGTTTTGGCGACATCCAAGCATGAGGATTCGGTTTTCCTGCATAGGCATCATCCCTGATATTTATCGGTGTAATACCTTCACTCAAAGTTACATGAGGCACATCTTTGAGATTGCCATAAAAATTCTGTGCCCAGCGCTCCAAACCCAAACCATTATCTAAGATTAAATCTGCATCCTGGGCTTTGACTATATCGCTAGGAGTCGGATCGTAACCGTGTATCTCCGCTCCCGGCTTTGTCAAAGATTCAACAATGGCTTTGTCTCCTGCAATATTACGAGCCATATCAGCAAGCACGGTAAATGTTGTCAAAATGACCTTTTTATTTTGATTTTGATTTTTACTATCCACATTTTGTGCAGTATTCTCAACCTGTTGCACGGTATTTTCAGATACATTTGCAGGAGTACACCCACTCACCCACAATCCGAATACTATTGCACTTGCCATCACCTTCGCTGCACGGGAGGGACTAAAGGAGGGAGGGAGGGAGTGAGTGAGGGAGGGAGGGAGAAATTTTATCGGAAATCTTAGAGCGCGATCGCAGTAAGACTGTTTAGTAAAAAGCATAACCATATAGTCTTGGAAAAAATTTTCATTATTTTCTCATCTTTTATACTACAACATTTAAATCGCAAAAATGAAAAGATTATGAAAATTCATCTATCGATATATAAATTGATAAAAATTACTGGTTTTTCAGCAGTTTTTGTGAATAGAAGGATACTTTATTTCAAGTTAATCTGGACTTACACAATTGTCACAAGACTCGGATGGTGCCGTACACAACCCAGTCTTATTTTTCGTTTTAAATGGATTGAAGTGTCACGCAACCTACAAGAGAAATATACCAAATGACAATAAGCAGAATAAAGTAACTATTAATACAAAGGATATGAATAGAAAAAAGGGTTTATCTATGGGAGATCGCTATTTTTCTTTTGATAGGAATATGGTTAGCTGAAGTAAAGTGAATAAAAGATATAAAGCAGATAGTCATAAATAAAACTCGTAAACTTTTAGATGCCCCTAAATCCCCCGCTACATTGGGGGACTTTAACTCCCCTTAAGGGGGGAAAGAGGGGATAAGTAGACTACTTTAGTAGCTTATCGTCTTAAGTTATTACTTATTACTTATTACTTATTACTTATTACTTATTACTTATTACTTATTACTTATTTTTAGTGGCTATAGCCAATTTGGCACCTTCCACGAGTCGCACTTTATCCATAACCGCAACAATTTTTCCGTGATTCACGGCTTCATCTGCATTTAAGACTAGCAATAAAGACTGTTGGGGTTTTACTTTTTCTTTCACCGCTGCTTGTAATTTATCCAAAGTAATTGGCTGCTTGTTCAAAAACAATTTTCCATCTTTATCTACGGTTAGGGTAACTCGCGCTGGTATCGATGCTTGTTTGTTTGCGGAAGATGCTTGGGGTAAATTGACTGGTAAACCTTCTTGACGAGTTAAAAATAGAGTTGACATCACAAAAAATGTTAATATTGCGAATATCACATCTATCATGGGGACAATATTAATCTGTGCCGGTGTATCTACTTCATCTGGTAGGCGCATTCGTTTTCTGTTCTCCTTGGTAATGGCGATGATAAAGTAATTGTGACATACCCACACTTGTTTTCAAGTAAACGTGGAGCTTTTCCGGTTTTAGCTAAGTTTATTAAGCTGTGGTGGATTAAAAATCTACAAAGGAAATCATGCCATGAGTGGTGATATCAAATCTGTTGGCATCGGGATTATATATTTTTCAACGGAGAGGGGTGCGGAGTTACACGCCTCCATGACGCAGAGTTTGTTTAGCTGATTTTTTTTATAATTGCGATGTATCCGGAAAGGATATAACAAGCTGGTTAAGCAGCCTCATTTGGCTGAATCATCCCCACCTACTCCATCAGTGTGGTTACACTTCTCAAGGCTGCTAGAGTTAAACCAACCACAGCAATAATTGTCGTTCTTCTTAATTAGCGAATCGCGCTTTTTAAGACTAGCATCAATAAACTGATTCGCATCCGCACTAAATCCACTCAAAACTTGATAAAAATTATCATCCTTCCTTAATTCCAGAACCTGCTCTAATTTCGATCCATCCCACTATTCGTTATCAGCTTTCTTTTTTTTTCCAACGCGCTACATTATCATTCAATCGATTACGAAGTGCGATTGCGTTGATTTTATAGATGTGCAGTTTTATGTATAGGTTCAGTACTTTTGTGCAATTAAAATTAAAGCAGCAAGTGGATTGTTCAAAAAAATCATAACTTGGAGGCTAGTAAGGAGTTATTCTGTACTATTATGTGCCTAGTTACAAAAAGAAATAATTTAGACGAATGTAAGTAACAATATGGTAAATAATAATTTTCAAGAACCCCAACTTTGTCAGGATTTTTCAGTAGAAAGAAAACCCAGCATTCTTGTTGTCGATGACCATCCAACAATTTTGAATGGTACTATAAATATAATATACAGGGAGTATGCAGAAGCTAATATTGTTAAGGCTCAAACGGCACAAGAGACCCTTTCTTTAATTCAATCTCATCAGTTCGATTTGGTTGTGATGGATTTGTCAATTCCAGATCGCACTGGAGAGAGTGCGAAAATTGAATTGGGAATTCAACTTTTGCAAAATTTACTCAAAGAGTATACCCATCAGAATTTTATTATCCAAACTAGTTATGTGAAAGCTCTAATCCGCATTAAACACGAAATTGATAATCATCAAGCTGGGTTTGCGATCGCTGATAAAGCGTTACCAGAAAATGAAATGTTAATGCGAGTTAATTTGGCTCTTGTTGGTGCTACCCATACAAAAGATATCAAAACCGGAATCGAACTCAAATCGGAATGGTTGGATGTGTTGCGATTGGCTTTTGAAGAAAGTTTAACAGATAAAGCAATTGCTCAACGAATGTATAAATCGGAGCGCTCCGTGCGGATTTATTGGAGTAAGATTCAAGATGTTTTGGGGGTGTATCCAGAAGATTGTAAGCAAAGTGGTAAAAATATGCGAATCCACACTGAAGTTCGTGCTAGAGAAGAAGGGTTAATTGATTGACGTGGGGGTTGAGTAAGGAGTAAGGAGTAAGGAGTAAAGAGTAAAGAGTAACTCGTTACTTATTCTATAAAGTTATATAGTAAGTAATTAGCCGGACTTGATATGAGAAGGGGAATCTGGAATTGCATCTATACAGAATTGAAGTTGTGGTTTCGTGCTGCACGTCCAGGAATGCTTGTGCTGGCTGTGGTAATGTTAATACGTATGGTAGGAGGAATGCAATCTTTGGAATTGATGTTCCTCGATACGATGTTATATCTGCGTCCACCAGAACAACTTGATGAGCGTGTAGTAATTGTCGGGGTTGAGGCAAAAGATATCGAATCGGTTAAACAGTACCCAATTCCTGACGGGAATATTGCACAATTGCTTACCAAGTTGGAAACTTATCAACCGCGAGCAATTGGACTAGATCTGTTCACAAATGTTCCTGTGGTACCCGGTGGGGAAAAACTTGCTGAGATATTACGGGAAAATACTAATATAATTGGTATAGATAAAATTTTACCTCCCGGAGAAATTGCTCCACACAAGAGTTTATCACCAGAACAAGTTGGATTTGCCGATTTAGTTAATGATGGGGATAGCAAGTTTCGCCGTTATTTGTTGTATACAACAGATCCTAAAAATCCTCAAAACCCTGAAAAAGATAAATATTCTCTGGCATTGCGTTTAGTGACTCGGTTCTTCAATGCGGAAGGAACTGGCTTGGAAACGGGGATAAATGATCCCGATACAATCATGATTCGCGGCAAAGAATTTCCTCGAATAACCAGTCATTTTGGCGGATATGTTGGTCTCAAGGATGGAGGATTGTCAATTTTGATTAATTTCCGCAATAATTCTCAACCTTTTCATATGTTGTCCCTGGGCGATATTTTTAATGGAGAAATTAGTCCAGAATTACTGCGCGATCGCATTATCTTAGTTGGCAATCGCAATATGAGTGGTGGCGATATTTTTTATACTTCCGCTGTGCCAACACCAAAACTCAAGGGTCAAATTTACGGTGTAGAGTATCACGCTCATGCTGTGAGCGAAATTCTTAGTTATGTAATTGATAATCGCCCCATGTTGAATAGTTGGGGAGATACGGAGGAGTACCTATGGATAATTGTTTGGGGTTTCGTGCCTATCGCTCTGGGAAGACTGACTCAATCTGTCTGGAGAAATTTACTTAGTGTTGGTGTAGCAGTAATTTGTTTGTTGGGCTACGGTTATCTGATGCTGTGGTTATGGGGTATGTGGATTCCCATAGCGCCCAATCTTCTGATATTAGCTGTAAACGGGGTTGGTTTGAGTGCTTTTGCATTTTACCAACACGATAAGTTTTTGCGATCGCAAATTGAAGAGCGTCAAAACACCATAGAATACACTTTTAACATAATTCATAATGGTCCGTTGCAAACCCTTGCCTATGGATTAAGACATATGCATGCCAAAGATATACCCTACGAACAGCTAATCGGGCAATTTGAGAAGCTCAATCAAGAAATTCGAGAAATTAGCGAATTTCTCAAGCTTGAAGCAATAGGAGAAAAAGAAGTTTTGCTTTTAGGAAGCGGATTAATTCTGGATTTAAATCGACCGCTCCACGATTTACTATATGAAGTGTATTCCAGTACCTTGGAACGTAAAGGTTTTGAATGTTTTCAAACCTTAAAAGTCAAAATTCGTAACTTTGACCCTATTGATGACAAGTATTTAAATATACAACAAAAACGCGGTATATGTTTGTTTTTGGAAGAAGCTTTGTGTAACGTTGGCAAGTACGCTCAAGGAGTTAAGCGGGTTCAAGCATCGGGTGCATATTCTGCAAATCAATACAAGTTGTGGGTAAAAGATAACGGTGCTGGAATTAAATCAAACCAGGAAAATAAAGGTACAAAAAATAGTCAAAAACTCGCCAAACTATTGAGAGGAAAGTTTCGCCGAGAATCCCTTTACCCTCGCGGCACAATATGCGAACTAAGTTGGACACCGAGAAGATAATTTTAGAGTTTAAGAATATTTTTATACTAAATTGATATATTATCTACTTACTATTTTCCGTAAATTCATGTATATTCTTTTTTGTAAGTATTTTTAATCATACCATACAATCAGCAAGGTTTATCATGAATTATCAAAAATTTACAAGCTTAGTTGTGGGGATATTTTTTTTTACTACCGCAGTTCCAGCCTATGGTGAATATAAACCAAAAAACCGCAAACCTGCTAGTGACTATTCCCGTGGTGGTGGTTCTCGTGGATGTTCGAGTAATAGTATACCTTTGACTCTACTTGCTCCTCGGACTTTTGTCGGTAAAACTGCTTCTAAACGTCCGATCCTTGCTTGGTATATGTCGGATTCTCAAAAGGTGAGATTCCGATTTTTTGAATTTGAATCAGCAACAGAAGCTAAACAAATTGGTGAATCTAAAGAAATACCGACAACAGTAGGAATTAACAAATTAAAACTTCCCACGGAATACCCCGAACTCAAAGTAGGTAAAACATATTTGTGGCAAATTGCCATTGATTGCAGAAATGAAACAATTCTTAAACGGGCAGAATTTGAAGTTGTCAATCCTCTATTAGTTAAGAACGAATTTACTACTATTCCGGAAAGGGTTGATTATTATGCTGGAAATGAACTATGGTATGAAGCACTTGAAGAAGCATTGAAGGCTGTCGGTGATGGTAAATTGGGTCAAACTGGGTCAAGTTTAGTGAAAGATTTGGCAAAGTCAGAAACACCTGCACCAACGGAAGAAAATATACAAATTAATGAAAAACGAATTGAATATCTCGAGAAAATGAGTAATGAGTAAGGAGTAATGAGTAAGGAGTAACGAGTAAAGAGTAATGAGTAACGAGTAAAGAGTTAGGAGTAATGAGTAAGGAGTAACGAGTAAAGAGTTAGGAGTAATGAGTAAGGAGTTAGGAGTAATAATTTATACTTTATTTGGTTAATTACTTACTATATAACCCTATTGAAAAGATGGTGGTTATTATCTAATACTCATGAATACTTATTAATCATGAATACTTATTACTTATTATTCATAATTATTCTTTTTGCTTTAATTTATTGATACTCGATATGAGAATCTTGATAATTCTATTTAATTCTGAAAGCATCTGTGTAAATTTATTTTCAGAAACAACTCCAGAATTGATCAATATTTTGATCCAATACCGACACTCTGAGGATTCCTTCAATGCAATAGAATACTTTGAAATGAAATCTTTATTCGATTGAGCAAATTCTGCTTCTGCACAATTAGCACCTATGCTTGTGCCAGCCCTCAAAAATTGTTTAGACAATACCTTACTGGCATCATCAAACTGTTTTTTATTTAATTCCACATAAGCTTTAACCACTCTAATTGCAAATAACTCAGTCCGTTTTTGAATACTAATTTCATTCTCCATAGAATAAGTAATAAGTAACGAGTAACAAGTAAAAAGTAACAAATAGCAAATGATATGATGACCGGGAAATTACCGATAATATCAAGTCGGACAAATTACTTACTATATAACCTTAGGGCAAAAGATGGCGGTTATTACTCACTATAATGAATACTCATTACTCCTTACTCATTACTCATTACTCATTACTCATTACTCCTTACTCGTTCCTCCTTC
>DESS01000207.1 GCA_002361335.1 Richelia sp. UBA3308
ATTACACTGATTACACGCTCAAGCACTAACAACTAACAACTAACAACTAACAATTAACAACTAACAACTAACAACTAACAACTAACAACTAATAACTAACATCAAAATAACGAAGCATCATTTCCTCAATTTTTTCTTCATCTGGTAGCCAGTAACTAGCTGCAAACTTTCGACTATTACTAACTCTACCGGGCAAAGTTAACATTTGAACATTCGAGCGATTAATTCCGATACCAAAATTAACTAAAGTTAATAAACCATCAAGGGTTAAGTTTGTATCAATATTTTCTTTCACTGTACTGAGAATAATTGGCGATCGCAGTAATGTTGCAGGATTTAGTGCCTGTTCTATCAAGGCTTGCATCACCATCTGCTGACGTTCAATGCGTCCAATATCTCCTCTAGCATCATTACGAAATCGCAACAGTTGTAGGGCTTGCTGGCCATTAAGGTGTTGTTCTCCTGCTTTGAGATTAATATACAAATGTTGGGAATCATCTTTATATTTTAAATCTTTGGGAACATTAACCGTTACTCCTCCTAAAGCATCAATTAATTTACCTACTCCCAAAACATTAATACGAACAAAACCGTTTATTTCCACATCATCTAAAAGATTGCTAACAGTTTTAGCGCTTAAATAAGCACCACCAAAACGATTAGCAGCATTGATTTTGCTAATACCATATCCTTCAATTTTGGTGCGAGTATCTCTAGGAATAGAAAGCATATTTAACTTATTATTTTTGGGATCAAACCGAATCAATAACATCACATCGGAAAGTCCATCAAAAGCATTTACTTGCGGTAAATACCCTACCTCTTTACTTTCTTCCGGTGCGTTTTGGGTATCCGGAGGAAGTACACTCATTCCCATCACTAAAATATTTACTGGGCGATTTAGCCCTAAAAATACTCCTTGAGAAACAACATTATCTTCAAAAAAATTTGCTTCTTCCTCACCGAGATTAGCTTGCATAAACGGCTTGCTAGTCAACAAAATCCCAAATAACCCCCCCGCCACAGCGGATATTATGGCAATTTTACCCATCTTTCCCCAAAAAGCCCGGGAGCTTTCAGGTTGAGACTTTCTGTGCCTAGGGCTGTTTTTCTGGGAACTTTCTTTATGAATCAATTCCTTCAATTTAGTTTGGAGATTTTTCATAAATGAAATTAAGGTGAGTAACAACGAATGTCCTAAATTAAATAATTACGGATTATTTAATCACACATTATTTAATTACACATTATTATTACTACAATTCCATTTCCGTTGATTGCGTAAAATCTTACGGTTATTTAGAACTGGATGGATGAGTATAATTTCCGGTTAACGAAAATATTTTGCTGTTAATTCACTAGCAGGCTGGATTATATCATTTCCAGATACATCAGAATTATTTCAAAAATTAGCTAAAAAAACTCTGCGTCCCGAGGCTGTAACTCTGCGCTCCGAGGCTATAAAAATATATAGCGCTTTTCACTTGGATGAAATACACGAAACTACGCCCCTTCCCCTCGACCATGCTTTGGAGAGGGGTGCCCGAAAGGGCGGGGTGAGGGGTCTGAAACCCCATCCAATTGTTCTGATCAAGTCTCTGCCCTCTGCATAAAGGCTTTGGTTCATTATTTTTTTCTTAATATTTTTTTTCTGTTTGATTAAGTATAATATTTTGTGGGAATAGAAAAAACAAAAAAATTTCTCAAGAAGCGGGTGGAAGCAATGTTACTGCCATATTTTCGCTTGAATTAAAAACTTAAGCTGATAGAAATTACTCAGCTAGTTTAAATTGACTCGGATTCGCTGAACCCGATGTTATACCTGGTGAGAAGCTGTCTTTGGACTCTCTTCGATGAATCAGGAACTAAAAAACAGATAATGTCTAAGATTGTCTAATTTTTAGAAAGCGGATTTTGAATATTGAATCCCCCAAGCATTACTAGCTTCCGGTGATGCAATATCTCCTTGTGATTTTTGTTTTGTATCCTATTCACTCAAATTATTTGGATAAATTTACTCATGGAAATTTCAACTTCATTGGATTCACCTATTTCAACTTCATTGGATTTACCTATTTCAACTTCATTGGATTTACCTATTTCAACTTCATTCGATCCTAGTTTGTTCGATCCGAATGCAGAACCGATTTCAGAACTGATTCCAGAACTTTTTCCAGAAACGATTTCAAAACCGATTCCAGAAGCGTTTTTACTACCTACTCCAAAACCGATTCCACTACCTAATCCAAAACCGACTCCATCATCTGTTTTTCAATCCTTTAATCCAAAAGATGACCCACTCAGATTAGTCAAGACGATTGTCACCGATTCCAAAATCAAAATCGATCAATCTTCTCCAAAGTTTACTGGTGGTAATGGTCAGACTTCATTCTACGACGGTAGTTTATCTGCTTTAGAAATTGATTCAGGTATCCTAATCACTTCTGGTGATGGAACCCCAGCACAGAGAAATACCCAAAGAAGTTTTAGTGTCTCTGTGGGGGGTAATGGTGATAAGGACTTGGATAGAGTAGCTAAAAGCGCTTTTAATGGAGCTGGTAAAACATTCGATGCAAATCTATTGGAGTTCAGTTTCAATATCAAGGACTCTAATGTTAAATCAGTAAGCTTTGACCTAGTCTTTGGCTCGGACGAATTTCCTGAATTTTCTAATACCAGTTTCGTCGATGTAGCTGGTGTGTTTGTTAATGGTGAAAATTATGCCTTGTTCAATAGTGACCCATTACAGCCCCTTAGCATTATCGATAACAACCTAAATCTAGGTAATTTCAAAGACAATAAAAACAGCAAATTACCAATAGAATACGATGGTGTCAGTGGTGTTTTGAAGATTGTTGCTCCGGTTAAACAGGGTAAAAACACAATTAAATTTGGTATTGCTGATACAGGGGATCGAATCTACGATTCTGGTTTATTCATTTCCAATTTGTCAACTACTCGCCTACAAGCTGATAATATTGGTGGGCTTTTTGCCAATAAATCTGGTAGTGAAGGTAATGATTCATTAACTGGCTCGGAAATCAACGAGTTCATCGATGCTGGAGATGGGAATGATATCATTGATGTAGGATTGGGTAATAATTTTGTTGATGCGGGTACGGGTGACGATGTCATCTTCGGTGGCAAAGGTAATAATGAAATCGATGGTGGTAAAGGTCTAGACACTCTTGTCTTGCCTGGTAATAAGGATGAATTCAATCTAGAAAAAATTGGTGATTCAATTTCATTGTCACTAGCAGGACTAACAGGAAACGGTGCTAGCGTTCTTGGCAGTGCTGATGCCAATGGTACTGGCGTTTTTGGCACTTCTCAAGCCACCGGTTTTGAGTTGATATCTTTTGACGATGTTACTATCAGTACTAGCGATTTTAAACCTGTTGGATCACTCCCGGAAAATGCAGCAGATGCGATCGCAAATAAGGTATAGATAAAATCTTGATAAGACACGGAGCAGGGAGAATGTACCTCATCTAATTCCAAAATGCTCTATATTCCCGGGT
This sequence comes from Richelia sp. UBA3308, assembly GCA_002361335.1. Taxonomy (GTDB): domain Bacteria; phylum Cyanobacteriota; class Cyanobacteriia; order Cyanobacteriales; family Nostocaceae; genus Rivularia. The sequence goes on from DESS01000207.1 coordinate 3,522, forward strand.
TTAACTGTCATCTTGAATTTGGTGCTAGGGGACTTTCCCCCTAGTACTCCACCAAATTCACTTTGAAAGGTGAGTAAGGAGAAGAAAAAATTTTCTCCTCCTGCTCCCCCTGCTCCCCCCGCTCC
>DESS01000026.1:0-4578 GCA_002361335.1 Richelia sp. UBA3308
TTTGACAACTAAAAAGTAACGCATCTGTCATGTTCGGGCTGTCTTTTGTTATGGGAAAATCAGTGTTAGCTGATGAATTAGGCTATCTTGGTCCCATTGGTACTTATTCCGAACAAGCAACTAAAATTTATCAGTCTAAAACACCTGGTTTTGAGAAGATTGTTCCCTACAAGACTATCACTGCTGTCACGACTGCGATCGCAAGTGGTGAAGTGAAGCGGGGACTAATTCCCATAGAAAACTCAGACAGTGGTTTTGTAGCTGAAACCTACGGTATCATTTTTGAGAAACTCGATCCGGACTGGCGAATAATTGATGAAGTTACAATCCCAATTACTTCCAGTCTACTTGTAAAACCCGGTACCAAAGCCAGCAATATCAAAAAGATTATCTCCCATCCCAACGCTTTACGGGGAGTCGCAACCTATTTAAAACAAAATTTTCCTCGCATCCCGCTTATTGAGGTAAGTTCCACCGCAGCTGCTGCGAAACAAGTCTCTAGCGGTGATGGTACAACTGCTGCTGTAGCTTCACCTAATGCGGCCAAAGTTTACGGACTTGAAACTCTTGCTACTAATATCCAAGATAACGACTATAAAACAAATTTTTGGGTAATTATACGGTCAAGTTTAGCTTCATTTGACCCCAATTCCAACCACTTGATTATTTCAATCAAAGCACCTTCCGGCTCGGAAATATTTTCGGATACCATCGCCAAACTACAAGATGCTGGCTTTAATGTTGTGAATGTAAATTCAATACCCCTTGGTGAAAGTATTTATAGTTATCGTTATTTAATCAGATTTCAATCAAAATCCAAAACTCTCAAACAAGTAACAACATTACTCCAAGCAATGCAAAATTCGGACGGACAAGTATTTCTTATCGGTGCTTATAAACGCTGAAATTATTGCTTAAACCTAATTTGAGATTTATTTGATTGGTTTTATTACAGCATAAATTACCCTAGCCAATAAATCAATAAAAAGTTGGCGATCGCTACTGGGATAAATACCATTTAAATCTGCTAATGATTTTCTTAGTCCATCTTGTATTTGCTCAAATGTGATGGAATTGGAACCCCGGATTAATACAAAGCTATTAACAATCGCTTCATCAATTTGATCGATGCGCTGTCTAATTTGGTTTAACGAGAGCTTTGCTGTTGTTACCTCTTGTTTTTTCCACAAATCAAACCAGTACTGCTGTATTTGACGGGAAACATCCATGACAATTTGAGAGTAAAGTTGCATCTCCCTCACAGGAAGTTCGTTTTTTCTAGCAATAATACCAATATTGTTCAAAACTGCTAATTCCCGTACTCCATCATAAATAGGTTTTTTTTTGGGATACTTAATAGCCGCAACTTCTTTCATCAAGCGCTCTCGCTCATAAATTAAACACCATAGTCGATTCCCTGGAGAAAATTGTTTTGAGTTACAGCTTTGTACAGGATTCTCCCCAAGCACCACAGTTTCTTTTTCGTAATTTATAGCTACACTTTTTACTTGGGGATTGATAGTAAAAGCTATCAGCAAAAACAGCAGAATAATAGTGATAGACAAATATTTTTTCATTTTTTCTATTTTTCTATTGTCTGATTCAAGCCGCAGGAGTTCCCGTAGGCTAGCGCTTGACACTTTAAAACCGCCTTTAATTATGACCGAAAATGTCATGCTTTAAAGACGGTTTATTAAATGGTTAGTGTATTTTGAAGAGTCGAAAAACAGATTGAATTAAAAAAATATAGGGTGGACTGGAATCGCAATCTTATTACTTATTGTTACTCTTGATACATCCAAAATTACTTTTCCCTAAACAGGCATCTTTGTTAGCTCGTGAAAAACCTCCAAATTTACTCAGATAAACTGAAATCGAAAACACAAAATTTGTAGGATGTAACAATGGAGAAACGATTGCGATGAGATTAGAGGCGAAGGCACTAACTCTAATCAGAAGATGTATTGTTAGTTTTGAAACTTTCTTGTGCCTTATTTATTAAATTAGCATCCATTTTCTGTAAGAAACATCTTATTTTACACACTGTCACTAGTAGTAACTTTTCGCAACATTTAGGTAAACTTTTTAATATACTTAGTATTATTTACTCATTATCTTGCTTTGATAAATATAGCGGTTTTGATTCTTACACGACTTACGCAATTGTCACAATATCTTGGTTGGTGCCGTACTACAAGCTGTGATATTTTTCGTTTACAATCATCAATCAGTGTACAAGCACCACTAAAAAAAATGTGCCGGTTGCGTAAGTCCTATCTTAGTCAAGTACTACTATGTGAAGTACTAATATAAAAGTCTGTAATCGTTAATCTTTTTATGCTGCATCTTCCGCAAAACTTTCTTTCCTCCACTCAAACACCCCACAGTGGCTACCACTGGGATGGTAGCAATCGACGTTTTTTTGAAGGTTGGTATTATCGGGTAACTTTACCCCAGGAAAATCAAACCTTTGCTTTTATGTATTCCATTGAAGATCCAGTTGGCGGAAAGCCTCACAGTGGCGGAGCAGCGCAAATTCTTGGTCCCAATGATGAATATTTATGGCGTACTTTCCCCGATGTAAATAAATTTTGGGGAAATTCTCATGTGTTGGCTTTAGGTCATTGGGGTAAAACAGATATAGAAAGCAAACCTATACTTCTACTACCGGAAGAATTTGATAAATATATTCAAGAAGGTTATCAAGCTACAGCAACTTTAAATCAAGGAATAATTAATGACCCCAGTAGCGGTAACTACTGTCGTTGGGAGTATGAAATTAAGCCAATGTATTACTGGGGAGACAAAGGTAGCATTCAACAATCAACCGCAGGCTGGGTATCATTTTTACAGATTTTTGAACCGGGATGGCAAATATTAATGGCTCACGGTTTAGCTAGCGGCTGGATAGATTGGAATGGCAAACGCTACGAATTCACTAATGCACCAGCTTACAGCGAGAAGAATTGGGGAGGTGCTTTTCCCAAAAAATGGTTTTGGTTGAACTGTAATAGTTTTGATGGCGAATCAGATTTAGCTTTAACCGCAGGTGGTGGTAAACGCGGTGTCTTGTGGTGGATGGAATCTGTCGCCATGGTTGGCTTGCATTATCAAGGCAAATTTTACGAATTCGTACCTTGGAATTCCCAAGTGAATTGGAATATCGAACCTTGGGGAAAATGGGAAATGCACGGGAAAAATTTGCAATATGAAATTGAGTTAACAGGAACTACCGATTTACCCGGTACAGAATTGCGTGCCCCTACCGAAAATGGTTTAATATTTGCTTGTCGCGATACCATGCAAGGAAAACTAACTTTAGAATTACGAGAATTAAACGGCATTCAATCAAAAATTATCCTGAAAGCCACCAGCAACCTGTGTGGATTAGAAACAGGGGGTGCTCCTTGGAACAAGTCGTGGCAAACGAACCAAAAATGATATTATTATAGTGATTATAGTCATATCTTTTGGGGCTGTAGCTCAGTTGGATAGAGCGAGCGCCTCCTAAGCGCTAGGTCGCAGGTTCGAGTCTTGCCAGTCCCGTTTTCCGAAAAAATAATCAAAAATGGTTGTTAAATTTACTTTTTATTTGACATCCAAAAGCGATAAAATTTTGCATTAAGTCTGGTAGTCCTTGTTGCTGTAATCCAAAATAAGGTGCATATAATTTAAATCAATAATCTAGATAACAATGGTTTTGTTCGCTTTTATAGACAAAATTAGCTAATATATACCAGTTGTAGAAATAAACCATTGGTGTAATAAAATACATTAGATTATTAACAAAATAGTCAAAAATCCTGATTCAATTACCTATGGATATAGGGTATAAGATTCAAGGCTTTGACAGGTATAATCCCTTATGTATTTTTCCACAAAGTATTTTTCCAGGAAATAATTGTACTTGGTTGAACATATCAAGTATTTACAGCAATGCCTTATTGGATTATTTTTATTTTTTGATAAAAATTCCGGCTCTAGATAGTCAAAATAATAAAATCTTGAACAAAATGCTTCAATCAGGAATTTCTTCTCGGTTAATGCTTTTAATCCTACCATTGTCATTATTGTGGGGTTTCAAAAAAGTTCAAAATGTATTTGTACAGCCACAAGCAATCTTGGTTTTAGGAGGTTCAACAAAAAGATTAGAACGAGAAAAATTTACAGCACACTTTGCAAAAAAACATCCTAGTTTACCGATTTGGATATCGGGAGGAAGCCCCCCTGGTGTGACGAAAAAAGTATTTATGAAAGCCGGTATTAATTCCAAACGTTTGTACTTAGACTATCGAGCCAATAATACAGTAGAAAACTTTACAACCTTAGTAGATGACTTACAAAAAAGAGGAATTAAGAAATTGTATTTAGTTACTTCCGACTACCATATGCGTCGTGCTACTATAATCGGCGAAATTGTTTTAGGTAGTCGCGGAATTGATTTCCAAGCAGTATCAGTTCCTTCACGAACTAATTCTGAACCAATAGAAAAATCCATTCGCGACGGAGTGAGATCGATTTTTTGGGTTGCTACCGGTTTAGGTGGTGGAGAAAAATAGTTGTTATTTGTTAGTTGTT
>DESS01000026.1:4662-21418 GCA_002361335.1 Richelia sp. UBA3308
TTATTAGTTATTAGTTATTAATTCTTAATTATTCATTCTTAATTCTTAATTCTTAGTCCCCTTTTTTAGACAAAGGGGATTAAAAATATTTTTCTATTTACGCAGCAGCTTTTTCTTGAACAAGCACAAAAGGCTGAACAATCAAAGTATTAAACCGTTTTTCTCGCTGCATATTCCATTCCCCCATTTGTACTGCTGAAGGTTTAGCAATTAAAGCTTGGTAGAGTCGATGGCTGGTATTACCCAACGCACCTCTCTGTTAGATCCGGACGTGCGCGTTTCCGTGCATCCGGCTCCCGATATTCTTAAGAGATAACTCTTTTGCTCATGTGGATGTAATCATGGCACGATTCGTGTATAGCCACTAGATTTTTTGTTTTCCAGTTATTGTGATTACCATCAATGTGGTGTAGGTGAACTCGTTCTTCGCTTGTGAATTTCAAACCACATTTTGCACATGAATGGTTTTGCCTTTGAAGGGCTTTAGAGGTATATCCGTCATATAATTTACTATTGCGTTTGCTCCAGTAGTTTATATCTTTGTCATAGGGAGATTTATTTCCTTTGACATTGACGTGTTTATTTTCGGAGTGAGGAACCTTTGGAAACGCTTTTTCAAGCAAATTCTTACTGGAATAGCGATTCAGATAAGTTTCTTTGTTAAATACCTTGAATGCTCTGTTAGCCATGTGGTATAGCGAAAATCGCGAACCATCCATCTTACAGAACTTGTGGTAATTTCTCCAACCTCTAACTATTGGTGCTAGCTTTTCGGCTTTTACCTTAGAACCATAGTTCGAGCTATTGACGATTTTCTTGACCTTCTCACGGAAGTTTTTGAAGTTTTCCACTGAGGGAAAACTTTTAAACTTACCGTTTTTCTGGACTTTAAAATGCCAGCCTAAAAAGTCGAATCCCGATGTCGCAGCGGTTATCTTTGTCTTTTTCTCACTTACCTTCATTCCTCTGGCAGCTAGAAATTGGCTGATTTTGTCTAATATTTCGTTTGCATCGTCTTCAGGTCTTAGAATTATTACCATATCGTCTGCATAACGAATTGTTGGCTCAATAATATCTGCTGTCCGGGTATTTTCTGTAATTCTATAGCCACGTAGATTGTGGTATTTATGGATACTTTCAATACCGTTTAACGCGATGTTAGCTAATAGCGGACTTACCACACCACCTTGTGGTGTACCTTGTTCTGGGAATTCAGGGTTTGTTCCTGCTTTTAAGCATCGGAATATTCCCAATTTGATGCCTTTAGGGGCTATGATATTATCCATTATTGTGGTGTGGCTTATCGTATCGAAACATTTTTCAATATCGAGTTCTATGACTCGCTTATTGATTCCATTGCGAGTTGAGCATAGATTCAAGAAGAGTATTTTCTGGGCATCGTGTGCCGAACGTCCTGGTCTAAAACCATAGCTTCTTGCATGGAAGGTTGCTTCGTGTGCAGGTTCTAAAGCATATTTTACTAGGCATTGCCAAGCTCTGTCTGCTATAGTAGGAATTTTCAGGATTCTGGTAGTTCCATCTTTCTTGGGAATGGGTATACTACGTACCTTCTGGTGGTACCAGTTATTACTGGTACTTTTCAGAAGTGTTTCAAGCTCGAATCTCTCTTTAAATTTGAGGGATTTTTTGCCATCAATGCCTGCTGTTTTCTTGCCTGCGTAATCGCAAGTTACTTGACGAATCGCCAGAAGTCTAGCTGCTTTGGATTTCAGAATCAGTTTTTGAAGTGACAAAGCTTTACGCTTGTCTCCTGCTCGAACTGCTTTGAACACTCTACATTGCAGGCGGAATAAATCTTTTCGGAATTTCTTCCAATTTAATTTAATCCAAGATTCACTAGTTGTTTTACTGTGCCTAATCATGCTCTAACTCTGCTAAGTGTTTTCTGAATACCTTGCAGCAATTACGCCGCATCCTACCCGAATCGAAGGGGTTCCGTATCTCGTCTTACCTACCTGGGGTTCGACTGCCCCAAGACCTTTGATTCGTTTTTATTCGTTCCCTCAGATGATTAGATATCTTAAACATCTATTATCGTTCCGTTAGGTGTAGCCAATTTAACCATCGGATACCCAAGATTCTTGCTGCTACTTTGACGAGAGTGCAGCGGGTATGAACTCCGATACAGTCAAGGGTTTTTTGTTATGCCTTGCTTATTGGTAGGTCACTTTTATAGGCTCTATTTCACCGTAGGAACTCCCCATTAGCACCAGTGTCAGCCCATAACAGCCGTCTGATTGTGCCCTGTTCCCAGCTTCACTCTACAAGAATCGAGCTTGTTCGGTGTGGGCAGATAAGGAGTCACGCTTGAATCTAGCGGGTAGGACTTTCACCTACATCAGTCCTGAGAGTTCAGTGCTTAACCGTGGTTAAGTTTCACTGGCTTAGGTATGTACGGACTACTTACCGTGATTCCCTAAACAACGAATCGCACCATCAATCCAATTTTGTACTTGTGAAACTTTATCGCTAGCTATAGCAACTCCCACATCAATTAAATCTAATTCCGCTGCAACTACAATCACAGAATCTTTCTGCACATGGGGAATTAACCATGCCCATTCAGCTTCATCAAGGTTTTCATTTAATTGCGCTCTTATATCTTGATTTGTCATCAGTCATTAATTATTCTTCAATAATTAATATATAATAATTTTAATTTATTTGTGAATTTTGATAAATGTTGATAAATTTGGATTTAGTAAAAAATCAGGTTTCTATCTATCCAAAAATATTATTATTAATATAATTTAGCTGATTATTATTAATTAAATTTCCGCTTTCATTTCATCAATTTCAAACAAAGAAACTATGACTCCGGCAATTGGAATGGAGATAAAAATACCTAATAAACCTGCAACTCTGGCTCCTACTAATAAAGCAAAAAATATTACTACTGGATTTAAATTAAGTGCATCCTGCATAATCCTTGGTGCAATTAAATTATCTTGAATTTGCTGAAGCACAATGCAAGCTGCTAATACTTTAAGCGCCAACCAAACACCTTGAGATAATACAATTAAAGTAATAACACTGATTCCTAATGTAGCACCTATACCAGGAATTACATCAATAAAACCAACTATTACAGATAATACTAAAGGAAAAGGTATTTTTAATACAACAAAAACGAGGAAAGTTGATATTGTGAGAAACAATGTTAACAATAATTGACCGCGGAAAAAGCCGAGAAACGCACGTTTGATGATGATTGCAAATCTCTTACGTCGAGATTTAGGTACAATTTTCAGAATCAAAAGCCAAAGCTGTTCTCCTTCCAAGAGCATGAAAAAACTAACAACGGCAATTAAAATGAAAGTCGCGAAATTAGTAATAAAACTTTGGAACAGATTCAAAACATTCATGAGGTTAGCAATAGCTTGTTCTCTTAATATCTGTTCTAAAGAAGTTAAATCTATCTGAAGATTTAGGTTTTCTAAAATATTTTCTAATTGCTCTACCAAAGGTACTAAAGATTTTAAAAAAGCCGCCACACTATCAATTAATTGTTGTCCTTGAGATAAAAGTCCTAAAGCTGCAGTTATTGCTAAACCACCAAGAAGGATTATACTAACTAAGAATATAAAAACCACCGCTACACTGTGGGGCAAAAAACGCTTCAGCCAATGAACGGGGTAGCTCAGTAAAAAAGCCAAAATTGCAGCAAACGTAAAAATAACAATCACTGCTTGAAAATAAGCTATTAGTTGTACAATTGTCCAAGCGCAAGCAAAGAAAAGTAGAAAACGAACTAAGGTAAAGTTATTTAATCGAGTTAGAAAATTTTCACCGTCTGATTGGTTCATATAATACGGAAGGAATTGTTGAAGTAATCATGGAAAGCGGTAGTAAAATTGACTTGTGAACCTTAAATCAGCCGACTTAATTCAATATCCCAGCATCATCTGACTTCAATTTAAAAAATTTCAGCTACTAATAGTACTTCCTTTGAGCGTATTTTTTGTATTTTCCCCCTCATCGCCCTAAATCATGTAACTTATTAATTGCGATCGCACATTGTTGGGTTACAGTTTCTAAATCTTCCTTAGTTGTGGAAGTTGGAGGAGAAATTAATTCACCAATCCTGACTGTAACCGGAACCCTTTGAGGAACAGTGGAACCTTTTTGCTCGATTTCCTGAGTACCCCACAAACATACTGGTATAATCGGCGCTTTTGCTTTGGCTGCAATTAACGCCGCACCCCTTTTAGGGTCTGTAATTCGTCCATCTGGGGTGCGAGTACCTTGCAAGAAAACACCTACAGCCCAACCCTCATTTAGATACTCCAAAGCTTTACGAATTGCATTGCGATCGGCATTTCCCCGACTTACAGGGTAAGCACCGTACAACTGAATCGCTTGTTTCAAAATGGGAATTTTAAATAATTCTTCCTTCGCCATATAGGATACAGGACGGCAGACGCAATTAGAAACAATCGGCGGATCAAAATTACTTGCGTGATTGCTTACTACTACTAACGGTTCACTAGGAGGAACATTTTCGGCTCCATAAATATGCCCCCGGAAGTAAACCCGAAGCATCGGATTGACTACGGAGTATTTAAAGGCACGGTAGAGTAGAAGACTAACAAACGGTTCGCGGTTTCGAGACATATTCATCGGGATGTGGATATGGGAGGATGGGGAGATGGGAAGAGAAATTTAAAATACAAACTCAACCTCACCCCCTTCCCCTCTCCGATGCTTTGGAGAGGGGTGCCTGAAGGGCGGGGTGAGGTTACAAGTGGCTCTGCTCAACCGAAAAGCACTATATTAATTCTTAACTCCTGCCCTCCTCACTCCCGCCTCTAACTCCTAACTAAGTTTGTTTCAGCAGCAGAGCGGACATTTTCTAAACTTATACCAGAACAGGTACGCTTAATTAAGCCAGTTAATACATTTCCAGGACCAATTTCTACAACTCGCGTAATTCCTTGTTCTGGTAATGCTAAACTGATTTCTCGCCAACGCACCCTTCCAGTCATTTGCTGTATTAACCGTTGCTTTAATACATCCGCTTCTACTGTAGGTATTGGTTCCACATTCGATAAAACGGGTACAGAGCTTCTATGGAATTCTACTGAAGCTAATACATCTTTAAATTCAGCAGATGCCTCTGCCATCATAGGTGAATGAAATGCTCCAGATACGTTTAAAGGTTTTTTGCGTTTGGCTTTTACCTCAGACATAACCCTTTCTACGGCTTCAGGAGTACCGGAAATTACAACTTGTGCGGAACTATTATCATTTGCTAATACCACATCCTTAGTTTCAGCCAGGATTTTGTCTAATTGTTCCCTATCAAAGCCAATTAAAGCCGCCATTTTACCACCAGCAGCATTTTCCATCAATTCGGCGCGACGTTTTACCAAACGTAAACCAGTAGACCATTCAAACACGCCCGCTACATATAAAGCAATATACTCTCCCAAACTGTGACCAGCAACTAAGTCTGGTTTTTCGTTCTTACCTAGAATATCGGCGAGAATAGTTTCAACCACATACAAACAAGGTTGAGTGTAGAGAGTACGAGCTAACTTTTCTTCGTCATTTTGACAGATATCCCTGACACTCCAACCCAAAATTTCTTCAGCTTGAACAAACTTTTCCTTCGCTTCAGACAGTTCCAATAAATCAATTCCCATTCCCAGCGCTTGGGAACCTTGTCCGGGAAACACCCATGCGGTTTTACTCATTAGTTAGTTATTAGTTATTAGTTATTAGTTATTAGTTATTAGTTACTAGGAACGGAGTTACTAGGAACGGAATTAACCATTAAAAGATGACAATTCAGATTTACATATTAGGTTGAATAAAATCAAGCCTTATACAAAAAGGTTTGACAAATTCAACACTAAAAACTCATAACTAATAACCGATCAGTCCTAAATGATAACTCCGTTTCTCATCACTCCGTTCCTCTTTACCTTCCCCATTGAAAAATCGCCGCACCCCAGGTTAATCCAGCGCCAAAACCAGATGCTGCGATAGTATCTCCCAGTTTAATTTTGCCATCTCGCACTGCTTCATCTAATGCGATAGGTATAGAAGCAGCAGAAGTATTACCATAATTGGCTAAATTACTTATTACCCTTTCAGATGGAATAGAAAGACGTTCGGCAACTGCATCAAGAATCCGTTGATTGGCTTGATGCAATAGCAACCAATCCACTTGTTCGACACTCAGATTGGCACTAAACAAAGCTTTATCGATAACTTCCGGTACTCGCTGTACGGCAAAACGATAAACTTCTTTGCCATTCATCGAAATATTGCCAAAATTGCCTTTTGAGATATTTACACCTTCAAGGAGTTCTTGTGATTGGGGTATATAGCCAAGGTTAAGACAATTATTGAGAGTTCCATCACTTTTGATTTCAAACCCTAAAAGGCGATCGCATTCATTTGCTTGCAGTACGGAAGCCCCAGCACCATCACCAAATAAAATGCAGGTGCGTCTATCTTGCCAATCCACCCAACGGGAGAGGATATCCGCTCCAATCAAAAGTACATTTTTAAATACACCCGTTCTAATATATTGGGCAGCAGTGACTAATCCAAACACAAAACCAGAACATGCCGCTGTCAAATCGAATGCTACTGCATTATTGGCTCCTAATTCTGCTTGAATTGCAACAGCACTACCAAATAAATCATCGGGAGTAGAAGTTGCTAGCAAAATCAAATCCAAATCATTTGGTTCGATTTGCGCCATCTCTAATGCTCTAACACTGGCAGTAGTCGCGATGCTAGTAACAGATTCACTCGAAGAAGCTAATCTTCGTTGACTAATTCCCGTTCTTGTGGTAATCCAATCATCTGATGTATCAACCAGTTCGCTCAGCCCCCGGTTATCCAGGAAGGTTCCTGGCACTGCCGAGCCACTTCCTGTAATTGCTATTCCGCTCATTTTGCACTCACTCTCACCGCAGCTATCTGCTAGAAGGACTGTTGAAATCGTTACGATAAAGGTCAGTAGCCTATAGGCAGCCTGAAATTGCTGACTATAGACTAGTAACATTACTGCCCAAGACAGCTAAATCATAAAACGCTTTTTTCCCTCAAATTTTGGGAGTGAATGCGTTGTAGTACCTGATTATCCACAGCTTCTTTTGCCATGCGAACAGCATTGAAAATAGAAGGAGCTTGGGAGCTACCATGACCAATTATGCATATGCCGTTTACGCCTAAAAGTAAAGCGCCGCCGTGCTCTGCATGGTCTATCCGCTGCTTAATTCGTTTCAGGTTTGGTTTTAAGATAGAACAACCAAGTTGACCGCGCAATCCTTGGGGTAATTCCTCGCGAATAATTTGCAACATCACTTCCCCGACTGCTTCAGCAAATTTTAATAAAACATTGCCTACAAAACCATCGCAGACAATCACATCAAAATCACCTGAAAGCACATCACGTCCTTCGGCGTTGCCAATAAAGTTAACTTGACAATTTTCATTAATCATTTGGTGGGCGCGTATGGCAAGATCATTGCCTTTACACTCTTCCTCACCGATATTTAATAAACCTACTTTGGGTTCAGTGACACCCAAAACATACTGAGAATAAGCCGAACCTAAAACGGCAAATTGCTCCAAAAATTTTGGACGGCAATCTACGTTAGCGCCAACATCAAGTACTAGTACTTGTTTGCTAGCTACCATTGTAGGAAATACTGCACCAATTGCCGGACGATCGATGCCCGGAAGTCTTCCCAAACGAAGTAAAGCTGCTGCCATGGCGGCACCAGAATGACCGGCACTAATTACAGCATCCGCTTCTCCCTTCTTCACCAAATTCATCGCCACGTTGATTGAAGCCTTCGGTTTGCGTCTAATGGCGCTTAAAGGTTCCTCTTCCATGGCGATTGTACCTTCGGCAGGGACAACTTCTATCTGTTCTGACTTAATTGATGGAGGCAGTATCCGTTCAATATCTTGGGGAGAGCCTACCAAGAGCGCTTTTACACCCAACTCTTCGACGGCTCGCAGTGCGCCAGCCACGATTTCACCGGGTGCATTATCTCCTCCCATTGCATCAATAGCGATTCTTACGCCAGTCGATCCCATTGCTCAGAGCTTCCAGAAACCTTACAAATTTTACCAGATGCCTCTGCTACTAGTAGCAGATTTTTAGCTACCAAATCTTACTTTTATCAAGTAAGGCATCAATTTCTACTTTTGCTCAAGATAACATGAATTTACCTTTAGCATTCCACTAGAAAGAACTATTAAGTCAAATGTTTTGAGCCATATTAGACGGTAAAGACGGTCTGAAAAAACATGGTAATTAGCCCAAAAATTGCTTCAAACATAGTCCGGCACTTACATGTAATAAAATGTCCCGCTCGTCAAGCGGGCTCAGCACCATAGGTATAGATTGTCTCCGGGATTTTTGTGAAGCCCTCCTCGGAGATTCTTGCTTATGAGTTGACCTCAAATCCCAGAATAATTTATTTTTTGCATCTCCCCTCGGGAGTATTCCCCTTCATCTTAATTCTCTTACATTAATCCCACAAACTAGTAATTATATATTTGTTCGCTGCATATTCAAGAAAACCAGTCTTTGCCATTCAAAATTTTAAAGGAGCGTGAAATTTGCCTGATTGACCATTGCATATCCAGAAGATATTCACAGTGACTAGGGGGCAACCTTTTTAAGGGAGCCTTTCCTTAATTTTCTGGGAATTTATTTATTAATAAACCGTACAGTTGATAGATATATTTTTCCCATCTCACGGTATGTTGAAAAAAAAGTTATAAACCCCAACGGACAACACCTTGCTATAGTCCCAATCCCAGATATTGAGACAAAGTTTAGTAAAGCAAAAACTAGTACTATTTATCTGCCGCAATTCGTTAAATTTATAACTGCTTTTACGATTAGAATTTTTTCATGGATAAATTTGGTGCAATCGTAACCCCCAAGTGTGATAATAAAACCCATTGCTTCCAAAATTTAAGCACAAAAGTTGAGGTAAATTGCCAAACTTTGTTATATTCACCTCTTCCAGAAATAATAATCAGCAGTTATTATTACGACCATGAACACTGAGTTTGCTTTGTGCGTGATATTACAGCTTTGAAGGTAGCAATTACTTGTATAGGAGTTAAGGATGCTGGAATTATTTGGTTCGGGTTTAGTTTCCTTGTGGTTAGATATGGCAGGGGTAAAAGTTAAACCAATGCAGGCTATTGATGTTTTAGCTTGGCAAGCTGGTCCTGGCTTAGTTCTCGCCCCCGACCCTAATCTAGCCAGAAGTAATACAATACGAGAATATCTTAAGGAACTACAAGCATTAAGATTAATCAAACCCGAGCAAACCCAAGTTCAGGGTATTTGGATACAATCAGGCCCGATACTGATGGCTAACCATCAAGGTACAAAACCCTTACCTGCTGCATCTTTGACCAAAATTGCCACCTCACTTGCTGCCCTAAATCATTGGGGTCACGACCATAAATTTGAAACTTTGATCGGCGCTACAGGACCGATTAAAAATGGTGTATTGGAAGGACATTTAGTTGTTAATGCCAGTGGCGATCCTTTGTTTGTCTGGGAAGAAGCAATAACAATTGGCAATATGCTCTCAAAAATGGGCATCAAGCGCGTCAATGGAAATTTAATCGTAGTTGGTAAATTAGCGATGAATTTTCAACGCAATCCCGAATTAGCAGGACAAGCATTCAAAAGGGCAATCAATTTTGCCACTTGGTCTAGGGCTATAGCCTTTCAGTATTCGAGAATGCCTAAAGGTACCCCAAAACCCCAAATTGTAATTACCGGAAAAGTTAAAGTCCAAGACGAAATCGAAACCTCCCAAACCGAGCTAATACGTCATTACTCATTACCAATGACACAGTTAATTAATGAGATGAACGTTTTTAGTAACAATGACATGGCAGAAATGCTTGCCGAATCCGTAGGAGGAGCAATTGCAGTCCAATCAATTGCTGCCAAACTCGCAAGAGTACCCCAATCCGAAATTCAATTAATCAACGGTTCTGGACTCGGACAAGAAAATCGTGTTTCTGCAAGGGCTGCAACAGCCATGTTAATGGCAATTCAACGTTTAGCAGCCCCTCACAATTTAACAGTAGCCGACTTTTTCCCCACTTCTGGGTTAGACTATCGGGGTACAACTTACGCCAGAAAGATTCCCAAACACACCGCTTTCAAAACTGGAACCTTAAGGGATGTCAGTGCCTTAGCTGGAGTAATGCCTACCAAAAATCGTGGTTTAGTTTGGTTTGCAATTATTAATAAAGGTACTTTTGTACCAGGTTTTCGTGCCGAACAGGACAAATTACTCCAAAAAATGCTTAAAGAGTTGAAAGTGCCAGCACCAACCGCCTCAACTGGCGTTAGTCCTACAGAAGGGAAAAAAATCATACCCCAGTTAGGTAAGCCAAATCGTAATGAAGTTTTGTATTAAATAGGACTAAAAACCTCACCCCCATCCCCTCTCCGATGCCGTGTAGAGACGCAAGGGTATCGCGTCTCTACATCTACCGAAACAACCAAAAATCCTCAAATAATGGGCGCTATAGTTGTTAATTATTAACTTCAGGAATAATTTCTGTAATCACCCTTTCTCCTGAATTTCCTCCTTTAACAACCACATTTTCCGTTTGAAAATTACCAGTAGCAGTTTCACCTTTAAAAGTTAATTTAGGGTTTGTTTGTCCGTATACTACGTTTCCAGAAGCTTCTAGTAATTGTTTATCTAAATACCAAGTCAAATTATCGGATTGAATTGACTGAGCTTTTTGTCCGACACCTTTAACATTTCCTTGAATATAAACAGTTTTCTGAGGTATTTTTAATTCACCTCTATTACCACTTACAGTTATATTTTCAGCACGATGCACCACTTTTAGAGGTGCATTTGTTTTAACCGTTTCACCTTTTATATTCCAAGTCATAGAATTACTAGCTATTTGCACCAGGGGATCTAGTAATTCGATAAAAGCGTTTTTTGTGATGTTAACAATTTCTGTTTTTAAGAAAACTTCAGCAGCATCTCCCCTACCGCGATCGGTAACTTTATTATTTTGGAAACGTTCAATTTGCATAGGGCGATCGCCAATTAATTTTTCCTGCTTAATCATCCAGGTTAAATGTTCGGTTCGCATTTGTAGTTGGGGTTCAACAGATTTAGCTACGACTCCCCCGGAAAAATCAATACGCTGTTCGCGAGTTTTAACTTTTGCTTCTTTTGCTACCGCTTGTAGCTGCTTATGAGTACCGTTAAGTTGATTGCGAACAATCATTAAGTCTTCTTGCGGTCGCCATTCTAATTCATTACCTCGTAAAACTACACCATTAGCAGGGTCTGTAGCAACAATTTTACCCTTGAGAAATAATTGCTTTCCATCTTGCTTAATATCAGCCTTTTGTGCCGTTACTTTGTAAACAATTTTACCATCTTGATATAATTCACCATAGGGATTTTCAGCTTCACCAATTTGTTTTTCTTTTGTATATACAGCTTGTTTGGCGTTTACTTTCCAAATAGGTTGACCTTTTTCATCAAATTGTTCTAAAGCCACGCCTTGGAAAGTGAATCTACTTTCGTCTTCTTTTACGGATTCATCGGCTGCATCTTCTTCGATACTAGGCTTCTCACCCCCACAGCTAACTAATGTAAGAAGGGAGAAGGCGCAGAGGAGGCAGAGGCTAAAAGCCTTATGAGTTAAACTTTTCATCCTGTTTGTATTAGACAGTTGTTTGCGCCATACTGCATTTACAGACGTAGAAAAAGTCAATATTATCCACAATTATCTATATTTTTGATTTTATTGTTGATTTGATTTTTGATTTGATTTTTTCTTTACCTTTTCTGTTAAATTTGAATCTATTTATATTGTTCACATAGGTAAAATTTTTATCGTCGAAGCAGGAGGGTATAAAACCCCACCGTCCCGAAGGCGTGCTAGTAATTGGTTGGGCTCCGAAACCCCATCCAATTACCTCTCCCTCTCTCCCTCACTCCCTCACTCCCTCCCTCTTTATTGTTAGGTAAATATCTACATAAAGATGATCCAATATCATCTTATGGTACAAAATTATCCAATATCATATTCTGGTACGGGGATCCGGCCCGTCTTAGATCAAATTTGCTGTGGGTTGTACAGTTTCATTCATAATTGTTAAAATTAGCAACGCCAAATAATATATCCACAATAATATGCGTCAGTATTAAACCCCAATGATCAAAGAATTTAGCTGACGCATTTAATAAAAATCAATTTTGGAACCGGATGTGCAAAGACGTTGCTTAATTATGATTTATCTCCCTCTTAACAATTCACCATAATCTTTGTATTTTGTAGCTCTACTCTTGTATTTCTAAAGGAGGATCTACAATATTTGGTGATTGTTCAAAAAAACTCATTTCAGGTAATGGGCGATAAGGATATCCTTGACGAGGTGTTTTTTGAATATCTTCTTTGACAGCTTCTAAATCAATATAACGGTCAGAAACATTAATCAAACTGTCGCTAGTCATCGAACGTAAACTAACTACCTCTACCCTAACACCACGATAACTAACGGAATTTACCGCGTATGCTAAATCCCCATCGCCGCTAACTAAAACCGCCGTGTCATAGGAATCAACTAAAGCCATCATATCTACTGCTATTTCCACATCCAAATTGGCTTTTTTCGAGCCATCAGGTAGCTGTACTAAATCCTTCGCTATGACTCTATAACCATTACGCCGCATCCACAATAAAAATCCCTGCTGCTTCTCATTAGTCCTATCTACACCTGTATAGAAAAAGGAACGCAGCAATCTAGAACCCCCTGTCAACCTAGAAAGCAATTTTGTATAGTCAATTTCAATTCCTAACTGTAAAGCTGCATAAAACAAATTTGAGCCATCAATAAATATAGCTACACGACCTCGATTTTCTAAAACTTGTTCTGGCGTAAATATTGATTCTTCTGGTACATTATTCAACATCTCGTTTCATTCCTCATTTTTTTATTTTTGGTATCCATTTGTTATTTTTGTAATCATTGAAACCTAATACTTACATATATAAGTTTCGGCAATTTATGATGATTATTCAAGGCTAATCTTTATAGTCTTGATAAATTAATCTTGTCAGGGTTTCTTTATTTTAGATTTAGGATTTTTAATTCACCAGAGTTATAAATCCGCTACTTTGTAGATTTTAGATTTACAGTAAGATTTCCTATTTGTGAATTTGCTATTTATAGCTAAAACAACAATCAATTTATAATCGGAGATCTAAAATCTGGTGCAAAAAGTTTGAGGAAGAGAAATTAGCAGTGAATTAGTTGCTGGGGTTTGTGTCTAGGCAAACTAATTAATCCCCAGCGGCAGATTAATTTCCGTTCAAACCAAGCCGCAATTGACTGTATTCACCCTTGGGCTGCGGCTTAGGGGAAAGAACATCTAAATTTCTCAAGAGGGGGAATCTGCTCACGAGAGTGACTCCCCCAACTTGTATCTTGCTCAACTTCGGCAAAATCTAAAATCTAAATAATCTTTATCAATCCAGTTCAATGGTTTGAAAGATTGGCTTGACTTTACCTAACTGTTGTTCGCTGCTGAGCAACCCCCAGTTTCCATGTATGGCAAAGGGTGCGGCATTCACAGTATCTATTTGATTATCAAAGTCAATTCCAAAACCTAGTTGCTGGTATATATCACTACTAATTTTCGGAATCACGGGTGAAAGTAAATAAGCTACCAACCTTACCGATTCTAAAACAACGTACAAAACTTGTTCTAATTCTTGCTGTTTTCCTTGTTTATATAATGACCAAGGAGCTTGTTCGTCAATATACTTGTTACAAGCTTGTGACAACCTAAGAATAGTTTCGCAGGCTCGATCGAAAGCTAAAGCTTCATAGTTAGCTTTAACAAGTTCGCCTAATTGCAAACCGGTAGCTTTCAAAGGATTATCTTCAGGAATATTTTCCTTTGTAATTAACGGTATATTTCCTGCACAGTATTTTTTGACCATTTTTAAAGTACGATTTAGCAAATTACCTAAATTCTTTGCCAAATCTGCATTTAGAACCTCAATAAACCTAACTTCATTAAAATCGCCATCTTTACCAAATCCAATTTCCTTAATAAAGTAATAACGAACTGCATCTGAACCATATTTCTTTACCAAGGCTACGGGATCGATGGTATTACCCATGCTTTTACCCATCTTCTGACCATCTTTGGTTAAAAAACCGTGTCCAAATACTCTTTCTGGTAAAGCTAAATTGGCACTCATCAACATTGCTGGCCAATAAACTGCGTGAAAGCGTAAAATATCTTTACCTATTAAGTGCAAATTTATTGGATACCATTTAGCCAAAGCGTTTTCTAAAGTTGGTTCATCTTCGGGTTCGAGTAGCGCACTCAAGTATCCTAATAAAGCGTCAAACCAAACATATATAGTATGTTTTTCGTTGTTTGGTAGAGGAAAACCACACTTAAGGTTCACCCGCGAAATTGAAAAGTCCTGCAATCCTCCTTTGACAAAATTGAGAACTTCATTTCGCCGACTCTCTGGTTGAATAAATTGCGGTTTTGACTGATAAAATTCTTCAAGATGGCTTTGATATTTTGACAAGCGGAAGAAATAGTTTTCCTCATCTCGCCATTCCACTTCTTTATTAGTATGGATCGGACAACGGTTCCCTTCTAGTAATTCTCTTTCTTCTTTGAATTCTTCACAGGCAACACAGTACCAACCTTTTTGCTGTCCCAGGTATATATCGCCATTTTGCCAAACTCGATTGTAGAATTCTTTTACTATGAATTCATGACGACTATCGCTAGTGCGGATAAAGCGATCGTATTGAATATTGAGCAATTTCCACAAAGATACAAATTCCGCAGAAATTTCGTCGCTAAATTCTTGAGGACTAATACCTTTACTTTGTGCAGTTCGCTCAATTTTTTGTCCGTGTTCGTCAGTACCTGTAATGAAAATTACCTCACTACCCAAAAGTCTTTGAAACCGCGCCATCACGTCCGCTGCCATTGTTGGGTAAGCACTGCCGATGTGAGGCAAACCGTTTACATAATATAGGGGTGTCGTAATTGCAAATGTATTTTTTGTTTTATCCACTAGATTCATGCACAAATAAAATTAATTCTAAAAAAACCGTTTTCTATCTGACAATTTTAGTAAAAACCAGGCTATTATACAATACTACTCATGCTTTTTCAAGCAACAATTTAATGTTAGCAAATTTATTTGCTTTCAGTTGATGAAATGCAGGAGTATCAAATCATTTGTTTATTATCCAAATTAGACATTTTAAATTAAATATTTGTCAATCAATTATTTTTCAAATGATTGTGATTATAAATACAAATCATCATTATAGTGAAAATATATACTGTCTAAAGATAGTTTTTTCAATGTAAAAATGTAAAATTTCAATCAGGGTAAAATTCAGATATTACTTTAAAATTTATATTGAAAACTTATGATTCGGAATCCTTCACTTCCACCTTTGTCGATCGCGATTTGGATTCGGGATACCTTTCTAACATTTAACTATTACGAGAATCTCATACCTGAAAGTGTAAGTTTGTTATTAGTAAGCAATCATGACAGCTTGATCCATGCAACGATTTCCATGACAGCATAATCTAATATCATTCTCTTTGCTTGCCATTACTAATGGGAGAAATTCTTACTAATTAATTGGAATGTTTTTTTAACCTCTAAATATGGGTTTAATTCCCCGGCAACCTGCGGTGCAAGATACTCCCCACGCTGCGCGTGAATGGGTTGGGCATTATACCCCATTCCAATTCCAGCCAACTTCGGCCGGAGGCGGAGCATCTCCGGCTCCGCTCTTCCTTCGTTTTAACGAAACCTAAATTTTTTGAAAATAAAATAATACAAATGCTCTACAGATAAAAATTTTTATTATATTTAGGCCTTTCAAACCTATCAAGCAAAGGGCTGGGATTGTGGATAGTTATTTATAATACCTTTCCAGTGGTAATTGTTCGTCCTAATTGTATAACACTGCAAAATCAATCAAAAAATCTGGGAAAACTGGCAAGAATTATAGTAGAAGAACGTGTTTAAAGTAATAAGTCCAAAAATAAAGACTGACTCCCTCAAGGTTGCTCAGTTGATTTTTATCGAGATAGCATAACTCAAACCCTTTTTTCAAATTTTTCATTCATATAAAAAAATTAACGCTCTTATTACTACAGATGAAAAGACCAAAAGTTGAACGTCAGCCGTCTTTCCTCGTTCCAAAAACAATACACTCAGATTATCCGCTATTTATATATTTGCCAGGAATGGATGGCTCTGGTGAACTATTACGAACTCAAACGGATGGTTTAGAAGCTGGTTTTGACGTGCGTTGTTTGGCCATACCGGTAGACTCTCTTACTACCTGGGATGAACTTACCGATAGCGTCTTGAAGTTAATCCATGAGGAAATAAAAAACACACCAAAAAGACCTATTTATCTTTGTGGAGAATCCTTTGGAGGTTGTTTAGCACAGAAGGTAGCAGTTGCAGCACCGCACCTTTTTACATGCATAATTTTGTCAAATCCTGCTTCTAGTTTTCGCGCTCGTCCTTTTTTTGAGTGGGGTTCGCAATTTACTCAATTCGTACCCAATTTTTTTTATGATGCAGGCGCTTTAGGATTGTTACCTTTTCTAGCTTCATTACAAAGAATGACTAGGGGCGATCGCCAAGAACTTTTGAAAGCAATGCGATC
>DESS01000026.1:21501-45390 GCA_002361335.1 Richelia sp. UBA3308
GATGATTACCAACTAAGTAAATTGACTCAACCGATTTTATTAATCGCTGGTGCTAATGATAGACTTTTACCTTCTACCACAGAAGCTTTAAGGTTAGCCAATATTTTTCCCAATGCCAAAATTTTAGTACTTCCAGAAAGCGGACATGCCTGTTTTTTAGAAAAAGATATCAATCTATACGAAATCATGAGTTATTATGCTTTATTACCATTTTTTTTGAGATAATAAAAAAACAATTTAAAGCCAATATTTTATGATTATTAATTACTGAATAATCTGTAATAATCCGGTATTTTATATACCGTTTTTTTTTATATGTATTTTTTGCTTATTTATTTAATTAATGCAATTATAAATACATAAGTAATAATCTATCAAAATAATATATTATACTTAGTCTTTATAAAAATAAGTATTTAAAACCAAAAAATGTAACTAAATCCACTAGTTTATTAATATAATTCATCGCTAAACTTTCCTCTACAGGTTCTTGTATTTCTAGATACTAATATCTGATTTTCATAGCATAAAAATAAATATAGAGGAAATGAGGTTTTATGAAAGTTTTAGGAATTTTATTTTTTTCTTGTGGCGTATTACTTATTCTATTTGGAATTTTTCATTTTACTCCACTTCTCTCATGGATAAGAAAAAAGTTAAATAAATCCAACTTTAGTTCAGTTAATTACAATAAGCCGAAATCTATAGATGGAATAAGTATCTTTATGGGTATTTGTTTATTTATTTTCGGATTATTGATAACAATTGCAAGTGCTGCGCTTTTAGATATTTCAAATATACCGGAAAATGCAAAGTTATCGATATCACAATCTGTGTCACAAAAAACTGAAATAGTAGAAAACAATAAAGTGTCACAAAAACCTGAAATAGTAGAAACTCCTATAGTTGCCGCCCCAAATTCTACAAATGCGATTAATCCCGAAAATAAATCATCTGTACTTATATATAAATTAAATTGTCTGCCAGAAGCTGATGGTCTAAATATGCGTAAACAAGCAGGTTTAAATACAGAAATAATTACTATAATTCCATGTGATGCAATTGGAATTGAAGACAAAGAAGAAAAAGATTATCAAAACGGAGTAGAATGGTATCTCGTAAAATATAAACAAAATATTGGATGGGTTGCTGGAAAATATCTCGAACCAAAAGCTACCAAACCTAAGAATAATAAAAATGCTTTTCTTTTTAGATTTGTTGCAAAAAAAAGACCCTGACTTCAAGTCAGAGTCCGTCCATGGTGCATCTACAGTTTTTACATTCATTAGTGATATATTATTTTCCGCATAATCAACCCATAAATTTTGATATTTTCAAGAAAAATTTATATATAGGAATGGCCGCAACTGGCACATTTTTTTTAGTGGTGCTTGTACACTCATTGCTTGATTGTAAACGAAAAATATCACAGCTTGTAGTACGGCACCAACCAGGTATTGTGACACTTTCGTAAGTCCTGTAAATTTAATTTAGACGTAAATTCCATTGAGTCAGTACTCATTAGTCAATAAGGAATTGAGGAAGGGCACAAGGGGATGGGATATTATTGATTTTTTAACTTTTAACTCTTAACTCCGTTGCTCCCTTGCTCCTGACTACTCATCCTTCACTATTCACTCCCTTCCTCCTAACTCCTTTAATCTGTAAGTACAAACGGCAAATTTTAAGCAATACTGGAACAAGTAAACTCACTTGTTGGATAGGAAATGGAAATTCGAGCGAGTAATACGCCGCTTTTAGATTGGTCAGGGGATGGTTTAGCGGTAGGATTATTTGAAGATGGGTTAGATTTAACTGGGGATTTGGCTGCTTTGGATAAGAAGTTAGCTGGTGCTTTAAAAGAATTAATAGAGGAGGAAGATTTTAAAGGAAAGGTTAACAGTAGTGCTTTTACTCGCTTAAGTGGTGATAGTTCTATTCGTAAAGTTATCTTAGTGGGCTTAGGTAAACCGGAAACTTTTAATGCTCAAAGCTTAAGACTTGCAGCAGCTTCAGCTGCAAAAATTGCTAAAAAGCAGCATTGTAAGACTTTGGGTATCAGTTTACCTGTTTGGAATGATGACACCGGACAAACTGCACAGGCAATTGCTGAAGGAGTACAGCTAGCACTTTATGAAGATAAGCGTTTTAAGTCGGAATCGGAAGAAAAAGAAACACAATTAGAAACCGTAGATTTACTAGGGTTGGGCGGAGAAGAAGCTGCTATAACCCGTGGGAATCAGATAGTTTCTGGAGTCAGCCTGGCACGGGAATTAGTGGCAGCACCTGCGAATGAGTTAACTCCGGTAACTATGGCGGAAATTGCTGAAGCTATTGCTTCCGAACACGGTTTAGAAATAGAAATTCTAGAAAAAGAAGAGTGTGAAAAGTTAGGTATGGGTGCTTTTTTGGGAGTTGCAAAAGCTTCCGATTTGCCTCCGAAGTTTATTCACTTAACTTATAAACCTCAAGGCACGCCCAGACGTAAATTGGCAATTATTGGTAAAGGTTTAACCTTTGACTCTGGCGGATTAAATATCAAAGGTGCGGGTAGCGGTATTGAAACCATGAAAATTGATATGGGTGGTGCTGCGGCTACTTTTGGTGCTGCCAAAGCGATCGCACAACTTCAGCCAGATGTAGAAGTTCACTTTATTTCTGCCGCTACTGAAAACATGATTAGCGGACACGCTATGCATCCTGGGGATATCCTCAAAGCTTCTAACGGTAAAACCATCGAAGTTAATAATACTGATGCTGAAGGACGTTTGACATTAGCAGATGCTTTGGTGTTTGCCGACAAGTTGGGAGTAGAAGCCATGGTGGATTTGGCAACTTTAACAGGAGCTTGTGTAGTTGCTTTAGGAAATGATATTGCCGGTTTATTTACTCCCAATGATGAATTAGCATCCGAGTTGCAAAAAGCTTCCGAAAGCGCCGGGGAAAAACTCTGGCGGATGCCCATGGAAGACAAATATTTTGAAGGCTTAAAATCCGGTATTGCTGATATGAAGAATACTGGGCCTCGTGCGGGTGGTTCAATTACTGCATCTTTGTTTTTGAAACAGTTTGTTAAAGATACTACCCCTTGGGCGCATTTAGACGTTGCAGGGCCTGTGTGGACTGATAAGGAAAACGGTTATAATCCTTCTGGTGCAACTGGTTTCGGTGTACGGACTTTAGTTAATTGGGTTTTGAGTTAGTTTTTTTCGGTGGGCATTTATTTGTCCACCGTGGATTTATTCAGAAACTTTCTGTCTTACTTGCAATATCATATTTTTGTCGCATTTCTTGCTCAAATTCTGCCAGAGAAACAGTTCTACCAGCCTTGTTTAATTCTGGCTATGGCTTCTAATCTTTCCAACCCATCGAGCAATTTTTGATCGCATTGTGCATCCTGAACAACTATTTCGGCTTTACCATTAACCGTTAACACTACAGGTTCTCCTGTGTGCTTCATCTGCTCGATAAACTCTGAGGTATTGCGCTTAAAGCTCAAAAGTTAATGAATATCTCGACTAATATTTAACATCCCATTAATCATGCATAAAATTTGCACTAAATTTAATGTTAACTAATTCTTTGTGGTACGGACTTATGATTCTTCAGCCCGTGAAGACGGGCTTTGTTTATCTAGCCCCAGGTTTCTAACCTGCGGGCATTTTATTTCCCATGCCCCATGCCCTATGCCCTATGCCCCATGCCCAAATCTACTTCCTTTCCGGATGCTCGGTATCTTCAACCGAAGGATGTCCCATTTGATTAATCGCTGCAATCATCTGATATAAACGTCCCAAGTCTTTTTGATTAAAGTACAACAGTAGGCGGGGAAGTCCAACAGCTTCCTCTGTACCTTCTTGTGGTAAAGCCTGACTTTTTTCGATTTTTCCTTTTACCAGAATGTCACTGAATTCATCATTTAGCTTTTCTACTTCAGCATCAGATAAATCGGATTTTAAGCGAATTACTAAACGGTTGTTAACGTAGCGACTGGAATGATAAACTTTGTAAAAATGAGTAATAGCATTACAAGCAACTTGTAAGTTATCCGTAACGGTATACAAACTAGGATCTTCAGGACTTACCAAACCTTTTTCAACTAACTGTTTATCAATATATTCACTCCAACATTTCCAATAATCACCACCGGGATGATCGATTAAAATTAAAGGAACTGGACCAAATTTACCAGTTTGACTTAAAGTCATGCACTCGAATGCTTCGTCTTGAGTGCCAAAACCACCGGGAAACAAAGCTACTGCATCACTTTCTTTGAGCAAAAATAGCTTGCGGGTAAAGAAATATTTAAAATGAATTAGTTTGTGATCGCCCTCAATAATCGGGTTTGCCTCTTGTTCAAACGGTAACTCGATATTCAAACCAAAAGAATTTTCTCGTCCAGCACCCTCGTGTCCAGCTTGCATGATACCACCACCACCACCAGTGATTACCATGAATCCTAACTTAGATACGCAGGAACCAAAGTCCTTTGCCATTTTATAGTCAGGTGTTCTTGGTGATAAACGCGCAGAACCAAATATGGTAACTTTACGAACGTGTCGGTAGGTATGAAACAATTGAAAACCACGCTCCATATCCGCCAATGAGGCTGACAATATTTTCCAATCTAGCCGGTCAATTTCATCGCCAGTTAGTCGCAATATAGTATTTAAAGCTTGCTCGATATATTTGCCATTTTTTAGCCTCGGTAACTTTTCTATTAATTCAATGATATCCGCTTGAAGATGCTCTGATGTATAAAAACCATTGGAGGTCATGACTATTGCCGCCAAAATAATATTACAATTTACTTAGTTTGAGTTTTAGTTTCAGTTTGAACTACACTCGCCCCCACTAGAGGCGTTTATTGTCCACAATTTTTATCAAGGAAGTTTTTTTACCCTTGAAAGGGATATTATTTATAATTATTAATTCCTAGTCAACAAAATTAAAACCTATTAGTAATTAAAAATCAATAAATGTTAATTTCTAATTGAAAAAATAAGATTACTTTTTGACATTAAAAAGCACCTTTGGTTGATAAAACCAAGGCGCTGGTGACGATTGCCGTCGTCAACCTGTGCCGGTAAAGCTAAATTAATCCATATAAGTTTTTATTTCAAAATTTAAAATGTTAGCATATTAGTACATATGTATCTTAGTTCGGAATATTTTTTAGCTGCCAAAATTGTATTTTAAACTTAACTCACTTTGTATCACCCATGCAAGTAGAAATGTATGGATTGTAATCCAACAGGTAAAACCGGGATTCTTGAATCATTAAGTTTTTTAAGCTTCTTCAGTTTCATGAAACCCGGTTTAGTGGCAATATAAAGCTTAAAGTACAGCATCTAATCCTTTTCAGGAATGGTTTGTACTTTACCATTAGGTTTGAGGATTGCACGTAATTTTACATTTTGTCCGTTTCGACTAGGAGAAACGAAAGGTTCACCAATTTTTGGGATACCAGCCCTATCAACATAATCTCTTGCAGCTTTTCCTAAAGGAAGAATTTGTTCGAGGGCACCATCCACACCTACTGTCAAACTGTATTGTAAAGGCGCTTTTAAACCCCTAGGTGGTTGCCAGCGTTTAGTAAGGTAATCTCTGACTTCGGCAACTTGATTGGTATCAAATAAAGTTTCGCTGTTAGCTGCGGCTGTAGTTGCTCTTGACTTTTGCCCATTATTTGCAGGAGTTGCCGTGCGATTCTGTCTTAATTTTGCGATTAAATCCCTACTAGTTTGAGAAGATGCAGCCCCTTGTTGTGAAGGAAGTGCTGTAATTTTTGGAGTAGATGGGCTTGAAAGTGAGGGCAAAGTAGTTGGCAAACTAGAGAGAGGCAAGTTAATTTGACTATTAGGAATTGATGTGGAATTGTTTCCACTAAGATTGGGTTTTGTCGCTAATTTGCTCTCAGGGGTTTTGGTAGATAAAGAATTTGGAGAAATAGAAAGAGTTTGTCCTCCAGCTTGGGGTTTTATCGCTGTAGTACTACCTAGATTATCGCTACCAAGTGGTGGTAGGGCAATGGGAGACAAACTACTCGAGGAATTTGTTGAAGTTGGGGGAAAAGTGGTACCCGGTTTCTGAGTTGCCGCTATTTTCGGATTGAAAGATGCCTGTGGGTTTGGTAAAGAGGTATTGGGGACCTTTAAACTCGAATCTAATCTTGTTAAAGGCGATAGCGTAGGTGAAGGTGTAAGCAAAGAATTTGGAGTTGGCAATGGAGTTAACAAAGGGGTTGGAGAAACATTAGTGCCAATTTCCTGATTTGCTGTTGTCACAGTTTCACTGGTTCTATTCCTTTCTTGTCGAATACGATTGGCGTATCGATAAGTAATTGGCATTAAACCCACACCCAATACCAACACTGCAGCTATGGGTGCCCAACTAGGTAAGGCAAAGCTAAAGCTTCTTGCAGGCTGTTGATTATCGGTAGGTAAAGCAACCACATCAGACATATATTCGTCTAATGCTGTTGCTAAATCAAATAATTGCAACAAACTCAGTTGAACTGAAGAACCACTAACTTGGGAAGCTAAGGAACCAAGAAACAGTTGATGAGTCAAATGGCTGCTTGGTTGCAAATAAATATTTTCCCTGTTAAGAAATTCTTTTTTAGAATTTTGTTTATCTTGTTCGGAGTTCGGAACATCTTCAAGTGCCCTAACTTCTGATACTTTACTGACAGAATGTGTTTCAACTCTCGAAGCCCAGAAATTGTCTGGTGACTGTTGTAAAATTTCCTGTACGTAGGTTGATACTGACGTATATAAAGCTTCCAGCTGGTCCCGGTCACCTTGAACTAGGACTTTTTCCTCCTGTGGTTGTCGCGGATCGTCAAAATGAAGATTAAATCTGACCTGCTTGAGAACGGATTTACCCATCCAACGCGACAAAGGAGAACTTTGCGCCAAAACTTCTAACGTGCAGGTTGGCGGTGTATACCGACGAATCACTGAATTTGATAGAGGCATGGCAGTAAATGCGTCTTGGACATTTCAAAATTTTGTTGAACGGTCTATGAGTACTAGCCAGAGACGGCGGTGTCCACCGGGACCACTATAGAAAAGTAAATCTATTAGTAGTTTGAGTGCCAAATTAGTAAGCATATCTGTGGAAATATTCTCCGAATCTTCCATCCGCTCTTGATAAGTATTGCAGAAAGCATCGATGTAATCTCCCAGCAAAGCAGAGAAATGAGGTTCGCGGTTGTTTTTAGCTTGTTGTTCTAACAAGTCAACAGCACGACGAATCAATTCTTGGTGCTGTTTGGCTAGGTAGCAAGTAATCAAAACTAATGAACGCGCTTCTTCTACATCTAATTTTTTTCTGCCTCCTTGACCTTTGCGTATGGGATTAGACTGGCGCAATCGCCACAGCGCCACCCTATCTGGCACTCTAGATTCTAAATTAAGGTTAATTGCCGCACTGAGCATTGCCTCGGAACCAATGCCTGTGAGAGCTTCTAAGGCCAACATAACCAAATCAATTTGAGCTTTGATATCGTCCCACTGAACGGATGTCGGAGCGGCAATGTTAGTTAAATCCTCCCACTGCGAATTTATAGTGGGTGAATCGCCAGCAGAGTGCATAACTTTAAGCATAGGTGATCGGGCTGGTAGGGGCTGTTGCTGTTACCCATTTTGAAACCAGACTCTCAACATTTTATATTGGTTTCCACAAGCTTTAGCAAAAAAATCGCAATTTGGCAAGCTTTCTACCTGATTTCAGTCAACAGCAATTTGTCTTTTACTTACTTTAGATTCAATTAATATTTTGTCAAAGGCAAATTTTACATTCGACAATAATTGAACATAGGACAAGGAAATGACGGCAGGGGGAGAAAAATTCGCCGTTGCCTACCTGGTGGCTGAATTTAAATGTCCCAGACGTTATATATAACGTCTCTACAAGATATATAACGTTTCTACAAGGATTTGGGTTATCCAAAAAATCAATTTCATACATCAAATCGGCAATGCCAAAAATTCGGGCATTCTAAATTCGGGCATTCTAAATTCTAAATTCTTACATAGGCAATAGTAACCCCCGTACCACCATCATTTTGCGGTGCTGCTTCGTAATTGCTAATTCTGGGATGCTGCTTTAAAAAGGCATGAACTCCTTGGCGCAGTTTTCCGGTTCCGTGTCCGTGAATTATCCATATCGCTCTTGCAGCTTCTGAAATCGCTTTATCTAAAATTAATTCGGCATCTGCTACTCTTCTTCCTCGTAAATCTACGGTATTCTTTGAAGTCCTAATCAAAGGTGTGTTTTCTGGAGGAGGCGCTGGGGTTTGGGGTTTTGCTGCTGGTTTCGCTTTGACTGTTGGTTGGGCTTTTTGCCCATCTAGAGATTCTACATCTTGTAGTGTTACTGTCATTTTCATGATTCCAAAGCGGACGTTAAATTGCCCATCTTCGTCAGGGGCTGTTAACACTTCGGCGGTTTGTCCTAATCTCGGAATGCGAATCCGTTCGCCTACTTTGGGCATAAAGCCTGCTTTCTGTTTTGGCGCAGTTTTTGGGATAAATTTATCTGCTAATTTATTGATTTCATCTGTGGCTTTTTGAGCGTCTTGGGCAGTTGTTTTACCTTGTTGCAAACGCTTAATCACCGCTGCTATTTCACCTTTGGCGGAAACAATCGCTTGTTGTACTGCTATTTCCTGAGAAGCACGCAATGATTTTTCCCTTTCTTCTAAATCTTTGGCTTTTGCTGATACTTCTTGATAAAAACGTTCTGCTTGCTGCAATAAATCTTGTGCTTGTGTTGCTTTCTCTTCCTGACGGCGACGTTGCGCTTCTAATCCAGCTATCACTTGATTAACTTCATCTGTCGCACCTCCCATTTCATCTTTTGCCTTTGCTATCACTTCTGGTTTTAATCCCAAGCGAGAAGCTATTGCTAAAGCATTTGAACGTCCGGGAATTCCCCAAAGTAAACGGTAAGTCGGGGATAATGTTGCTTCATCAAATTCTACCGAAGCATTTTCAAAGCGTTCGTCTTGATACTTAAGCGCTTTCAGTTCACCAAAGTGAGTAGTAGCAATACTCAGCAATGAATGCTCTGCAAGATAACGCAACAAGGCAATAGCTAAAGCACTACCTTCTACAGGATCTGTACCTGCGCCAACTTCATCGAGCAGCACTAGGGAAGAAGGAGGGGGAGAGGCGGGGAGGGAGAGAGGCGGGGAGACTTCCTCATCCCCTTGTCCCCCTGTCTCCTCATCCCTTTCTCCTTCCACCTCACCTAATGCATCCAAAATCCGACTAATCCGGCGGATATGTCCGGAAAATGTGGATAAACTTTGCTCTAATGATTGTTCGTCGCCAATATCTGCTAATATTTGCTTAAACCAAGGTAATTCTACTGGTTCCCTGGCTGGTATAAATAAACCTACTTTTGCCATTAATGTTGCCAAACCCAAGGTTTTTAGAGTTACGGTTTTACCACCAGTGTTTGGTCCAGTAATGGTAACGACTCTAATATATGGATTGACAACTAAGTCAACAGGAATTACTGGATGTCCTTGTTCGTGACGCTGCTG
Source organism: Richelia sp. UBA3308 (assembly GCA_002361335.1). Taxonomy (GTDB): domain Bacteria; phylum Cyanobacteriota; class Cyanobacteriia; order Cyanobacteriales; family Nostocaceae; genus Rivularia. The sequence goes on from DESS01000026.1 coordinate 31,058, forward strand.
CCACACTAACAACGGATGTCGTAATTTGCGTAGGGTGATATTTTCGTCTTGTTGAGGATTGACAAAACGCGGAGGATTTGCTTCCAACCAAAAACTATATCTGGCTTTAGCTGTTGCTAAATCTAATGTGGTTGCTACTACTAGTAATTTTTCTAAGTCTGGCTTTACTTCACCAATTTGTTCTGTTAAAGTACGGCGAATAGTTTCTTCTTCGACTTGTTCTCTTCGTAATAATTGCCGTAGTTGATTGCCCATGGGCACTACAGAATTAGGTTCTACGTACAAAGTCGCTCCGCTAGTTGAAGTGTCGTGTACAATACCTGGTATTGCATCTTTTTGCGGTGCTTTGACTGGAATCACAAATCGATCGCCGCGTTGAGTTATTATGGTTTCTTGTAACGCGTTTGCCTTTACCTGTATGATGTTTTGCAGCTTTTGGGTAATTTGACTTCGACTTTGACGCAATGAGTGACGAATATCACCGAGTTTTTCACTAGCACGATCTGTTACTTGTCCCCGTTCATCTATACAGCGATGGATTTCTTGCTCTAATTCTGGATAAGTCCGTAAATCGGTAACTAATTCATTTAATATTTCTAAATCCGGATGATTATCGATCAAACGACGTAAATTTCTGATCCCAGCCAGGGTAGTCGCGATCGCCAATAATTCATCCCCAGACAAAATACCTTTAAGTTCTGCCCTTTCTAGAGAATCACCGAAATCTTGAATTCCTTCAAAGGAAATTCCATTGTCTATACGACTTTCTAATTCGTAAACTTCTTTTGTTTGCTTTAATAAATATTCGCTTTCTGTTTGAGAGGAAGGAAGAGCAATATTACGTGCGGCGATCGCCCCGAGCTTGGTTGCCGCAAATGTGGACAAATGCTGGCACAGGCGAGACCATTCCAATAATTCTAGTGTTTCGGATTGGATCAAGGCTGTTTAAATAATAATGGCGGAAGTTATGTTAATAATATTAGCGGTTCTAAAGGATTACTGATAGTTTAATTGTTGTTTATTGTACACTATTACCTATTTATACTTAGGTTATGATTTATTTTTTAAACCATATATAATCATAATTTATTTTCGTCCTATAGTTTTACTGTATAAGCAAAAATTATAAGCATTGTGAATAGAAAAAGATAATTTTAAATACTGTCAGGGTTCTCTCGTGATTAAAAATTGCGATTAAAATTTTTAATTTATAGTAAAATTTGCTACTAAAGTAAATAATAATTTGATTTTTTTGTCTGTGCAATTCAAAAGAATTAGTTTGAAAAAAACTCTCAAAAGAATCCCACAATTTGATACCCTAACTAAAATAGATGAGCATAACTAGAAGCGCGTGGATATTCAAATTGGGCGAGGAAAAACAGCTCGCAGAGCTTACGGAATAGATGAAATTGCTTTAGTACCAGGTAGAAGAACATTAGATCCAAAATTAGCTGATACTAGATGGCATATCGGCAATATTGAGCGAGAAATCCCAATTATTGCTAGTGCAATGGATGGTGTTGTCGATGTTCGTATGGCTGTGCTTTTGTCAGAATTAGGAGCATTAGGAGTTCTTAATTTAGAAGGAATCCAAACACGTTATGACAATCCAGAGCCAATTTTAGATCGGATTGCTGGGGTAAACAAAGATGAATTTGTTCCTTTGATGCAAGAACTTTATGCCGAACCAATTAAACCAGAATTGGTTAAACAAAGAATTCAACAAATCAAATCTAATGGTGGTATTGCCGCAGTTAGCGCCACTCCAGTTGGGGCGATTAAATACGGTTCCCTAGTAACAGATGCGGGAGCGGATTTATTTTTTGTGCAAGCCACAGTGGTTTCAACCGCACACCTATCACCCGAATCGATAATTCCTTTAGATTTGGCTCAGTTTTGTCGAGAAATGCCTATGCCGGTAGTCTTGGGAAACTGTGTAACTTATGAAGTTACACTTAATTTAATGAAAGCTGGTGCAGCTGCAGTATTAGTAGGAATTGGCCCTGGTGCTGCTTGTACTTCCCGTGGAGTTTTAGGTGTAGGTGTACCTCAAGCAAGTGCGATCGCGGATTGTGCAGCAGCAAGAGATGATTATTACAACGAAACTGGAAATTACGTAGCAGTAATTGCGGATGGTGGTTTAATCACTGGCGGCGATATCTGTAAGTGTATTGCTTGCGGTGCTGACGGTGTAATGATTGGTTCTCCCTTCGCTAGATGCGCCGAAGCTCCAGGGCGTGGCTATCATTGGGGCATGGCAACCCCATCACCGGTATTGCCTCGGGGTACTCGGATTAAAGTAGGCACAACTGGTACTTTAGAACAAATATTAACAGGTCCGGCACAACTTGATGACGGTACTCACAATCTTCTAGGTGCTTTAAAAACAAGTATGGGTACCCTTGGAGCTAAAAATCTTAAAGATATGCAACAAGTTGAAGTTGTTATTGCTCCATCACTATTAACAGAAGGTAAAGTATATCAGAAAGCTCAAAATTTAGGCATGGGCAAGTGAAGAAAGTTGAGCGATTAAGATACAAAGTATGATAAATATGCATGCTAGTTCTCCAAGCTTTGGGAAAACTAGAATTTTGTTTGCCGCGTAGTAAGCGGCAAACCTTGTTAATACTATAGAAATCAAATTACACATTTTTAGCCGACTTGCAGTGGGAAAGCGAGCTTTGAGTAGTTTAAACAGCTTTGTTTTGTAAAGCCTTATGGCGCAAGCTAGATAAATATGAATTTAAGTTTGGTTTGGATAATAGTTGTAAATTTTATAGTCAAATATTACATTGACTATAAAACGGACTTTGTGAGGAGTAATCCTCACTGGGGGAACTACAACTCCCTGTATCCCCTCAACAAATGCATCGGGGACTACTTTTTTTATGATATTGCCACTTCCTTATGTCTTATTAAAATATTTATATAAACAACAACAACAGCGTTCAAAATTTATAGCATTTCACAACGCTGTAGAGATAACAAAGGAATTAAATCAACAACGTATACAACGAAATTATAATTACAAAGAAGCCCGGTCATTAACCGGGCTTTTAGCAGCAAGAAGTAACTAGATTTATTTTGGGGATGATGCAGATTTTTTAATGCTTAGTCTTGCTTTTCGTCAACTTCTAATGCTTTGATGACTTTCTCTAAATTATCTTTGAGTGGAGTATTCTTGTTGATTTGTAGCTGCCATCCAAGACTTTGAGCCTTCTGTAAGACGTTATTAGTACGTTCTAAGGTGTCTTTAAGAACGGGTAAAAAGTTTTTATTGGTTCTCCAATGAGGACAGTTATAACAACCATCAAATCCAGGAATATCACAATCACCTAGTACTTTTGGTCTAGCACAATATCCATGTTCTAATGCTCTTGCTTGTACATTCTTCTTAAACCATTCCAAATCATTATTACTAGATAGTATTGTTTCATCTAATCCAGTTGTTTCACCTTTAAAATTAACTACTCGTGATTCGTGATATTTCTCAATCTCTTTTCTAAGTGTGTGGTCATGAATGTGAGCATAAACCTGTGTCATTGTAGGTGATTCATGTCCTAAGTATCGTTGAATAATATGTTGAGGTACACCTTTATTAATCATGCTGGTTCCAACAGTATGACGGAATTGATGCAATTGAAATCTCCAAAAATTACCAGCATAATCACAAATATTTTTTTCATAAGCAAGTTTATTAATGCGATGAAGAATTGTAGAATACGCAATTGGTTTTCCTTTCCCACGAGGCTTTGGAGTAGGAAACAAATATGGAAAGTTTTTACCCCATTCTTGAGTAACATACTGCTGCTGAATTTTAATTATTTTGACTAAATCATCTGATATAGGAATAGTATGTTCTTTTTTCATCTTTTGAATATAGTATCGAAGTAAAAAACTATTATTTTGTCCTTCTAATAAGCAATCAAAAGGCATTGAACAGACTTCACTAATACGCATTCCACATTCTTGTAAAATTAAAAGTAAACGTTGTAGATATTCAGGTAACGCATCTAAGTGTTGATTTAGTTGGTTTAATACTTCTTCGGGGATATAGCGTGGTTGTTTTCGTCTTTGCCATTTAGGTAAGTCGTCATCATAAATAAGTTCTTTTTTTAAAATATCCAGCCAATCTTCTCTTGCACATAAACTTAGAAACTGCCTCACATTTGTGATATATTTAAACCGTGTATTGTTCGCATCCGGAAGAGTTGAAATATGACTTATATAAGCTAACAAAATAGCACGATCTAATTGACAAGGTTTTACGCTAGGGTATTCACTTTTCAAAAAACTTGAAAGCTTTATAATTGCACCCAGTTTCAAAACACAAGTATGCCAAACACATTTATTTAATTGGTACTTAATAAATTTTTTGGCTGCTATTCTTAGCCATGTTTGAGAAATCTGAGTAAAGTAAAGACGTGGGCAGTAACTAGAACCTTTATTTATATTTAAGATATTTTCGGCTGACCAAATATCTTTTTCAAATTCATCTCTTTCATCATAGATTCCTTCAAGAGTTTTGTAAATTGTTTTAAATACAAAAATACACTCATCATCTTTTTCATACTCGCAAAGTTCACCAGAACTATTGACAACCGATGGATTCTTTCCACGCTTATAGATGCCATTAGCGATTAAATAAGAAGCTAAAGACATTACTCCTGATTTTTTTTCTAGCTCTACTAAAGAATTTAAATGAGGTTTTGACTCATTTAGCCATTTCGCTATACGACTAATAAAGGTTGAAGAAGCATGAAGTCTTTTGAATGACCACTTACCTTTTGTAGACAAAGAATAGCAGGCATATTTTATTTCAGTTCTTATTGCCCAAGAATTTATTTTGTCAAAATGTAAGCAAGGAAGTGGGTATTTTAGTTCTCCTTTTAAAAGTGGACTATTTTTTGGTTTCCATTTATCTTCTGACCAAAAATTAATTAATTCACTTGCCATCCATTCTTGTTTTTCTTGGTGCGTTTGTAACTGTTTAAATTGTTGATTAGTATTTGTCATTTTTCTTTTAGGGTCAGGTTGTGTTAGCTTAAAATAAACAAAAAAGCCCTATCCTTGCTGATAGGACAATGAAGATTATCAAGTTATTGATAAAGTAAAGATTCGTGTAAATCTTCTATTTGTGCAACCTGCGGATGAGTTACTTTCTCGTCAAGCATTACTCTAATGGTGTAATGCCAACCCGAATGAGCAAATACTTTATTATCTGAATAACAAATACCTATAACTAATCCGTGAAAGTCATAAGTCTTACCATTTAAGTCCCATCTCCACTTAACTATTTGACCCAAAGGGAATTGAGGTAACGTCCAATTTGAAGGAATAGAAATATTTTGATTATTGTCGATTAATTGCTTAAATTGATGAGTGCAATTGTACGACTGTAATTTATTCGCATTTTTTGACATAATAAATTTGCTCCTTGCGTAGTTTGATTACGGGAGGGGAAGTCGTCTCTGAGAGGTGTTGCCAGCACCTATTCAGGGGCGCATATTTAGTTGTAAAAAGATTATACCGTAGTTTCAACTACTCAATACTTTAATCATTAAGCAGTTCCTTTAAGATTATGTACGTTTTATCAAGCGGTTGTAGTGGGTATTAACTTTGGTTTTAGAAGAGTTGTTAATTGGTTCCTGCTAGCAATAAAAAAGTGACAGTTGAAACCACCATATACTAAGAGTTAGACCTAGTATTACCAAAATTTACTGGCAGTTTTAGGGGCTTTTTAAGTCTAAGAATTGAACCACGACTCGTTTAGCGCAGCGGCTCCGGAGGCGGGCTATAAGTAATTGGGGTTGTCACAGATTAATTTCCTAGCCCGTCTCCGGAGCAAACGAGGAGAGCGCAGCGGTGGTTCAATTCGCTGCGCCAATGAGTCAATTTAGTTTAACACTTAACGTTGTAGAAAATGACAACAACGTAAAAATATTATCAGATAAGCGTTGTGGACGTTGTAAACGACATAAGGAAGTATAACTTTCTTCTGTGATAATCACTTTTATTCCGATTAATTCTGCTTTGTATTTAAGCATTGATATAAATCGGTTAAAAGGTATTGATACAAAGTTGAGGCAGTGCGGTCTTGGGGGTTTCCCCCATGAGCAACTGCCGTTTGGTTGTTACGTTTACCAAGATTTATTGATTGCTTCCACTTATCGTTATGACCAATTACTAGGAGCCACTGCGTTGGGCGGGTTCCCCGACTTGAAGCAAGTGGCGTTGTCCCAATTTGGTTTGCTGCCAAGTAATTAATCACCAAACGACTTGCTTTGTGAAGATAATCATCAATCTTGAAATTTCTTTTACATAAACAACCGTAAAACAATAAGTGAGAAAGGCAGCGGTTCAGGCAAAGCGATGTTTTTTTGATAATTAGTTATTGGTGAGCGCATAGTTCTGATTCAATAGAATTGAACGATTGGTCTTGGCGATCGCAAAATATTCTCAGTACAAAAATCCGCACAAAAATCCGCCTCATAGCTTTTCTTAAAGAAATTTTTCCTTACTTTTAAACTATGGCTGGAAAAATCACATATCTCGCCTACAATAGAGATAGCGGAGACGCATGTTTCCGTTCACTCCTCACACCACACTCCGCCCGGACTAATGTTCGGGCGGTTCCTTATGTTTTGGAATCAATTTTTGAGCTACTCTGTAAATGTATATTCCAAATGCCAAGACAGTGGTTTTTGCTGTGGTAGAATTTTCACAAAAATTATAAACTTCTGATTACAAGGTTTTAAGGCATGTCATCAGCCACACAAGTTACGGACTCCACATTTAAGCAGGAAGTACTCGATAGCGAGGTTCCCGTGCTAGTTGACTTTTGGGCACCCTGGTGTGGTCCGTGTCGCATGGTAGCCCCCGTTGTAGATGAAATTTCCTCTCAATATGAAGGTCAAATCAAAGTAGTAAAAGTAAACACCGATGAGAATCCAAATGTTGCTTCTCAGTATGGTATCCGCAGTATTCCCACATTAATGATTTTTAAGGGTGGGCAAAAAGTTGATATGGTCGTTGGTGCGGTTCCTAAAACTACATTAGCTAATACTTTGGAGAAGTATCTTTAAAAATTGATTGACTGAAAACTCATAATTGGTGTATTTGAAAATAGGTAAAATAAATTATTAAATTTTCCTTTCCGCCATTTAGTGTAGCTTTACGATGTGATAATAACGAATACTCGTAGTGAAGCTATGACGTGAGTTTTCAGTTATTTCTGTTTTATGTAACGATTTCAAACTTTATTTACCGCTTTGAACAAAAAAGTAAAGGGCTGCAAATGCAACCCTTTCTTGTTAAATAGAAATTTTAAATTCTAAGACCGAGATTTTTTGTTGTTTAATTTTTGCTTTCTTTGACGACGTTGAGTAGTAATAACTCCACCCTCAACTGGATAACCGACTACAGGAATCACCTGATATTTGCGTTCTTCTTCAAGTTTTCTCAGTTCGGTATAATCAAACCAGTGAATACAATCGACAGGACAAGTATCAATTGCCTCTTGAATTACTTCTTCTGAGTCGCCATCTTGACGCATGACACGGGAACGCCCATAATCCGGTTCAATATAGAAAGTGTTACGAGCAACGTGGGCACAGTGCTTGCAGCCGATACAAGTAATTTCATCGACATACACGCCCTTTTGACGCAGCACACCGCCCAATTCCGGTTCCAAACCAGAACGTTGAGAGCTATCTCGCAATAAACCCCCTAATTCCGGTTCAAAACCAGAACGATTATCTTGTTCATCTTCCGGCGGCAAAAAATCAGACATTACGCACTCCAGCGCTGCACTACTAAGCGAATTGAACCATCTTGATTCTGTTTTTGTTCGCTAACTTCAAAGCCAGCTTTTGCAGTCTCTTTAACTACAGTATGGTAAGCATAACGTTGAGTAACTTGGCCTAAAAATCCTTCCACAGAAAGATTTTGCGCCCAATACTGTAAATCAGTTACTAGTTCGTATTCTTTCCCATTCCACTTGAAGCCGATATCATAACCATTATCTTGCTCGATGGCAATTTCAGCATCTTGGGTTATACCTTGATAACCACGCAAAGAATGGGAACCACCTTTCCAAGCTACACCTAAATCGGTGAGAGCATCTTTCAAAGATTCAATATTACGAATTTGAGTCTTAATCTGGCTAAAGTGTGACATAATATCTCTGAGTAAGTGAGAGTAAATGACTATTTTCGATTGACAATTACCAATCGCTAAACGTTGCTTGGCTATTCGCCACACTAGTCTGAGTATGTACGTTGGCGGCGAAATATTCTGAGGTTGGCTCATGGGTAAGTACAATACCTAGCTGTGCCTCAATTGCTGCGGTAACTTCAGCGCAAGAAGCACCAATTATGCCGGTTACCTTTTCTTGTACTCTACCGTCTGGATAAATTATAAATTCTAATGTCTCCATGCTTTTGACCAACTATGTTGATTAGACTTTGTATATGCTGCGACAGAATTCAATTTAAAGTTCTGGGCTAAATACAGCATTTTGACCTAACTATAAAATCAGTCTTTAAATAACTAATGTTCCATACAGCGAAATATATGTATCAGATTATTTACAAAAATTCTTATTTAGATTAGTGTTTACATCAGTTATATGTAAGTTTCTCTTAACCAAGAACATTAGTCAAGCTGAAAATCTAACAATTTTTCATGATTGTCTCGCATGGTATAGGACAATGGTATAGCCAAAGGTATAAGTCTAAAATTGAGACAAAATATATCGAAAACTTATGATTATGATTAGTTTGTGTCTATAAAAGTCCTAAGAAGTGGAATTTAGATTATTTGTCTCAAACATCTAAAACACTGCTTTAGACTGAGGGGCTAGTAACTGTTAAGGAATAACCTGGTATTATCTAGAATTTATTCATCGGTTTAAGTCGGTTGGTGTTGAAAATAGTAGCCGCTCACTTGTGAGTAGTGAATAGTGAACAGTGAGTAGCAACAAAGCTTTGGAGCCAGTTTACCCAAGCTGTAAGTAAGTTTGGGTAAATTTTCGTCCGACTTACTTAGCAAAAAATATCTATAAGTAATCCGTTGCTATATCAATTCTGTATGAGGTTGCGCTTAATTGCTCTCACTGTATAAGAGTGGAGCTACCGATACATTGCCAACCTGCTTTGGCTAAATTTGGCGCATCTTTATAAAGAAATGGTATAAGTTGTATTCAATAGGAGAGGCTATTTACCGGTTATTTGCCTAGGAGTGCGATTAACTACTTGAGATTTACTAGCGATCGCGTTCACCCCTCCCGGTGTTCCCGTAGGGTAGGGCATGGGTGAGCGGCTTATCGCCGATTGTCTATCCCCACAAAGGAGTAAAAACAGCCCTACAGGTTCTGCTATACACCCTTATAGTGTAGGCTAAGCCGCACCTGGGATGAACACCTATGGCGATATTAAGATGGATTGCACAGTTTTTTTACTTTCCCAGTCAACTTCAAGTTCTCTTTGCTTTATAATGCTCTGATGTTACTTGACCAAATAACAATTGACTATCTTTGACTTTTCCAATTATATTCTTATTTTTACTGTAAGAAAATATCGCTGTATATCGCTGTCGATCGCCTGCGACTTTTGTAACACGGTGTAGAGATAATTTTCCCTGAAATATCTGTAAGTCTCCTGGTTGTAAATTACTTTTTTGAACTTCTTGATAATCTTCATTTAATACTTTGCGGACTAATTCAAAATTCTCATTTGATGGAGTTCTAATATTAGGAGCATATTCCAAAATTCCCCCTTGAGTAGCAGCTTGAATCATCAAAACAATACTGAAATCATTTTGATCGTAATGCCACGGATGTTGTGCGCCTTGTTGTAAAACATTTAAGACTAATCCCCCGAGAGGATCCTCATATTCATAAATCACTTCCGTTGCCAAACAAGCGGCAAGAAAATTTTGAAAAATAGCTGCCTGGTAAAGAGTTAGAAAAAGCGATTGCGGTTGAAATTTATTTTTTGGAACAAAAGCATTGGTTCGTTCCATAAAAAATCTGGCTGGGTGATCGGGTGCTAATGTTGGATCGTCATCTGTTTTAAATATATTTGTTTTTCTTGTTGCATAATATGCTTTATCTTTAAGCAATAATGATTCTTCTTGAGCAGACAAAAGTGCCTCATTAGTTAAAAAATTTCTAAATACGCAGCATCCTTTTTGCTGTAATTCTTGGCGACAATTATCAATTAAATCTAAGACTTTTTTTTGAGACAAATCTGTAATGGCATACTGTTTAAAATTTATAATTTCTTCAATTTTGAGCGATGTTTTTCTAAATTCTTTACTAACCATTACATTCCTGCTATTTTGACTTTGAAGTAGATTATGTACAATAACGGTCTGATTGCTTCTCAAACAGCGATTATCATAGCAGACAGTCACTTTTAAAAAGTGTCTTTAAGGTGACTTATTACTGACTAGTAGGAAACCCCAGGGGTAGCTAATCTCCAATCGCCAATCCTAAATACCTAAATTTAGGCCTACCAAATCAAAATCACAGACCATCATATTAGTAATTCTTAGAGATATAATTTAAATAACTGATGATGTACCAATTCCAAAGTTCTCTTCCCAAATTACCTTTACCAGCATTAGAGGAAACCTGCAAACTCTATCTTAAGATAGTTGCGCCGTTGTTAAGCGAACAAGAATTAGCCCAAACTCAAGCAGCAGTTGAGGAATTTCAGCAAGAAAGTGGTAAAAAATTACAGCAGCAATTAGAAATTGTCGATCGCGCCACCAAAACCAGTTATGTTCACGATTACCGGGAAGAGAGTTTTTCGGAGTATCGGGCACCTTTAATTATCAATAAAAATTTTGGCGGAATACTGACACCGATTTCTACACCAGAATTACCCCAAGCCAAACTTGCTGCGACTTGGATTGTCGATACTTTGAAATTTTACCTGAAAATTAAACGACGGAAACTTGAACCAGATAGGGATTCACCCCGTAATGGTAACCAACCAATGTGCATGATTCAGTACGATAATTTATTTGGTTGGAATCGGATTCCTGGTATTAAACGCGATACAATGTGCCATAGTCCAGAACGAGAGAATGTTGTAGTTATTTACCGCAATGCATTTTACTCGTTACAACCCCTTAAAGAAGATAAAATTGCACCAGTTAGACAAATCGAGCAACAAATAAATTGGATTTTAGAGAATACTTCCTTTGATCAACCAGGTTTGGGAGCATTAACAGCAATGAAAAGGGCTTCTTGGGCTGTTGTTCGTGAAGGTATACTAGCTTTAGATCCAGAAAATGCTCGTTGTTTAGATTTATTAGATAGTGCCGCCTTTGTTGTTTGCTTGGATGAAACAGCTCCAACAAATATAGAAGCAGGTTCTCAAAATGCATTACATGGAGATGGCAAAAACCGTTGGTTTGACAAGCCTTTACAGCTAATTTTTACATCTAACGGTTATTCGAGTATTAATGTTGAACATGTGGGAATTGATGGTTTTGTAATAATGCGTTATCTGTATGAAGTTAATAAGGAACGCCTTTCTCAAAACCAAGAATTAGCAGAAGATTCATCTGTTGAATTGGAGTTACCCACAAAATTGCAATTCAAATTCAACGAGGAAATTTTAGCACTAATTAAGCAAGCTGAATTAGAAGTTGAGAGTTACATTTCCGAACATGAAACAAAGGTTTTGGATTATCAGGAATTTGGGCGAAATTTGATTAAAAATTACCGTTTGAGTCCCGATGCTGTTGTTCAATTAGCAATTCAAATCGCTTACGTAAAATTACGCGGTAAAATTGATTGTGTGTACGAATCAGTTCATACTCGACGGTTTGCCTACGGACGTACAGAGGCGATGCGTTCGGTTACTCCTGAGTCTATAGAGTTGATTGGCACTCTTATCAAACAAGATTCAGATGAAGCTAAATACGCGGCCCTTAAGAAAGCTGTTGCGGCTCATGTTTCACGGCAGAAAGATTGTCAACAAGGATACGGAGTTGACCGACATTTATCAGCACTTTTACGGTTAGCAACTGCCCAGGGAATGATGCCGAAAATTTACCAGGATAAGGCTTATAAAGCTTTGGGTGATTCAACCATCTGTACGAGTAGTTTAGCTGCGGGCATGGGTATGGAATTATTTTGTTTTGGTCAAGTGGTTGATAATGGTTACGGTATCGGTTATATTATCAAGCCTGATAGTATTACTGTGAGTGTTACTAGTAAATATCAACAAACACAAGAATATATCGAATTATTAAAGGAAAGTCTTTCCGATTTGGGTAAGTTAATGGCTAAATTTGGTAGTTAAAACTGTCAGATTTAACAATTACAGTACTAAGATTTTATTTGAAGTACAGTACTATATTTTACAACTCTTGTGGTACGGGCATCCCTGCCCGTGCAAATCTAGGGATCAAAAGATCAAATATGCTGTAAGAGACACTTTGTTAGCAGCAGAAGATTATTCATTAAAAAAAAACCGATGCTCGGCTGAAAATTATTTCCAAGGAAAGAAATAAAGAAATACAGTTCATTTTAGAGTGGGAAGGGAGTTAACAATAAATTCTAAGTTTACTCGCTTTTTATGCAAGAAAATGAGTAGAATATAAGGATGTGTCCTTTTTAACTTACTAACACTGAAATTATACAAATGCTGCTTAACAACCGCTATCGTATAATTAGGACTTTGGGAAGCGGTGGATTTGGAGAAACTTTTCTAGCAGAAGATACTCAGATACCTTCGGCTCGCCGGTGTGTAATTAAACAACTAAGACTGATTCAACATAATCCTCAAACTTATCAACTGGTGCAGCAAAGGTTTGCACGAGAGGCAGCGATTTTGGAAGAATTGGGTGACGGTAATTCTCAGATTCCAACATTATATGCGTATTTTGACGAGGGACAACTGTTTTATTTGGCGCAAGAGTATATTCAAGGGCAAACTCTAAGCCAAGTAGTGGCAAATCGGGGGTGTTTGAGTGAGTCTAGGGTGCGAGAGATATTAATTAGCTTATTGAATGTACTTGACTATGTTCATAGTAAAGGTATTGTTCACCGGGATATTAAACCAGAAAATATTATTATTCGTTCGTCAGATAATCAACCGGTTTTAATTGATTTTGGTGCGGTGCGAGAAACGGTGGCAACACAAGTTAATTCTCAAGGAAATGTTACTAGTTCAATTGTGATTGGTACACCCGGATTTATGCCGATGGAGCAAGCTGTAGGAAGAGCAGTTTTTGCCAGTGATTTATATAGTTTGGGATTGGTAGCGATTTATTTATTGACGGCAAAGTTACCACAACAATTAGAAACAGATTCCTATAGCGGGGAAATTAATTGGCAACGTAAGGCTGTAAGTTCTAATTTTGCAGCAGTTTTAGATAAAGCAATTCGCTCTCATCTGAGGGAACGTTTTTCTTCTGCAAAAGAAATGCTTGAGGCGCTGCAACAAAAGCCAACTCTAAAAATTGGTACATCAGTGCCATCAACTCCTAAAATTGCCAAATCTAGTGCAAAGGGAAATTGGTTTAATTCAGCATTTTTCGGTGGTGTAATTGGTGGCTGTGGGCTGTTAGCTTTTATCTTGTTTCCAGAAGAAATAAAACAGTTACATAAAAATATTTTTCAACCAAAGCCAACAGAAACACCTCCCATGACTTCGTTTTATTTTCTGGCGGATTCAGCTTTTCGCGATATCAATAATGCTAATAATCAAATAACAAATTTAAAGAATGCTGGTTATAGCCAAGCGGAAAAATTTTGGTTGCGGGATTATCCTAATTTATCAAATAATCCATACCATCAAGTTTATGTTGCAAAATATAGCAGTCGGAGAAGCTGTATTGAATCACTGAGAAATTTTATTCGACGCAATAAAAACGCTTATTGTGCTTTTGCCAGTAAAAATGCAAATGAATCGCCAAATTATTTCTATGGTTCTCAAATAGAAAGTTCTCAAACAAATTCAAAACCATCACCAAGCCAAGCAGTTAGAGATTACTATTCAACGATTAATAATGGTAATTATTCCATAAGTTGGAATCTACTTTCTCCAAGATTTCAAAGAAATAAATCTAATAATAGTTACTCAGAATATACAAATTGGTGGAACAAAGTTGAACGGGTAGAAGTTGAACAAGCAAAGACTTTATCAACAACTTCCAATAGTGCAACAGTAGAAACTCAAATGAAATATTATATGAAAGATGGGAGAGTCATTCCCGATGCTCAACGTTTTAAGCTTGTGTGGAATGCCCAGCTACAAAATTGGAATTTTGATGACTCTAGTAAACTCAATTAAACGAAGGAAGAGCGGAGG